>JBBAOY010000036.1:0-4372 GCA_040401095.1 Limnohabitans sp.
ATTAAGAGTTTTTTTCAGTCTATCCAGAAGCCTTTTCAAGGCCCAATTAACTCAAAAAAAATGTTGCCGTTGTTCATGTGCATCATGATCAACAACACTCCAGCGACCTTCTGATGCATCCACGCAGGCTTCAAGCTAAAGTTCCGGCTGAAGAGGCCAATCAACATATCTTCGATGCATACAAAGGGGGGTTTGATAATGCTGCCATTGAAGGTCTTTTGTTAGGTAGCGGCGCAGGTTCTATGGTTGGTGGGTTGGGTTGGTGTTGTTCAGCAATTAGAGCTGACAACCTACTTCATCTATACCCAGAGGCAGCGTTGTTGACTCAAGCAGCAAGTAGAGCCGCCGCCGCCGGAGCGGCGACAAGCGGAATTGAAGCAATAGTTATTGGTTCCACATTAGCCGATACTGGGGCAGCTGGGGCAGTTTTAGGAACAGGCGCAATGGCCGTCATGCCGGCCGCCGCCGCCGCCGTAGCACCGGTCGCTGTGGGTGTGGCTGAAGCCGCTGCTGCCGTAGCAATAGCACCAACATTACCACTTGTACTTTCGGCAACTTTAATCGCTGGAGGTGCAACAATGGCGGGTATCAGCCTTGGTCATTTTTATCAACATAATAAGGATGCCATGCACTACGCAGTTTTATAAAAACATTAAGCCTAACAGTATGAAAAATAGACGGGGCATATTCCATTGGCCCCGTCTATCCTTTGAAAGTCAACAGCTTTAAAAAGAGGTCAAAGTCCTTCAGGCTTAATCTGCGCTCTAGCAATCACTGGCTTCCACCGCGCATTCTCTAGCTTTATAAACGCTTCAAACTCAGCCCTTGTATTGCCAACCGCTAGAGCAGTATCTTGGCTGAGTTTGTCATTCACAATCTTGCCGCGCGTTGCCGCGATGGCTTCTTTTTCTAGCTTGTCAATATTTACTTTGGCCATTTTGCTAGGTGCAAGCAAGCCATACCACTGCGTCATCTCAAAGCCTTTGTAACCTTGTTCGGCGACAGTGAGCACATCAGGTAGTTGAGGCAAGCGCGTGCTAGTGCCAGTAGCAATGCAACGCAGTTTGCCTGCTTTGATGAACTGCAAAAGGGCTGGGGCTCCAACTGCTGCAGCCTGCAATCGACCGGCAAGTAAATCTGTGAGCATGGGACCCGTACCACGATAGGGCACGTGGAGCACGAATGTCTCCGTGGTCATTTTTAAATATTCAAATGCCAAATGTCCCGCACTGCCGTTACCTGCTGATCCATAGTTGAGTTGCGCTGGATTGGCTTTGGCGTAAGCGACAAACTCTTTCAAGTTTTTCACGGGCAAGTCGGGGTGCACTACATACAGGCTAGGCACTTTAGATATGAGTGTGATGGGTGTGAAGTCTTTGATCGGGTCGTAGGGCAGTTTGGCAAAGATGTATTGGTTCACAGCCAAAGTGCCGATATGTCCCAAGATCAGCGTGTGTTCGTCGGTGGCGTTAGCGACTTCTTGCATGGCGATGTTGCCGGCACCACCCGGTTTGTTTTCTACAAAGACGCTTTGTCCGATGGTTTTGCTCATTTCGCCTGCTAAGGCGCGTGCAACTATTTCTGAACTACCGCCTGGGGCAAAAGGAACAATTAATCGTAGTGGCTTGGTAGGCCATGTATCTGCATGTGAAATAAAAGGAGCCAAACCTAGTACGGAAGCACCTGCACCTAATAGCAATTGCCGTCGCGTTTGGTTTGTTTGAAGAGATTCTGTTGAATGTGTGATGCGCATAGTCTTGGCATCTTAAGGCTTAAAACCGAGGCCTTAGCATTTACGAATTAAGCAGTAGGCCGAGACATGCAAAATAACTGTTCTGGGCCTACGCTGAAGTAATCTGCAGGACCACCACCACGCATCACGTGTTGCGCGTTGGCGGTGTCGTAAATACCGTCTTTGAGTGAACGTTCATCGATGTGAATACCAACGACTTCACCAAGCACCAACCACGAATTGACCTTTTGTTGGTCATGGCCTTGTAGTTGAACAATTTGGGTGCAACGGCATTCGAAGGCAACAGGGCTCTCCAACACGCGGGGTACTTGCACGATATTCGATGCTTGGGGTGTGAGCCCAGCCAATTCAAATTCGTTGATTTCTGGTGGGACAGGCGCGCACGTTTTGTTCATGGCTTCTGCTAGAGGACGCGTTACCAAGTTCCAGACAAATTCACCTGTCTCTTGCACATTGCGTAAGGAGTCTTTGGCGCCGACACTGCAGAACCCAACGATGGGTGGGACATAGTTGAACGCATTAAAAAAACTATAGGGCGCTAAATTCAAAATGCCACTGGCGCTTTTTGAAGAGACCCAGCCGATAGGGCGAGGGCCTACGATGGAATTGAAGGGGTCGTGAGGCAGTCCGTGCCCGTTGCGTGGCTCATAAAAAATTGTCATAGAGGTTTGTATGGAGTGAGAAATTTAAGAATTACCAGGCTCTGATAGTTTCTTCTCTTCTTCTATTTGTGCCGCAATGGCTGCAACTTGGTCGTCAGTCATTCCAAGTTTGGCTTGCATGATTTTTAGTTTGGCCAGTTCTTCCTCGGTCACAACACCATCTGCCAAAACTGAACGCACTTCCATTTCATACATTGCTTGGCGGCGCTCAACTTGTGCTGTGTAAGCAGTAGACACTACACCCGTCAAAATCGCGGCCAGAGCAATAGACAAAATTTGCGTGAAGATGACCAAAATAGTGCCCACAAAGGTGACAGGATCTACGTTGCCCCAACCTGCAACGATGGTGATAACAAACCAATGCATTGCGGCAGGAATAGAGGGAAATATTTCGGGTTGCTCGTGGCCTTCAATGATGTAGATCAGCGAAGAAAACAACAGGCAACTGATGAACAGTAAGAAAACAGCAGAAGAGAACGAATCGCGCTCCGCTTTGACGGCCGCCACCATATCGTCAAATGCGCTGTTGTAGCGCGAGAGTTTGAAAATCCGTAACAAACGGAACATCCGCAGTACTCGCAAATCCGCACCAGGCAAGATCAGCTGTAAATAAAACGGCACGGTACTGACAAAGTCGATGATGCCGTAGAAGCTAAATAAATACTCTTTACGGCCTTTCCATTCCGAGCCGTCTTCATCGTGAAAATATTTTTCGCCATAGGACCAGACACGCACAACGAACTCAACAGAAAACACTGCGACGCTGAATAAATCAAATGCATGAAAGTAGGCTTCATATGCCTCATGTATGTCAGGTACAGATTCCAAAATGATGCCGATCACATTGGCCACCACCAGCAAGGCCACAAAGACTTCAACAAAGTGGCTGTATTTATCAGGGACGGCGCCATCCATGATTTCATAGGCTCTTCGACGCATGCGATTTATAGATGTCATGGTCAATTAGCCCTTCATGACAGTCTTGTTTTGCGCACGCTGCAGCATGGCCTCGACCTGAACATCGGATAAGCGGTAATGGGCTTGCAGGCGTTTGAGCGTTTCTGTTTCTTCTTCCGAGACAACGCCGTCAGAAAATATCTCGCGAATTTGCGCTTCGAAAGCCGCCTTTTTGCGAGCGACTTGGTTGGAGAACGCAGAGGCCACGATACCCGTCATGATCGCAGCCATACACACGCCTAAGAAACCGGTGATGAGTGCGATGGCTTCGCCGGCTTTTGTCACAGGCTCTACGTTGCCATAACCCGATGTAATCGTGATGATGGCCCAATAAATCGAATGCGGAATCGTGCCGAAAAACTCGGGTTGTTCATGTCCTTCCGCAAAGTGCATGAGCGAAGCAGAGACGATGGTTGCGATGGTGAGTAAGAAAACGGCAGAACCAAAGGCTTGCCGTTCTGAGTAGACCGCTTGAAACAAATCTTGCAAAGCCGTGTTGTATTTGGAGAGCTTCAAAATACGTAACAAGCGCAGCACGCGCAAGATGCGCAAATCTAAATATGGGAAAAATATGTGCATGTAATAAGGCATGGTGGCAAAGAAGTCCACCAAGCCAAATGGGCTGAAGATATATTGGCGTCGCCCCTTCCAACTGCCGCCTTCAGACGCTGCAAATTTAGCGCCCAGAGACCATACGCGGGCGATGTATTCGGTGGTGAAGAACATCACGCTCCAGAACTCTAGTTCGTGAAAGAAGTCTTTGTAGATCGCGTGGATCTCAGGCACAGAATCCAAGATGACAGCGGAGCAATTGACCAACACCACGATGGTGATAGCAAGTTCAACCCAGCGGCTGGCTACATGGTTGGGTGAGCCATCCATGATCTCCATGAGGGTATGTTTAAAACCAGAGGTCATTATTTTTATAAATTGAAAGATGCACTTGCGTTGGCTTGAAAGACAATGCCACTCCTTTGAAAGAGTGGCATGTAGTTTAGAG
>JBBAOY010000036.1:4472-23517 GCA_040401095.1 Limnohabitans sp.
GCGTTGGCTTGAAAGACAATGCCACTCCTTTGAAAGAGTGGCATGTAGTTTAGAGAGAAAACAACGATAGTTTTATGACTATTTGCTTTGAATCTTGTGCCAAAGTTCTAGTTCGGCATCTGATAGGTAGCGCTTGTCAGCCGCAAGCTTTTCAAACTCATCCCGATCCGTGTGAACGCCCAATTGTCGAATTTGGCCAAGCAACGCTTTGAAATGTTCGACTGCGAGTTCAGGTTTCTCAGCAATTTTGTGAACTGGCCAAGGATTGCGTTCTTCGAGTTCGTGTTCTTTGATCACGGTTTCAATCAACGAGTTGACCTCTTCAATCGTGAGGTGTAAGCGTTTGGCTTCTGTGCGAATGACCAAGGCCTCTTCCTCATCAATATGACCGTCTTTCAAAATAGCGAACAAATTGGCCTTCAGCGCATCACGCTCTTTCGCTAACTCGTCACTAAATGCAGATGCCAACAAAGCTGCAGGGATGGCAAAAATACCGATACCAACCAGCGCCATGACGGTTGTCATGGCACGGCCAATCGGGGTGATAGGGGAGATATCACCATAGCCCACAGATGCCAAGGTAATCACCGCCCAATAAATAGAGTTGGGAATGTTGTCAAACTTTTCGGCTTGGGCTTCGTGCTCAAACAAAAAGCCCAAGCTTGCGGTAAGCACCACCAACAGCATCATGATGAATGCAGCGGAACTGATCATGGGCCATTCGCGCTTGATCACTCTGAAAAGCGTGACCGTTGCGTCGTTACCGCGGGTCAGTTTGAGTAAACGTGCCAAACGGAAGACTCGCAAGAAACGCAAATCAATCAAGTGATGCAAGAAGACTTCAAGGAAGAAGGGCAGGATGGCCAAGAAGTCAATAAAAGTAGAGGGGGAACGGAATTGTTTGAAACGCCCACCGATAGCACCTTTGAACCCGGGTTCTTCGGGGCACGCGTAAATGCGCATAACGAACTCAAGCGAGAAGATACCTACAGCTACGGCGTCTAAGACCACAAACTGCATGGCCAATATGTAGGAGATGCTTTGCACGGATTCCAAAATCACGGCTAACACAGACAGTAATACCCAAACTGCAATGAATACCTCAAAGATGACTTGGGCAGTTCCACCAAAAGGGCTTGGAAAAACCAATGCGTGCACTTTTTGACGGAAGCTACGGCCTTTGTTGAGTTCTTTGAACTCGGCAATAGCTGGAATGATGATGCGAAATAGCTTCATGATCCGCAACAACCGCAAGAACCGCAATACGCGCAAGTCAAGGTCTAGGCCTAACAACTTGAGGTAGAAAGGCGCTATGGCAAAGAAGTCAATGATGGCAAAAGGACTTCTGACGTAAGCAAAGCGCGAGTGCTTGCGCGTTTTGAATTCTTCATCTTCTGGCGCCAAATAAAAGCGTAAGAGGTATTCAATAGTGAACACCACGACAGAAAAAATATCGAAAATCTCAAACCAGAGTTGATTCGGCTCGAACACTGCGGGCACATGCTCAAACACCAAAGAGAATAAATTGGCAATGATCAGCAAGCTGATCCATTTGTCTAGAGATTTTTGGTGGTTGCCCTCAATATTGGGATCCAACAGCCAGGCATACAACCACTTCCGCATAGGCAAGTCTTTGGGGATATTGGCTTCTTTTTCCTCTTGTCCTAGCAGAGCGTGAACGTCGAGGTTCTTTAAGAATTGGTCTTTAGATCTTTCCATGGGGCACCTCAGAATTCAAACTCAGCAACTTTGATGGCGTAACCGCCTTTGTCGCACACAGAGACGCGCAACTGCATTTTGTAATCGATGGGGTCTGTTTCGACCAGTTGCGATCCCACAAATGGAATGGCAGAACCTGGTGGGGTGGGCATCAGGTCCTCTATAACGATAGCCCCTGTTGTGGACAAATCTGTGGGGATGCATTTTTCAATCAAATTTGGGGGTTTATTGAAAAAGGTGTTGGTTTGGTCCTTGAGGTCCGTGTTTTTAATGATGTAGTCAAAACACGCGCCCCAAGTGCCCAAAACAGGCGTATCAGACTTTGCAGCATCGGCTGTAGGTTTGACACCACCTTTGCAGGCTTCAATTTTGTAATCTGCCTCAAAACGTTTGGTGCCTTGTTCAGTTAACCACTCAACCCAAGCTTCGCCATTTAATTTAGCGACTTCGGTTTTTCTGGCTTCAGTGAAGTTAATGATGCCTAACCACGTGACCGCAAAGACGATAAAAACCATGAATATTAAAAAGAACCAGTCGGTTCCAGTGTCTACAGGGTGGTGTGTGTGGTGAGGGTGTTCGGACGAAGTTTCCATAATTTTTTAGCAGTTGAATGTGGAAAAGCAACATTATTGTCAAAAACAACAAAATCAACCGAGAAGCAAAAGATGATAACGGATTAGTTTTGCGAACTACGGTGCGCCCAGGCGGTGGTATTTTTTTCTACATAACTAAAAAGTTCATACATCACCATGGCCATAGCACCCACAACTACTAATCCAGCAAATGCCAAACCCATTTGCATGGCAGAACCTGCAGATATCAGTAAATATCCGATACCTTCATTAGCAGCAGTCATTTCAGACACGGTGGTGCCCACAAACGCCAAAGTGATAGCAACTTTGAGCGAGCCAAAGAAATAAGGCATGGAACGGGGCAAGCCGACTTTGACCAATACGTCCCAGCGCTTCGCGCCCAAAACGCGCAACACATCTTCCAATTCAGGCTCCAGGGTGGCCAAGCCTGTTGCGATATTCACCATGATCGGGAAAAAGCTGATCAAAAACGCCGTCAAGATCGCAGGACCGACGCCAATGCCAAACCACACCACCAAAATTGGCACAAAGGCCGCTTTGGGCAAAGCGTTAAAGCCTGTCATAAGGGGATAGACCGCCGCATAAGCCAAGCGTGAACTGCCGATAACAAACCCTAGCAGCACGCCCACCAGTATGGCAATACCAAAGCCTGCCATGGTCACCCAAAAAGTGCGCCATGCATGCCCAGCAATCACGTCTCGAAACTCCACCATTTGCTGCCAAATGCGCAAGGGGCTTGGGAAAATAAATTCGGATACCGCGAAAGCACTGCAAATAATTTGCCACAAAGCGATAGTGAGGACTAACAAGCCCCAAGGTGCGTAACGTTCTAATTGTTTTGAACTCATGATTTTCTGATCGCCCCAATGTGGCTGCGCAGCTCGTGCACGATGTCGCTGAAGGCCGGTGTGTAAGTGACTTCTAGGTCACGCGGACGCGGTAAGTCGATGTGGCGCTTGACAACAAAGCGTCCAGGGCTTTTGCTCATAACGTAGACGGTATCGGCCAGAAACACGGATTCGCGTAAGTCGTGGGTGACCAAAATCACATTGAACTTTTGCTCTGTCCATAAATCGCGCAAAGTGCACCAGAGTTCTTCTCGGGTAAATGCGTCGAGCGCGCCAAAAGGCTCGTCGAGTAGCAGCATCTTGGGTTCATGGATGAGCGCACGGCAAATGCTGGCGCGTTGTTGCATGCCACCGGACAGCTCCCAAGGGAATTTACGCTCGTATCCGCCCAAACCGACAGTTTGCAAAAGTTTGATGGCGCGAGCTTCAAACTCTTGCTTGCGCGCTTTGAATTGCGTACGGAAGGGTTCGACGATTTCAAGCGGCAACAACACGTTGTCGAGCGTGGTGCGCCAAGGCAAAAGCGATGGCGCTTGAAACGCCATGCCACTGATCTTGAGCGGCCCTGTGACGGGCTGTTTGTCTACAAAAATCTCACCACGGCTAGGTTTTTTCAAACCCGTGGTGAGCTTCATAAAGGTGGACTTGCCGCAACCTGAAGGCCCCACGATGGCAATAAATTCGCCTTGTTTGACCTGCAAGTTGATGTCCTCAACTGCGAAGTGGTCCTTCGCTAAGAGTTCATCGTTGTAGGCCAGCCATACATTTTGGAAGTCGACAAAGTTGTCAGCAGTTGCAGTCATCAAGTCGCCGTGGGTTTATTTCTTCGCAACTGCTTTGGGTGCAGGTAAAACGTCGAGTTCCTTGGCGGGTGGCAAGAAAGAACCGTTCCAAATTTCATCGGCTTTGACACGGGTTTTGGTGTTGAAGGCGTCAGAGACTTGCGACGCCATCAAAGACAAACGGGGGCCTTTGATTTGTCCAAAACCCTCAGCGCGGGCGTCTGGGCTATTGATGACGGTATCAATCGCGAGTTTCAAGCGGCGGGTTTCGAGCTCGACGTTGATGATGCCGTCACGCGCTTTGACTGTTTCAATAGATTGGGCGGGGTCTTTGATCACGTCTTTCATGCCTTTGGCAAATGCGCTCAAAAACGCTTTGATAGCCGCGGGGTTCTCTTTGATCATTTTGGGGCTGGCGATGATGGCGTTGCCATACAACTTCACACCGTAGTCTGGGTATTGCAACACCACCACGTCTTCGGCCTTGACGCCACGCGCTTCGATATTCAATAAGGAGGTGAAAGTAAAGCCAGTGATTGCGTCGACATCGCCACGCACCAACATGGTTTCACGCAAAGGTGGGTCCATCGCGGTCCAATTGACGGTGCCGATCTCGTTGGCTTTGGCAAAGATGGGGAATGCGCGGCGGCCTGCGTCAAAAACAGGGGCACCCAATTTTTTGCCTGCCAAGTCGCCTGGGGTTTTGATGCCAGACTTTTTCAAGGCCATGACGGATGCGGGCGTGTTGTTATAGACCATCATCACTGCGACAGGCTTATTAGGCGCGTCGGGATTGTTGGCGTGGAATTCCATCAAGGCGGCCAAATCGGCAAAGCCTAAGTCATAAGAGCCAGAAGCCACGCGGGTGACCGCGCCACCTGAACCGTTGCCAGCGTCCACAGTGACGTCCAACTTGGCGTCTTTGAAATACCCTTTGGCGACGGGAACCAAGAACAAGGCAGCTGGACCCTCAAAACGCCAGTCCAACTGGAATTTGATGGGTGTGGTCTGGGCCGAGGCCAAGCCAAAGCTCATGGCACATGCCAAGCCGAGGGTAGTTTTCAGAAAAGAGCGCTTGATCATGGGTTCTCCTAGTGCGTGTGCGTGGTTTTACAAAAGATGTACTTGCAATAAAGGTGCCCAGGTGGCAACCTATCTTTGGGCAATGTTAGGGTCAAATTGTGCTCGACTTTGGTTTGTATACAAAAAGGGTTTACACCAAAGTGGTGCCAGCGCCCTGATTGGGTGCGCCTTGGGCGCACATTAGATACCTCGGTGTTGACCCCCATAGGGTTTCATCATACGAATGGCAGAATACTTTCAAATTCCTACTTCAAACTAAATTTCACCTCCCCACATGACCACCACACCAGCCATTTTGTACCCCCGTTTGTTACTCACTGGAGCTGCAGGCGCTTTGGGTCGCGTTTTGCGTCCACGCCTCAAAGCCCACTGCCAAACCCTCAGGGTCAGTGATATTTCAGCACTCGAGGCTGCTAAAACCGGCGAAGAGGTGATGCCGGTAGCCTTACAAGACGCCCAAGCGGTCGACGCATTGCTCGAAGGTGTGGACGGCGTGGTCCATTTGGGGGGTGTCTCCATCGAACGGCCATTTGACGAAATCTTGCCGGCCAATATTGTCGGTATCTACAACCTGTATGAAGCCGCCCGCAAAAACGGCACGCGTCGCATTGTGTTTGCTAGCTCCAACCATGTCACGGGGTTTTACAAACAAAGCGAAACCGTCGCGCCCACCATGCCTGTGCGTCCAGACGGTTACTACGGTTTAAGCAAAGCCTTTGGTGAAAACATTGCCCGTTTTTACTTTGACCGCTACGGCATTGAAACCGTGTGCTTGCGTATTGGCTCGTCATATCCCGAGCCAAAAGACCGTCGCATGTTGGCTACATGGCTGAGCTATGACGATCTTGAGCGTTTGGTGTTGGCAAGTTTGAGTTCACCCGTGGTGGGGTTCAGCGTCATTTATGGCATGTCTGACAACCCGTTGGTGTGGTGGGACAACGCATCAGCCAAACATATTGGCTTTAACCCGAAAGACACCTCCGCTGTATTTAAAAATGCGGTCGAGTCGCGACAACTCTCTCTCGATTTGAACGATCCTGCTGTGATTTACCAAGGCGGCGGTTTTGTTAAAAACGCTCCTATCTAAGGCGGGCGACATGACTCACGGGCCTTCCATCTCTTTCGAAACCAATTCACGCTATCCTGACCCGCGCATTGAGGTGCTCGACGAGCGCTTCTTGAAGTTGCGTTTGTTCAGCAGCAGCGTCGAACAAATCGCCAGCGGACTACGCTGGGGCGAAGGCCCGCAATGGTTTGGCGATGGGCGCTACTTGCTGGTGTCAGACATTCCAAACAACCGTATCTTGCGTTGGGACGATGCCTCCGGCCAAGTCAGCGAATTTAGAAAACCCTCGCACAACGCCAATGGATTGGCGCGCGACATGCAAGGCCGTTTGTTGACCTGTGAGCACCAAGCGCGGCGCATTACACGCACCGAGTACAACGGCAGCATCACGGTATTGGCAGATCACTTTGAAGGCAAACGCCTCAACTCGCCTAACGACATCATTTGCCAACGCAATGGCGCTATCTGGTTTACCGATCCGCCTTTTGGAATTTCAGGGGACTGGGAGGGCGACCCAGCCAACTCTGAGGTCGTCGCGTCTGTGTATCGCATTGCGCCTGAGACGGGTGCGCTGCAGCAAATCGTGCCAGACTTGCAAGGCCCTAACGGTTTGGCGTTCTCACCAGACGAGTCGGTGCTTTACGTGGTGGAGAGCCGCGCGCAGCCTTACAGAAAACTGTGGGCTTACGACGTGCAAGCGCAGGACAGCGGTGGCGTAAAACTCACCAACAAGCGTTTGTTTACCGAAGCCAAAGACCACGGAGCGATCGACGGCTTCGCGGTGGATGTGCAGGGTAACTTGTGGTGCGGCTGGGGCAGCGATGGCTCGACCGGTGCTGACCCTGAAAAAATTGACGGTGTGCGTGTTTTCTCGCCAGACGGAACTGCCATCGCGCATATCCATTTGCCAGAGCGTTGCGCCAATGTGTGTTTTGGTGGCGCTAAAAACAACCGATTGTTTATGGCAGCCAGCCACTCGGTGTATGCGCTGTATACGAACACGCGCGGTGCTGTTTAACCCCTTAGATGGAGATAGAAAAAATGCAATCGAATTTTTTAAAGCGTGGTGTTCTTCTTTTGGGTTTGCTAGCCGCTAGCTTGGCTGGCTTTGCCCAACAAGCCTATCCCAACCGCCCCGTCAAAATCATCGTGCCTTTTGCGGCCAGCGGTCCAGCGGACAACTATGCGCGCTTTATGGCGCAGCGTTTGCAAGAAGCGCTTGGACAAACTTTTGTGGTGGATAACCGCCCTGGTGCGGGCTCGATCATCGGCACCGATGCTGCGGCCAAGGCCGCGCCAGACGGATACACCTTGTTGATGATGTCCAACACGCAAACGGTCAACGAGTCTTTGATACCGGTGCGTCCGTTCAACTTGCTCAAAGACTTTGTGCCAATTGCGCCTATCAATTACTCAGACTTGGTGCTAGTTGCCCACCCCAGCGTGCCTGCGCAAAATTTGCCAGAGCTCATCAAGTACGCCAAAGCCAACCCCGGCAAGATCAATTACGCCTCCTCTGGCAACGGCACGCCCTACCACATGGCGGGTGAGTTATTCAAATACATGGCCGGTGTGAACATGACGCATATCCCCTACAAAGGCAGCGCCGCTGCACGCACAGACGTGTTGTCTGGGCAAGTAGATGTGATGTTTGACGCCGTCACCACCATGACTGAAAACATCAAGGCGGGCAAAGTGCGCGGTCTTGCAACTACAGGGCGAAGCCGCTCGACGGTTGCCCCTGAATTACCAACTGTCAATGAAGACGGCGTGCCCAAATACGAGTCTTTGATTTGGTTAGGCATCATGGCGCCTACTGGCACGCCAGACGCGATCGTGCAACGCTTGAATTCCGAGATCAACAAAATTGTGAATGCGCCGGATGTCAAAGCCACCTGGGCCAAGCAAGGTGCCGTAGCGATGTCGATGACTGCGCCCGTATTTGCCAAATATGTGGCAGATGACGTGGCCAAGTGGGCGACGATTGTGAAAGTCTCTGGCGCGAAGGCAGATTGAGATGGATCTGTTTCTTCTAAGCGGCGGTGCAGCCGCTGGGTTGGTCAATCCATTGAAGGCCGGGTTTGAGGCGAAGCACGGTTGCAAATTGCACGGCACTTTCAGCGCCGTCGGTGCGATGAAAGAAGCGCTGCTCCAAGGAACCCCTTGCGACGTGGTGATTCTTTCCAAAGCCTTGGTGCAAGGTTTGATCGATAGCGGCCATGTCAAAGCTGGCAGCTTGCGCGCTTTGGGAGTGGTCAAAACAGGTATCGCCGTGAAACACGGCAGCACCCATCCCGCTATTGCTACCCGCGCTGATTTGCAGGCCGCGTTTCGTGCGGCTGAGGGTATTTACTTTCCAGACCCTAAGCTGGCCACTGCAGGCATTCACTTCTTCAAGGTGCTGCAAACCTTGGGGTTAGATATTGAATTAGCAGACCGTTTTCGCACCTTTCCGAATGGCGCGACGGCGATGAAAGAAATGGCTCTGGCAACCGGCCCAGTGATTGGTTGCACCCAAGTCACAGAAATCAAATACACCGAGGGTGTGGATTTGGTCGGCGTCTTGCCGCAAGAGTTTGAATTGGCCACGGTCTATGCCTTGGGTATTTCTGCACAAGCGCAGCAACCGCAACTGGCGCAGGCATTGGCCGATGCATTGATAGACACCTCGACCGAAGCGCTCCGAATTGCTGGCGGGTTCGAGTTGACTTGAAACAAGCTTGCGTATGAGTAAAGCCTTCACCCGCGAATCAGATACTGAAGACGAAGATGAAGGCCTTCCACCTCTGCCTGTAGGCGGTAAAAACTACATCACCCCCAAAGGCTATGCAGACTTGCGCGCTGAACTCTTTGAACTGATCGATAACGAGCGCCCCAAGGTGGTGGATATCGTGCATTGGGCTGCCAGCAACGGCGATCGCTCCGAAAACGGTGACTACATTTACGGCAAAAAACGCTTGCGCGAGATTGACCGACGCATCCGCTTTTTGACCAAACGCCTAGAGATTGCGGAGGTCACAGACCCCAGCGTACATGCTGGCAAAGACCAAGTTTTTTTTGGTGCGACCGTGACCTATGTGGAAGAGGCGGGTGACGAGCGCACTGTCACGATTTTGGGAATCGATGAGGCCGACAGTCTGAAAGGCGAGGTGACATGGATTTCACCAATAGCCCGCGCTTTGATCAAGGCGCGGGAGGGGGATGTGGTCAAACTTGTCACGCCAGTTGGGGTGCAAGAAGTTGAAGTGCTGAGTGTCAAATATCCGCAAGCTTTGCAGTAACTCAACTTACGCAAGTGCCTGTGCTTGCAATAGTCCCGGCGTTGCTTAAAACAGTGCCAACTCTATGAATTAACGATGGTTGCTAGGGTGAGAGTCCCGCGCAGAACCCGACGTCACTCGGTCTGCCTTCATCACCGATTGCAAGCGGCGCAAGTTGCGCAACACGGCTTCGATATGGGTGGTGTCGCGCACGGCGATCACAAAGCGCAAATCGGCGGTTTCTTGGCCAGAGACTTCGTCTGGCATGTTGACAAAGTTGATGTCTGCTTCTGCCGAGGTAATCGCCGATGCAACGCGGGCTAATACGCCTTTGGCATTGCTAACAGTCACCACCACGCCAGCTTCAAAGGCTCGAATAGGCTCATCCGACCACTCCACAGCAATAAAGCGTTCGCTGTCTTTGTATTTCAAATGTTGGGCGACCGAGCAGGTTTCATGGTGGACTACCAAGCCTTCGCCGCGTCCCAGATAGCCCAGAATCGGGTCGCCCGGAATAGGTCTGCAGCAAGGTGCGTATTGCACCGATGCGTTCTCGCTGCCGTCGACCACCACACTACCTTGTGAAATGGTTTCATGCGCGGTGAAACGTTCGCGACTCATCAGTAGCGGGTCAGGTTTTTGGCCGACTTCTGATAGCAATTTAGCCAAGCGGCGCGCCACGATGCTTGCTACGCGTTTGCCCAAGCCGATATCGACCAGCAATTCGTCTAAAGACTTACTGCCAGTGAAACGTAAAAGTTTTTCCCACAAGATCTGAGTTTTGGCGTCGATAGCAGGCATGTTCTCAATGCCTTCCGCGCGCAACGCTTGCGCCAAAAGCTTTTCGCCTAAATCTTTCGACTCGGTTTGCGCCATGGTTTTGAGATGGTGGCGAATTTTGGAGCGGGCCCGTCCTGTGCGCACAAAACCTAGCCATGCAGGGTTCGGTGTGGCCTCAGGTGAGGTGACGACTTCCACTACATCGCCATTGGAAACTTCGGTGCGCAGCGGGACTGAGGTGCCATTGATCTTGGCCGCGGTGGCATGGTCGCCCACATCGCTGTGCACGGCGTAGGCAAAGTCGACCACCGTGGCGCCGCGTGGCATCGCCATGATGCGGCTCTTGGGCGTGAACACATAGACCGCATCGGGGAATAAGTCGACTTTGACATGGTCCCAAAACTCAGTCGCATCACGCGTCTCGTCTTGGATGTCTAACAAAGACTGCAACCATTTGTTGCCTAGGTTATCGCTGTTTTCTTTAGAGGCGCCACTAGATTTGTAGAGCCAATGCGCTGCCACGCCAGACTCGGCGACCAAGTGCATAGGCTCGGTACGCATTTGAAATTCGACGTTTAAACCAGACGGACCTACCAAAGTGGTGTGCAAAGACTGGTAGCCGTTGAGTTTGGCAATCGCAATATGGTCTTTGAACTTGCCGGGTACGGGTTTGTAGAGTTGGTGCAAAACGCCCATGGCGGTATAGCAGTCAGTGACCTGCGGCAAGATGAGGCGAAAGCCATAGATGTCGGTGACTTGCGCAAAACTCAGGTGCTTGGAATCCATTTTGTTGTAAATGGAGTAGAGGGTTTTTTCTCGCCCTGAGATGCGAACCGACAAACCCGCTTTGGTGAAAGCGGTTTCCACTTCTTGTTGCACGCGCTTCATCAAATCACGACGGCGCTGGCGCGCTTTGTTGACGGCTTTGCCCAGCACTTGGTAGCGCCAAGGCATCAAATGTTGGAAGGCGAGTTCTTGCAGTTCGCGGTAAGTTTGGTTGAGACCCAGGCGGTGAGCGATCGGCACATAAATCTCCAGCGTTTCGCTGGAAATTCGGTTCCATTTGCTGCGCGGCATATCGCCCATGGTGCGCATGTTATGGCTGCGGTCGGCAAGTTTGACCAAGATCACACGTACGTCGCGCGCCATGGCCAGCAGCATTTTGCGGAAAGACTCGGCCTGGTTTTCTTCTCGGGTGTTGAATTCGAGTTTGTCGAGTTTGGTCAAACCGTCGACCAACTCCGCCACTTGGATGCCAAAGCGCTCGATCAAATCGACTTTGGTGATGCCACAGTCTTCCATCGCGTCGTGCAATAGGGCGGCGCAAAGTGCTTGGGCGTCTAACTTCCACTCTGCGCATTGGGCGGCGACGGCGATTGGGTGGGTGATGTAAGGCTCGCCGTTGTTGCGCATCTGGCCTAAATGCGCTTCGTCTGCATATTTATAGGCGCGGCGAACTTGGGCTAAACCTTCTGGGCTCAAGTAATCTAATTTGGCGGTGAGCGCTGCAAAACTTGCTGCCGCCGCGTTGGCCGCAGCGGATTTAGCCGCCGTTTTGTCTTTGGCGGTTACACGGGCAATCGGGGATTGGAGGGCGCTCATAGCCCCGACTTTACCTGTAATGAAAAAAAAGCACCGTAAAACGGTGCTTTTTGCCTAGGTAAGTGGTGATTAACCAGGTACCTTTTTGAGCATTTCGGTGCCGATCAAGCCAGCGGCGATTTCGCGCAAGGCGGTAACACCTGGTTTGTTTTTGCTCTCGACCTTGGCCGTGTGGCCTTGGCTCAACATACGGGCGCGGTAAGTAGCGCACAGCACGAGTTGGAAGCGGTTGGGAATTCGCTCAAGACAGTCTTCAACGGTAATACGGGCCATGGATGCTCCAGAAGTCGGTTCAATTGAGGTTTAAGGCGTCGAATACGTCCGCCCGAGCTCGGCGCTGTGCCGAGTATTTGAGTCGTTGCGCGTGAACAACAGCTTTTAGGTCGAATACTGCGCGCTCAAACAATTCGTTGATTATAACGAAATCAAATTCATTGGCTTTGGCCATTTCGTCGGCCGCATTTTGGAGGCGAAGGTCAATCACATCTGGGGCGTCCTCGCCACGGTTGTGCAGGCGAGATTTCAGCTCATCCCAACTTGGGGGCAAGATAAATATAGACACGGCATTGGCAAACAGCTTTTTGACTTGCACTGCACCTTGGAAGTCGATTTCGAGCACCACGTCGGCGCCTTGGGCGATGCGGTCTTCAATCGCTTTGCGTGAAGTGCCGTAGCGATAGCCGTGCACATGGGCCCACTCTAAAAAAGCGTTCGAGGCGACCATCTGGTTGAACTCGGGCTCGGAAACGAAATAGTATTCACGCCCATGCTTTTCTTGACCGCGTGGGGCGCGGGTGGTGTGGGAGACAGAGGGACGCACTTTGGCGTCGAGTTCCATCAACGCTTTGACCAAGCTCGATTTACCTGCCCCGCTGGGGGCGGCGACTACAAAAAGGTTGCCAGGGAAGTTTTCCATCATTCCAAATTTTGTACTTGTTCGCGCAGTTGTTCGATCAACACCTTCATATCCACCGAGATGCGCGTCATCTCAAGGGTAGCGGACTTGGATCCAAGTGTATTGGCCTCGCGGTGTAACTCTTGGATCAAAAAGTCTAAGCGCTTGCCCACGCCTTCGGCGTTACCGCCTTTTTTGAGCAAGGCGTCCATTTCGTCAAAGTGCGACACCAAGCGGGTGAGTTCTTCGGCTACGTCAATGCGAATGGCAAAGGCGGTGGCTTCGCTCAAGGCGCGGTCTTGGGCGGCTTCGGGCAAAGCGGTGCCGTCTGCCAAAGCCATGGCTTCACGCCAGCGCTCTAAAAACTTGGTCTTTTGCTGCTCCACCAACTGCGGCACCAAAGGCTGGACAAGGGTCGCGAGTTTGCGTAATTGGGCCAAACGCTCTTTGAGCGAATCCGCCAAACGCGCGCCTTCGCGGGCACGGGCATCGTTGAGTTGTTGGATGCTGGCTTTTGCCAGTTTGAGCAAGGCTGGGGCGATGTCTGCGGGGGCGGTGGATTGCGATGCACTCATGCGCAAAACGTCAGCCACCGACAAAGGAGTCGCCTTAGGAAGCCAAACATGTACCGCATCTTCTAAAGACGAAAGGCGTTGGAGCAATTTGGGCGAGGGGTCAGGCAGCGTGGCGTCGGCCGTGCTTTCAATATGGGCACGTATTTCGACCTTGCCGCGCTTGAGTTGTTGCATGACCAATTCGCGAACGGCCGCCTCATGGGGACGCAACTCCTCGGGCATTTTGAAAGTCAGGTCTAAAAACCGGCTGTTGACCGAGCGAATCTCCAAGCCAAGGCGAAGACGCTGGCCTTCTGGGGTGGGTGCGGGCAGTTCGGCTTGCGCACTGGCATAGCCGGTCATGCTGTAGATGGGCATTGGGGAGTTGGTTGCTGTCAAAAATTGAATTATCTCAGGGCTCAGGGTGGGTGCCTTTGTTGGAGCCTTGGATGACTGCGTGTTCCAAAAAAACTAATAAAGGGCTCTTACTGCCTCAGGAAGGTTAGAGGGGTTGATTAGCCGACAATGTTGTTTTTTAAATAGCCACGCCGCATTTTTATGACCACTGCTCTTCCTGAATCTCGCCACACCCGGGCCGCTGACCAATTGCGCCCTGTGAGCATCACCCGTCACTACACCATGCACGCCGAAGGCTCGGTATTGATTGAGTTTGGCAACACCAAGGTGCTGTGCACGGCTTCAGTAGAAGAAAAAGTCCCAGGCCACAAAAAAGGCTCTGGCGAAGGCTGGGTCACCGCTGAATACGGTATGTTGCCCCGCGCCACCCACACCCGCAGCGACCGCGAGGCGGCGCGCGGCAAACAATCTGGCCGCACCCAAGAAATACAACGCCTGATCGGCCGCTCCATGCGCGCGGTGTTTGACCTCAAAAAACTAGGCGAGCGCACTATCCACTTGGACTGCGACGTGTTGCAAGCCGATGGCGGAACGCGAACCGCTGGCATCACTGGCGCATTTGTCGCTGCGCAAGATGCGGTGGCGCATCTGATTGCAGCGGGCAAGTTAACAGCGTCGCCTATTACCCAAGGCGTCGCCGCAATATCGGTCGGCATGTTGGGCCCCTTGCCCTTGCTAGATTTGGAATACACCGAAGACTCTGCTTGCGACACCGACATGAATGTTGTCATGACCGCCGACGGTAACTTTGTCGAAGTGCAGGGCACAGCCGAAGGCGCGCCATTTAGCCGCGACCAAATGAACGCCTTATTGGCCTTGGCCGAAAAAGGCATCGGCGAACTCATCGCCATGCAACAAGCCGCTTTGAAGGGCTGATGCATGAAGCGGATTGTTTTGGCGTCCAACAACGCTGGAAAGTTAGCTGAGTTGCAAGCCATGTTGGCGCCCTTGGGCGTGGAGTTGGTCAAACAGGGCGACTTAAATATCTCGGAAGCAGATGAGCCCTTCCACACCTTTGTAGAAAACGCCTTAGCCAAAGCCCGTCACGCGTCGCGCTTCGCGGGATTGCCCGCGGTAGCCGACGATGCAGGTTTGTGTGTGGATGCATTTGGTGGCTTGCCAGGCGTGCAAACCGCGTATTACTGCACCCAATACGGCTATGAAAAAAGCGACGACAACAATGTGCGCGCTTTGCTAGAACAAATGCAAAACGTCGACAACCGTCGCGCAGTTTTGGTCAGCACCTTGGTAGCCGTGAAGCACCCCGATGACCCAGAGCCCTTGATCGCGGTAGGACGTGCCGTTGGAGAAATAACCCGACAACCCATTGGCGACAACGGTTTTGGGTTTGACCCCGTCATGTACATCCCGCGTTTCGGTAAAACCTTCGCCGAGTTGCCTGTGGACGTTAAAAACGAGAACAGCCATCGCGGGCAATCGTCAAGACAAATGCTGGCGCTGATGCGTGAGCATTGGTTTGGTGCGTGACTAGGTTGTACAAATGCTTAAAGTGCGTTTGGTAATCGCATGAGCCAAGACATACAACACCTGATGCGCCCTGGCACGCTGTCGCTGAGCAGTTTGCCGCCGCTGTCTTTGTATGTGCATTTGCCTTGGTGTATCAAGAAGTGCCCGTATTGCGACTTCAATTCGCATGAGTGGCAAGGCGGTGCAAGCGGAGAGTTGCCAGAGCAACGATATTTGGACGCCTTGTGTGCCGACCTTGAACACAGCTTGCCCTTGATTTGGGGGCGTGCGGTGCACAGTATTTTTATAGGGGGTGGAACACCAAGTTTGTTTTCACCGCAGGCAATTGACCGTTTGATCAGCGATTTGCGTGCGCGTTTGAACTTAGAAGCCGATTGCGAAATCACGCTAGAAGCTAATCCGGGCACTTTTGAGAAAGACCGATTCAAAGCATTTCGTTCGGCGGGTGTCACGCGTCTTTCAATAGGCGTGCAAAGCTTTAATGATGCGCACCTCAAAGCGCTAGGCAGAGTGCATGATCGTGACCAAGCCATTGCCGCAGTTGAAGAGGCCGCCAGCGCGTTCGATACTTTTAATCTTGATTTGATGTATGCCTTGCCTGGGCAAACCTTGGCTCATCTGGAAGAAGACTTAGACACGTTACTTGCGTTTGAACCGCCACATGTGTCGGTCTATCACCTGACGATAGAGCCCAACACCGTCTTTGCCAAATTTCCGCCGCAAGTACCCCAGGATGATGACGCATACGCCATGCTCGACCGTATCACTGAGCGCACAGCCTTGTCAGGCATGCAAAGGTACGAGGTGTCGGCCTATGCCAAGCCTAACCACCGCTGCTGGCACAACCTGAACTATTGGCAGTTTGGCGATTACTTAGGCATTGGCGCCGGCGCGCACAGCAAGCTGAGCTTTGCACACCGCGTGGTGCGACAAGTGCGTCATCGTGACCCGCGTGTGTTTATGGAACATGCGTTAGACGCGTCCCGCGCAGACAGGGCTGTGTCGCAAAGCGAAGAAGTTGCGCGCGCGGATTTACCGTTTGAGTTCATGCTCAATGCATTGCGGTTACCGGATGGGTTTTTGTTGGCTGACTTCAGCGAGCGAACGGGGTTGCCAGTGACGGTGTTGCAGTCTGCACTAACTCGCGCTGAAGAAAAAGGCTTGATCACCCGAGATTTGCAGCGTGTGGTGCCAACAACACGTGGTTTTGATTTTTTGAGCGATTTACAAGCTTTGTTTTTGCCTGAAACGTGATCTGCGTGGGGCGTTAGTGCAAACCTATTACAATCTCGCCTTGAATTTCAACACGGAAGCTTGGCAGAGCGGTTGAATGCACCGGTCTTGAAAACCGGCGAGGATGTGAGTCCTCCGTGAGTTCGAATCTCACAGCTTCCGCCAGTTATTCAATGAATTAGCGCCTTGTAAGGCGCTTTTTTTATTTAACCTCTATTCAAAGGTTAGGTTGGGCTGTTTAACGTAAGACATCAAATAAATTGTTATAACTATCAGTCCAAGCCTTCAGTTTTGGCAGAGTTTCAATTGGCTTGTAATCTTGGGCTTTCTTTAATGCAGCGATGAGCTTTTTGTTATTGGTTACCACTACAAAATCTGTGCGATAAAGGTCATCCTCAGTTGGTCGATTGGCAATTAAAACTGCTTCCATGCCTTCCTTGTCAGCAATCAACTTGACCATAGGGGCTAGGTTGATTAATCGGTTAGTTACGTTATAAACAATCGCGCCATCTTCTCTGATTTGCTTTTTGTATCCCTGCAAAGCTTCGACCGTCATCAAATGCATCGGAATAGAGTCTGAAGAAAATGCGTCGACGCTGAGCATGTGGAATTGATTTGGTTGCTCTCTTTCTAAGCTTAATCGTCCATCGCCCACCAAATAATCAATCTTTGATTTGGAGGTTGATAAATACCAAAAATACTTCTTTGCGATATCAATTACAGCAGGAACTAATTCGTAGATTCGGAAGCTATCCGTCTCGCGACCATAGGAGGTCAAGATGCCTATGCCTAAGCCTAATATGCCGACGCGAATCGATGGTTCTTCTTGTTGGTAAAAAGTAATTGTTTTTGCAATACCAGTGCTTGGACCAAAATAGCTGACAGGTTTGGTGCGCAAAGGTTCATACGTGTGCTCCCAGCCATGGCTGATAACGCCGTGAAAGAAATCACGATAGGACTCAGGCGTATTGTTTTTATCTGACTCATGCACCCATAAGGTGCCGTAGAAATCTCTGTGCTCCAAAAGCGTTTGCTCAGTGCTTCGCGAGTATTGCCAAAGCAGCCAGGACATTGCGCACGTGATGGCTAAGGCGCAAGCAATCAAGATTGAATTAACTTTTGCATTGATAGTTGATGAAGGTGCCCGCCACATTACAAAGCTCGCCAACAGACCGCAGGAAATAAGCGCTAGTGGAAGTTCAGCAAAAGAGTTAAATACCAAAGGAGCTAGCAACCCCACCATTAACCCGCCGGCAGCGCCGCCTATGGATAAGCAAAGATAAAACTGTGTGATGTATTGCGCTGCTGGTCGAATTGCAGCCAACTCGCCATGACAAAACATGCAGCCGACAAAAAGCAAAATGCAAAACAGCGGTAATGCAACATAAATATTCATGGTGGAGGCGTATCCCTGATACATGCCGTATGTCGTGATGGCAAGCAAGGTAAACAACAACGGAATAAAAACCTGCCGAGAATACCAACCGCTTTTGCCGCGCGAACTACCCACATCGAACACCAAAATGAAAGTCACTAAATAAAGCACCAACGGAACAATCCATAGAAACGGAACAGATGCAATGTTTTGGGTAATGTGGTTCGTAAAAGATAGCAACAAGACTGATCCAAGCGTGGCTAACAAAAGCCATAGCGCATAGTCTTGTTTGGTGGGCGCTTCCTCAATTACTTCTGGCTTTGAAGCACTAGATTTAGGAATTTCAACAATTACTTCGTGATGAATTGAATGCCAAGCAGATATAACGATAAGTAAGGCATAGACGATATAAAAGCCGCTCCATAACCAAGCTTGGCTATGTAAATCAATATGCGGTTCTATTAAAGGTGGGTAGGCCAATAAGGAAAGAAGCGAAGCAAAGTTAGAAAGCGCAAACAACCGATACACCTTGGCTTGCGGGTAACACCGCGCAAACCAAGCTTGTACCAAGGGCCCTGTGGTGGAAAGTAGGAGGTAGGGCAAGCCAACTGTTACCAAGAGCAGTAACAAGATTCTTGTAGATGGTTCCGTATCAGCAGCGGGCTTCCAAACATCACTTGCAATGATGGGAAGCCAAATGAGAGAAATAACGACCACTACTGAATGAAAAATGGCCTGCGTGCGTTTAGACAGTTTGCGCACTACAAAGTCTGCATACCAGTAACCCAGAAGCAAAATCATCTGAAAGAAAACCATACATGTGGTCCACACAGCAGATGACCCACCAAACCAAGGAAGAATTTGCTTGGCAATGATGGGCTGCACCATGAACAAAAGAAATGCGCTGGTGAAGATGGTGGTTGAGAAATAAATCATGGGGATAGGGTTTTGAGAAGAATGATCAAAAGGCTATTTGTCGGTATTAAAAAATAACAAACCCACCGATGGTGGGTTTGTTTAGGGTCAAAAATATGGTGTTAGATTTTAAAAATACAACATATCTTTTAAATCACCAATAATGCGATCTAAGAATTTTTTAGACCCATAGGACTCTTGTATCAAGTCCCTTTTGCTTAGCTTTTGAAACAAGAAGTTGTCCTTTTTCAAACCTGAAAGTACCTCGTCTAGGACGGGTTTGTTATTTTGTATCTTCATGAACTCATCTACTTCATCAGAAAGTTTGTGCAAAGAAAGAGTTGCGCCGCTATCACTCAGCTTAGCCTTTTCTCGAGAATCGTCTGAATCAACCAATTTTCTGACTGTAATCAAAGTCAAGATTTGTCTGTTGAA
>JBBAOY010000037.1:0-1753 GCA_040401095.1 Limnohabitans sp.
CGTTATCCCCCACGACTGGGCACGTTCCGATATATTACTCACCCGTTCGCCACTCTCAAGGGGTTGCCCCCTCTACCGTTCGACTTGCATGTGTAAAGCATTCCGCCAGCGTTCAATCTGAGCCAGGATCAAACTCTATAGTTCGATCTTGATTTTTTTTCGCTCTTTCGAGCAACTCATAAAAACGGAATTGAAGTGAACTTCACTTCTATTCTCATGAGCGTTTGTATGTCAGTTAAGACATAGTTCCGAAGAACTTGGCAATCGCCATCAAACGCCCACGCTTATCGGCTGTAATTTTTTAAAGAACTACTCAGTTACCTGATTATCTTGGCTGTGATCAGCGAAGCCTTGCAGTATACATCGAATTTAGGATTTTTCAAAATTAATTCAAAAAACTTTTACCTTTGTAACCCCTCGCTGTTAGCGCGTCATTTAACTGACTTGTTTGCAGCGAAGCCTGCCAGTATACATCAGTTTTGACGTTGCGCGCAATGCTTCAAAAATATGGCTTGTGATAATGCCCCATGTCTTTAATTACTCTCCAACAAGCCCAGCTCTCCTTCGGCCACGTCGCCCTGCTCGATCGCGCCGAGTTTTCATTGGAAACCGACGAGCGGGTTGGCCTCATTGGCAGGAACGGCGCAGGCAAATCCTCGCTGCTTCGCATACTCGGCGGGCTTGAAAAGCCAGACGATGGCGATTTGCGTGTCCAGCAAAGCCTGCGCGTGACCTTTGTAGCGCAAGAGCCGCAACTCGATGGCGAAGCGACGGTATCGGAGGCGGTAAGCGCCGGCTTGCAGCATGTGCGCAACCTGATTGACCGCTACACCACGGGCGAAGGCGACCTGACCGCCATGCAAAACGAAATCGAACTCCTAGACGGCTGGAATTGGGAGCAACGGGTGGAAGAAACCTTGCACCGCTTGCACCTAGATCCCCTTGCGCGCGTCAGCTCGCTCTCAGGCGGCACAGCAAAACGCGTTGCCCTAGCGCAGGCCTTGGTCACCGCGCCCGACGTACTGTTATTGGACGAACCCACCAACCACCTAGACCTCGACAGCATCGAGTGGCTCGAGCAATTGCTGGTGGGCTTCAAGGGCAGCATCGTCACCATCACCCACGACCGTACATTCTTAGACCGCGTCGCCACCCGAATCGTCGAGCTAGACCGCGGTCACTTACTCTCCTACCCAGGCAACTTCGGCCAATACCAAACCCAAAAAGAAGAACAACTCGCACAAGAGGCCGTCATCACCGCCAAGGCCGACAAGCTGCTAGCTGGGGAGGAGGTATGGATTCGTAAAGGCGTAGAAGCACGCCGTACCCGTAGCCAGAGCCGCATCGCGCGGCTCGAAGCCCTGCGCGCGCGCCGCGAAGCACGCCGCGATGCCGTGGGTCGCGTCAGGCTGGATCTATCGAGTGGCGCGGCCAGCGGCAAGATCGTGGCCGAACTCACCGATGTTTGTAAATCATTCGGCGACAAAGTCATCGCCAAAAACTTTTCCGCCACCTTCTTGCGCGGCGACAAGATTGGCCTGATCGGCCCAAACGGCGTAGGCAAATCCACCCTGCTCAAAATGATTTTGGGCGAGCTCGAGGCCGACAGCGGCAAAGTACGCCAAGGCGCCAACCTGCAAGTGGCCTACTTCGACCAAATGCGCAACGCACTTGACATGGACGCCACTTTGGAAGACTTCATCAGCCCAGGCAGCGAGTGGATTGAAATTGGCACCCAGCGCAAACACGTCAA
>JBBAOY010000037.1:1853-16127 GCA_040401095.1 Limnohabitans sp.
TTTTGGCGCGAATACGAAGGCGGCGTGCAAGATTGGCTGATCCAATCTAAGAGGGCGAGCGGCTTGCAAGCGATCAAACTGAGTGGGGCGCAAAGCGGGAATGAGTCACGGCGAGCAAAAGACCAAATGACTTCAAATGCAACAACAACGCCTGCATCAGATAACCCTAGCGCAACGCCACTAGGTCACGACAAAGCGGCCTCTAGCAACGCAAACAACAAAATCACGGGTAGCACCAAGCCAGCCACCAAACCCCGCAAACTCAGCTACAAAGAGCAACGCGAATTAGAAGGCCTGCCCGAGCGCATCGCCGCCTTAGAAGCCGAGCAAAAGCAAGTGCAAGCCGACCTGGCCGACCCCAAACTCTACGCCAGCGACGCCGCCAAAGTGGCGCAATTGCACGCGCGCGATACGGTGATTGAGACAGCGCTCATGCAAGCCCTAGAACGCTGGGAATTGCTATCCGCCTAAATTCGTCTCACCTGTGACTCTGCAACGGCAGATTCAACGCCAGAATGGCCCAGCAGTAAAACCAGTTCAACGCATTACGCACAAACACCCATGGGCCAGCTCTACCTCGTACGCCACGGCCAAGCCTCCCTTGGCGCCGCAGACTATGACCAACTCAGCGCCATGGGCGCGCAGCAAAGCCGGCGTTTAGGTGAATATTGGAAGACGCATGGCTTAAAGTTCGACGCCGTCTTGGTCGGCACATTGAAGCGACACGCCCAAACCCTGCAAGGCATTCGAGACGGTTTAGGTAGCACGCTAGAAGCCCTGCATTGGCCAGGGCTCAACGAATACGACAGCGAAGCCCTCATCCGCGCCGTGCATCCCAACGCTAACTTCAACACCAAAACGCCAGAGGGCTACCGCGAACACTTTCGCATGTTGCGCGACGGGCTAAAGCAATGGATGGCGGGAACAGCATCTCCCGTCGGGATGCCTACCTACCCAGAGTTTCTAAAAGGCGTGACCTCGGCGCTAGACCATGTGCGCCAGCACTGCGAGGGGAATGTGTTGCTCGTCTCTAGCGGTGGCCCCATCTCAACCGCAGTGGCGCAGGTGCTGCAAGCATCACATGAGACCAGCATCGAGTTGAATTTGCGTATGCGCAATAGCTCGGTGAGCGAGTTCCATTTCACGCCTAAGCGGCATAACTTGGTGGTGTTTAACAGCTTGCCGCACTTAGCAGGGCCGGAGCATAGGGATTGGATTACGCATGCCTAAAACTTCTAAGTTCTAACGGTGCTTAGTGGCAAGTCCATCAACTCTTGCAGTAATTTAGCCAGTTGCTCACCAGCACTTTTCACGATAGCCGCGCCCTTGGTGGATGTAGCCGCTGCCGCATTACCCACCGCCCCTTGTGGGTTGTAGTCCTGCATATGCCAACCTAACTTCGCACTCCGGCCATTACCCAGAATAGGGTAGGTGGCTGCGCGTTGTTGCGAAGTCGACGCAAAGTTTTGCGCCAGCGCCATATCAACCAATTCAGGGGCAAGCGCCAGCATCATCGAGGTTTCGATGTCGCCCGCGTGGATGCCAAAGCGGTGCTCATCGGCACTGAATTGCGCCATCACTTTTTCGTCGAGTGGCAAGTTGTACCAGCTACTGCTGTAGACGATCAAACCATGCTGGGCACGCAATTCACGCGCCACCACATCCATCAGCCCGACATTTCCGCCGTGGGCGTTGAAAAGCAGAAGTTTTTTGACCCCAGCGCGCGCAACGCTGGCACCTAGGTCGCACCACTGCGAAATCACGGTTTGCGGCGACAAGGAGAGGGTGCCACCAAACGCGATGTGCTCGGTGCTCAGTCCCACAGTTTGGGTGGGCAAGACCAATATGGGGTCTTGTTTGTCAAGGTGCGTTAGCGCGGCATCGACCACGCCATCGACCAACACCGTGTCCACATTCAGTGGTAAGTGGGGCCCGTGTTGCTCGGTCGCGCCCAAGGGCAAAACCGCCACGGCACGCGCGGGGTTGAGTTGCGCAAAGTCTTGGCTGTTCATAGCTGCCCAGCGGTGGGTGGCTAATGCGGCGGTGTATCGGGCGTCGGTGGACATAGGCGCATCTTACTTTCGAAGAAAAACGCCCTCGGTTACCTCCACAAAACTGATCGGCGCGAATAAGGCTAAGCATCGCCTCGTTAACATCAGCGCCATGCATATGTTTGTTATCCGCTTATTGTTTTGGCTCGTTTTCGTCAGCTCTAGCGCAGGCGCGGCATGGGCCCAGCTACATGCGCCAGCAAAAAGCGCAGTGGTTTCCACCCCGCAAGTGCGCGCCGAGTTGGTCGCACATGCACCAGACGGCGTGCAGATTGGCAAAACTTTTTGGCTAGGCTTGCAACTACAACACACCCCTGAATGGCACACCTATTGGCGCAATCCGGGCGATTCAGGCCTGCCCACCCAGCTTGAATTTAAGTTACCACCTGGTCTAGAAGTGGGGCCCGTGCTGTGGCCGCTTCCCAAAAAACTCTCAGCGGGCACGCTCACCAACTACGGCTTCGAAGGTGATGCGCTTTTAGCCGTGGCGATAAAGGTCACATCTGCTTATCGCGGGCCTACAAATGGCCAACTACCCGCGCAGTTGCATGCCAATTGGCTGGTCTGCCGCTTAGAGTGCATCCCCCAAGAGGGTGACTTCGGGCTGCAATTTGCTTCGCAAAGCAGTTTCGCACCGCACGCCCAAGCATTCACCACCCTGCTGAAACAGCAACCTGCCCAACTGAACGCGCCACAAAAAGCCACGCGCTTTGAAGGCGACTTTTTGATGGCTTCTTTAGAGGGTCTGCCTCCCGGCTGGGCAGGGCAAAAGTTATCCATCTTTCCAAGCGACCCCGAGCTTTTGGAGTCGTCGACGGACCAACATGCACTGGCTGAGCAATCGTGGCAAGGGAGCACTTGGTCGGCACGTTTACCCGTGAGCACGGCGCGCAGCGAAAGCCCCACAAAAATCGGCTGGCTACTGGTGGCACAAGCTTCCGATGCATCACGCCAAGGCATCGAATTGGTTTTACCCGTCTCTGGAGCATGGCCCAGCCCCAAAGCCCAAGACTTTGCTGCAGCAGCAGCCACAAAGGCGGCAAACTCCGCCCCATCTTCTGCCCCACCCCTTGCAGCACAGACCAGCGCATTTGGATTCATGCTCGCACTCGCGGGCGCACTCTTGGGCGGTTTGATTTTGAACGCCATGCCCTGCGTCTTGCCCATTTTGGCGATCAAGCTTCTGGGCTTTACCCAACACAGCGCCAGCAAACACATGCGCCGTTTGACGGGTGTTGCCTATACCGTCGGCGTTGTGACGAGCTTCTTGGTGCTCGGTGGTGCCGTCTTATTACTTCGCTCCATGGGCGAACAGCTGGGCTGGGGATTTCAGTTGCAAACCCCAGCGGTTGTCGCCGCTTTGGCGGCGCTCTTCACCCTGATCGCTTTGAATTTATGGGACGTGTTTAACTTGGGCAATGTGTTGCCTGCAAGTCTGGTGTCTTTGCAATCGCGCCACCCGGTGGTCGACGCATTGCTCTCAGGCGTGCTCGCGGTTGCGGTTGCCTCGCCTTGCACCGCGCCGTTTATGGGTGCCTCTTTGGGTGTGGCGATGACTATGCCTGCTTGGCAGGCCCTTTCGGTATTCGCTTGCATGGGCCTTGGTTTGGCTTTGCCTTTCTTACTTGCAAGCTGGGTGCCTGCGGTGGCGCAAGCGCTGCCCAAACCGGGGATGTGGATGGTCACCCTGCGACATGCACTGGCTTTTCCCATGCTAGCGACCGTCGTTTGGTTGCTTTGGGTCTTTGGTCTACAAACTAGTGTGACGCAGTCCATGTTGCTGCTAGGCGGCTTGCTGGTTCTGTCGCTCACCGTTTGGGCGAGTCGTTTTAAAACGGTGCTGGCGCGTGTTGTTCAACTCTCGGGCATCGTGGCTATTTGCTGGATTGGCCTTGAGCTTGTCTCAAACTCCAATACAGACGCACAAGAAGCGCCAGTCGCTAGCGCCGCAGTGGGCACCGCCCCACAGCTCAGCAACCCTTGGCAAACCTGGACAGCAAGCGCCGTCCAAGCAGAGCTCGCCCAAGGCCACGCGGTGTTTGTCGACTTCACAGCCGCTTGGTGCGTGACCTGCCAAATCAACAAACAAACCACGCTTAACCAACCCGATGTGCTGGCCGACTTTGCAGCCAAACAAGTGCGCTTGATGCGCGCCGATTGGACGCGACGCGACCCCGCCATTTCGCGCGCCTTGAGCGAATTGGGTCGCAGCGGTGTCCCCGTTTATGTGCTGTACTCGCCTAACCGCGCGCCGCAAGTACTGTCTGAACTGCTAAGCGTGGCGCAAGTTCGCCAGGCTATGGACTCGTTACCTACAAAATCTGGAAAAAACTAGCACAAAAAAGACCCCAAACCACAAAAAAATCGTCACAGTAGCACTACTTATGCACAAATTTGGGGGTTCTTTCATGGCAGAAAGTACTATATCGAATTTGTCACTAACATTTCTACATTTAACGTAAGTCATTGATTTATATAGGTTTAACTGAATGCTTTTTTTTCGGGCAATCTGTTCAAAGCCTTGATGTATGCGCCTTTGGCGTTGCTTAAGACAACATATCAACAAAGTTATCCACAGAAATCCTGAGTTAGCGCCCAAACCCATAAAAATCAAGCACTTAAGTCGCTCTTGCTTAAATTACCTCAACTCATCACGCCAACTCAACGCTTGACATGCCGCACATAGTTTCCGTAATCGTCCAAACCCCTGCACATAGTGGTTTGGCCGATGTGTTGTCGTATGAGAGCGAAGAAATCCTTCCAATTGGTACCTTGGTCAGAGTGCCTTTGGGCAAACGCGAGTTGATGGGCGTGGTGTGGGATGCGAGCCCAGTGGTCGATGCAGCCATCACGCAAGAGCAAGCCGCTTCTGCCCAATCGCAAAACAACGCCGCACTGACACTCAGGCCTATTGCTAGCGTGTTGGGCGGCATAGCACCCCTGAACGCGCACTGGTGCGACTTGGTCCGCTTCGCCGCGCAATATTACCAACGCAGCGTTGGCGAAGTCGCCCTAGCCGCCCTGCCTAACCAACTGCGCGAATTGACCGCAGAGCAATGGACACGGCGCTTGACGAGGCAAAGCAAAGCGGCTGAAAAAGCGTCCAACGTCTTAACCAACTCAGCAAGTAAAGGTTTAGAGGCTGATGGCGGGTTTGAAAATGGTGGGCATCCTGCACACGCCAGCTTTGATGGGCTCCAACATGCTGCACAGATTCCCGCTTCTACCCCCGAACAAGCCCAAGTCCTCCAAACAATCGCCAGCCACAAAGGCCCTTTCCTACTTTTTGGCAACACCGGCAGCGGTAAAACCGAGGTCTATTTGCGCGCGGCACAGTCTCAGCTAGCCAAAGACGCATCCGCGCAAATCTTAGTGATGGTGCCCGAGATCAACCTCACGCCACAACTCGAATCTCGCTTTCGCGCGCGCTTTGCGCCGCATTGGGGCGACGATTGCGTGGTCGCCATGCACAGCAATCTCACGCCCGCGCAGCGCTTGAAAAATTGGTTGGCGGCGCACAATGGCCACGCGCGGATTGTGTTGGGCACGCGCATGGCGGTGTTTGCGTCTATGCCGCAATTGCAACTCATCGTGGTCGACGAAGAGCATGACCCGAGTTACAAACAACAAGAGGGTGCGCGCTACTCCGCACGCGACTTGGCCATCTACCGAGGCCAATTAGAAAACGCCAAAGTGATCTTGGGTTCGGCGACGCCTTCACTAGAGAGTTGGCATCACAGTCGCCCCGCTACGGAGACCACGCAAGCCGGGCGCTATATGCGCTTGCATATGCCCTCCCGCGTGGGCGATGGTGCATTGCCATTTGTGCGGCGGGTGGACATGAACCACCAACCCAAGAAAACGGTGTTCTCCAACCAGCTGCTGGACGCCATGCGTGAACGCGTGACGCGCGGCGAGCAGATTTTGGTGCTGCTCAATCGCCGCGGCTATGCGCCTGTGTTGCATTGCCCGGATTGCGACTGGAAAAGCCAGTGCCCGCATTGCAGTGCGTTTCGGGTCTTTCACAAACTCGACCGCACCCTGCGTTGCCACCACTGCAGCTTCACCCAGTCGGTACCGCGCGCCTGCCCTGCCTGCGGCAATACAGACATTCAGCCCTTAGGGCGGGGCACGGAACAACTCGAAGAGCATTTGGGTGAACTGCTATCGGATGTACGCCGAACTGACGGCGAACCTTTGCGCATTAGCCGAATCGATGCTGACAGCACACGTCTCAAAGGCGAGCTAGAGCGCCAGCTCGCCGAGGTCCATGCGGGCGCAGTGGACGTGTTGGTGGGCACCCAAATGATCGCCAAGGGGCACGACTTTCGTAGAGTGAGTTTGGTGGCGGCGTTGAATCCCGATGGCGCTCTGTTTTCCAGCGACTTTCGTGCGCCTGAGCGTTTGTTTAGTTTGCTGATGCAAGCAGCGGGCCGCGCTGGCCGTGATGCGCAGATGCAACGCATCAGCCCCTGCGAGATGTGGGTACAAACCTTTCACCCGCAACACCCCTTGTTTGAAGCGCTCAAGCAGCATGACTACCCTGCGTTTGCTGCACAGCAACTCGGCGAGCGTCAACAAGCGCAATTACCGCCCTTTAGTTTTCAAGCCTTGGTGCGTTCTGAGGCGCGCGACCAATCTTCCGCGCAGGCATTTTTAAATGCGATGCGTGATGCGGGGGCTGGTTTGGCCGAATCGCTGCAAATTTATATCTATCCTGCAGTGCCCATGGCGATGCAAAGGGTTGCCAATGTGGAGCGCGCGCAAATGCTGATCGAATGCCAATCGCGTAAAGCCTTGCAGCAGTTTTTAAATATTTGGCATCCGCAGGTGCATGCCTTGCGATCCGAACACAGGCAAATCATTCGCTGGGCGATTGACGTGGATCCTTTGGCGATTTGAGCCAAGGAAGCTAATTGCCAGTCAAAAGTGCCACAGCACCAGAAAAAGTAAAAAACGCGGTAGCGGTGGATAGCAAAATAATTTTGGCAATGCGCCCTGTATCAGCCCCAAAACGCTCTGTCAACAAAGCCACATTGCTGGCACTTGGCAAAGCCGCTACCAGCACCACCACGACAAGGGTGAACCGCTCCATATGAAAACCTTGTTGAATAGCGGTCGACAAAACGAGCAACACCAAGACTGGATGCAAGACCAACTTAAAAATCACTGTGGGCAAAACATCACGCCACAAAATCGGTGCGTGGTGTGATTCGTTGGCACGAATTTGCGAACGCGCCAACACGGCGCCGATCGTGAAGAGTGCGACAGGCGAGGCGGAGTCTGCCAACAACGCAACAGTTTTTTCGATGGGTTCTAACAGCGTGAAGCCTAGGCCTGAAGACGCAGCGCCCAACAAAATCGCCCAGGGCATCGGGTTGGTCAACACGCCCTTCAAAGCATTGCGCGCGGCTTTGCTAGCACCATGTTCATCCGCCCCATCCAGCCGCGACAAGGCAATGCACAAAGACGTGGTGATGATCAAGTCCACCAAAATGGTCACGATCGCGGGGCCCGCAGCGGCCGCGCCCAAGAGCGCCACCAAAAGAGGCACACCCATGAAGCCGGTGTTGGGAAATGCTCCCACCAATGCGCCAAAAGCCGCATCGTTCCAGCCAATACGCCGGCTCAAACTGACCGCCACGACGAAACCCACCATCAGCAAAGCGCACAACAAGTAGGCGCAAAACAGCGTGACATCTAGCAATTGCAAGATGGGCGTGCCCGCGCCAAAGCGATACAGCATGCAAGGCAGAGCAAAGAACAAGACGAAACCGTTTAGCCCGGGAATCGCGTCTAGGGGCAACCAACCCCGATGGGCAGCGACAAAGCCCGCCAAGACCAACGCAAAAAACGGAAACGTCACTAACAAAATATTGAGCACCGCCGTATTTTGCCTTCTAGGTGCGCCAGTATCATTGCTAGCTTTGCTTGAACTGTCCCCTGAATGTCTGCTGGTTTGAATTTCGCGCAACAAGAAGCCGTTAATTTCTTGCAGGGGCCTTGCCTGGTACTCGCCGGTGCTGGGTCTGGCAAAACCCGCGTCATTACGCACAAAATTGGCCGCCTCATCCAAGTCGGCTGTGATCCAAAGCGCATTGCCGCCATCACCTTCACCAACAAAGCCGCGGCTGAAATGCGCGATCGCGCCAAACAATTGATTGGCAAAGCCGCCAACGAGGTGCTGATATGCACCTTCCACGCCTTGGGCGTGCGCATGCTGCGCCAAAACGGCGAGGCGGTAGGGCTTAAACCGCAGTTCACCATCATGGACAGCGCCGACGTCACCAGCATCTTAAAAGATGCAGGCGGCACCACCGATTCAGCCACGGCCCGCCAATGGCAATGGACGATTAGCCTTTGGAAAAACATGGGTCTCAATTCCGAGCAAGCGTTGGCCATCGCCAAAGACGACAACGAGCGCACCATTGCCAAAATCATGGCGCGTTATGAAGAACGTTTGAGCGCCTACCAAAGCGTGGATTTCGATGACTTGATCGGCTTGCCTCTCAAACTTTTGCAAAACCACGACGATGTGCGTGAGAAATGGCAAGCGCAACTCGCGCACGTGTTGGTCGATGAATACCAAGACACCAACGCCACGCAATACGAAGTGCTCAAGTGCTTGGTGGGCGATAACGCACGCTTTACCGCCGTGGGCGACGACGACCAATCGATCTACGGTTGGCGTGGCGCCACGCTCGACAACTTACGCCGTTTGCCGCAAGATTTTCCCGCGCTCAAAGTTATCAAGCTCGAGCAAAACTACCGCTCCACCGCCGCGATTTTGCGAGCCGCCAACCAAGTGATTGCTGCTAATCCCAAGCTGTTTCCCAAAACCTTGTTTTCCGAACTGGGTGAAGGCGAGCCAGTGCGCGTGGTCGATGCCGACAACGAAGAACACGAAGCTGAGCGCGTGGTGGCGCGCATTCAATCATTGCGCAATGGCGTTGACGCTGCCGCAGGTCCGCAACACAAAGAGTTGAAAGACTTTGCTGTGCTCTATCGCGCCAACCACCAAGCGCGGGTGCTCGAGAAAGCTTTTCGCAAAGCGCAAATTCCTTACAAGGTATCGGGCGGACAAAGCTTTTTTGACCGTGCTGAAATTCGCGATCTTTGCGCCTGGTTGCGCTTATGGGTAAACAACGACGACGACCCGGCGTTCTTGCGCGCCGTCACCACGCCTAAGCGCGGTATCGGCCATCAAACTTTACAAAGCTTGGGGTTGTATGCCACGCAGTACAAGGTGAGTTTGTTTGAGGCATTGTTTAGTAGCAGCTTGCCCTCTGTGCTCAATGCCCGCGCAGTGGGCAGCCTGCACGAGTTCGGTCGTTTTGTAAACGACCTGGCCTACCGCGCCAAACAAACCAAAGGCGCCGAAGACGCGCGCGCTTTTTTGAACACATGGCTCAAAGACATCGATTACGAGAAGCATCTTTACGACGCCGAAGACAGCCCTCAAATGGCCGCTGCACGCTGGACGCATGTGATGGAGTTTTGTGACTGGATGGCCCAGCGCTGTGGCGGCGAAATAGAAGACACCGCTGGCGCAACGATGGCGTCCGAGCAAAAAAACTTGCTCGAGGTCGCGCAAACCATCGCCTTGCTATCAACTTTGAACGAGCGAGAAAAAGACCAGAACGTAGTGACGCTCTCAACCCTCCACGCGGCCAAAGGTTTGGAGTGGCCACATGTCATGCTCATCGGCGTGACCGAGGGCATGTTGCCATTTCGTATGGACAACGAGGCGGGCAGCGAACATACCAATGAAAGTTTGGTGACCCGCTTAGAAGAAGAGCGTCGCTTGATGTATGTGGGAATCACCCGCGCCAAAACCACCTTGTCGGTGAGTTGGACCAAGCGCCGCAAAAAAGGGCGCGATATGGTGATCTCGCAACCGAGCCGCTTCATCGCCGAGATGGCTTTGGACAAAAACACGGTGCAAGAAGATCCGCGCGAGAAGTTGCGGGCATTGCGAGCCGAGTTTGCTTTGCGGGCGAGTGCGGCGGCTGAGGCGGCGGCGCTGGCGAATAAATAGCGCGGAGATTAAGCGACGCGCAAACTGTCTAAGGTGACGCGCAGTTTTTGTGGCTGGCCCAACAACTCAACCAATACAAAAGCACGCGTCTCGCCATCGTGGGCCAAGTATTGGCCTTCCAACCCCTTCAACGGCCCGTTTGCCACGCGCACATTGCTACCCACATCAAACAAACGCTCGACCGTCTCGGGTGGCGCTTGGCGCAAAAACTCAATCAACTCTGGCGGCACTTTGGCGGGAATATGACCAAAGCTCACCAATTTGCTCACGCCCAATGTGGAGCGAATAGGTCCCCAGTTTTGGGTGGTGTCGTCCAATTGGATAAACATGTAGCGGCTAAACATAGGCTCGACCACACGCATGACGCGTTGGTTGCGCAACTTTTCGATCTCCATCGTCGGCAAAAAGCACTCAAACCCTTGGTTTTGCAGGTTTTCTAAGGCCCGAGTTTCTTGGCGTGGTTTGGTATGGACGACATACCAAGCGGCATTGCTTATTTCTGGCATGTTGTTATTTATTGTTTTGAGAGTTGTTTGTATCTTACTAAATTTGAGTTTTGCTCCCGCACCAACTTACGCTTGCGTGATAGAGACGCTAGTGCAATCTCACATTGCAAGCCGCGGGTTTAACGGGTTAAAGTGCGGGTTCGAGGGGTTTGCAAACTGTCTGTCTTGAAGACTTTTAGAAAACTTGAGTTCGGCTAACACCTCGGCAACACCAACTTTGAAAGCCAAGCCATGTCCACCAAAAACCCATTTGATCCTGCCCACATGACTGACAACGTAAAAGAACAAGCGCAGCAAATTTGGCTTGCTGGCTTGGGTGCGTTTTCTAAAGCCCAACAAGAGGGAAGCAAGGCGTTTGAAAAACTAGTGACCGATGGCATCACCATGCAGCGCAAGGTGCAACAAACCGCAGCTGAGAAACTCGCAGAAGCCACCGAAAAAGCCACGATAGCCGCGCACACCCTGAACGAGCGCGCGACTGGCCAATGGGACAAGCTAGAAAACATCTTCGAAGACCGCGTAGCCAAAGCCCTGCACCGCATGGGCATGCCCTCAGCCCAAGACCTCCAAGACCTCCAAGCGCGCATTGCCACCTTAGAAGCGCAACTAGGCGTAAAACCCCCAGCCACCAAAAAAACCGCAGCCAAAACCAAGCCAACTGCAGCGAAAAAGTAACTGGCTTTAATTGGGGTCAGAACCTAATTAATTTCCCATATGAAAAAAGCGCCCCGTCGAACTGCTGAGCGAATTTTGGGGGTAACGCTGGAGCTTTTTAACCGCTTTGGCGAACCGAATGTCTCAACGACACTGATCTCTTCGGAGCTCAATATCAGTCCTGGAAATTTGTACTACCACTTCCCGGCAAAAGACGAGTTAGTCAACGCGCTGTTCACGCGTTATGAAGATGCGTTGAACGAATTGCTCAGCGCCGCTCCTGGCGTACACGATGTCGAAGACGCATGGTTTTTCATGCACACCTTGTTTGAATTGGTGTGGCAATACCGGTTTTTGTACCGTGACCTCAACGACTTGCTCAGCAAGAATCGTCGACTAGAGGCGCAGATTAAAGATGGCCTACTAAACAAAACCACCGCCTTCAGAACCGTGCTCGACAGCTTGCAGCACGAGGGCGTGTTGGCCATTACTGTTTCAGAACGAGAGGCCACGGCTACCCATATGGTGGTCATGCTGACCTGGTGGTTAAGTTATGAATATGTGCGCGACCCACGTCACGCGCTAGAACCCGAGAGTGCGCAAGCGTCTTTGTTGCGGGGTGCGAAACATGTGCTTAGTTTGCTTTCGCCCTTTGCTGCCGGGGAGAACAAGGCGCATTTACAAGCGTTGTTGGCGGCTTATTGAGCTTTAATTAGGTTCTGACCCCAATTAAAGTCGCCTCCACCAACTTCACCCAAAACGTTCCGCCTAGCGGTATCAGCTCGTCGTTGAAGTCGTAGTTGGGGTTGTGAAGGGTGCAAGGGCCTTCGCCGTGGCCTATTTCTCGGTGGGCGCCTTCGCCGTTGCCGATGAATGCGTAGGCGCCTGGTACGGCTTGCAACATGTAGGAGAAGTCTTCGGCGCCCATGGTGGGTTCTTGCGGGACGATGTTGGCTTCACCCACGATGGTTGACAGCACTTTTTTGGCGAAGTCGGTTTCTGCCAAGTGGTTGATCGTCGGCGGGTAGTTGCGATGGAACTTGAACTCACACGTTGCGCCAAATGCGGTGCAAATATGCTGAGCCACTTCACGCATACGCTGCTCGATCATGTCGAGCACCTCGATGCTAAAGGTGCGCACCGTACCGCGCATCTGGCATTGGTCTGGCACCACATTGGTCGCCTCGCCCGCATGGATCATGGTGACCGAAATCACACCCGCGTCCACCGGTTTTTTATTGCGGCTGATGATGGTTTGGAACGCTTGCACCATTTGGCAAGCGATGGGCACAGGATCGATACCGTTATGCGGCAAAGCCGCATGGCTACCCTTGCCATGGATGGTGATGGTGAACTCGTTACTCGACGCCATCACAGGCCCCGCGCTCAAAGCGAATTTGCCGACGCCCAAACCTGGCCAGTTGTGCATGCCGTAGACCGCTTGCATGGGAAATTTCTCAAACAAGCCATCTTTGATCATTTCTCGCGCGCCGCCACCGCCTTCTTCGGCGGGTTGGAAGATCACATAGACCGTGCCGTCAAAGTTGCGGTTTTTCGACAAATGCTGCGCCGCCGCCAACAACATGGCCACGTGGCCGTCATGGCCGCAAGCGTGCATTTTTCCTGGGTTTTGGCTGGCGTGCGGGAATTTGTTGAACTCCTGCATGGGCAAGGCGTCCATATCAGCGCGCAAGCCAATGGCGCGGTCGCTCGTGCCGTTTTTGATAATGCCCACCACCCCAGTGGTGCCCATGCCGCGGTGAATGGGTATCCCCCATTCGGTCAGCTTGGCCGCCACCACGTCAGCGGTGCGTTGCTCTTGGAAGCAAAGTTCAGGATGCGCGTGGATATCGCGGCGCACAGCGCTGATGCTGGCGGCTTGGGTGACGAGTGAATCTAGGATTTGCATCGCACCAGTCTAGCCGTAGTCATGCCCTTTTGTCACGCAGGGAAATCCCCGCAATTTGGCTTAAATCAAGCGCGAAGTCGAATCAAAAAAGCCCTATTTATGGGTTTTCAGCCGCTGGTCTGCAATTTCCAGCAAGCCATCAAATATCAGCGACTCCACCAATTCGCAGTGCACCGACATACTCGGCGCCATTTTCCAACCCGCGCCACCGGTCATGAAGCAAATCGGTTCGGCATTGCAGTGGCTACGCACATGCTGCACCATCCGCTCGACCGCGCCAGCAATGGCAAACGTGCCACCGCTGGTCAAAGCATCGCTGGTATTGGTGGGAAATTCACGCACATCGCCGGTGGGGACGCGCAGTCCAGCCGTGCCAGACTCTAAGGCGCGCAGCATGATGCCATGGCCTGGCAAGATCAGTCCGCCCAAAAATTTGCCAGAGGCGTCAATGGCTTCTACCGTCACCGCCGTGCCGACCATCACAACCACTAACGGCCGCGAGGGCTCTCCCAGCGTGTGCTGACGCATCCGCGCATAAGCCCCAATCATGGCGACCCATCGGTCAGCGCCCAAGCGGGTGGGATGGTCGTAGCCATTGGTCACACCTGCCTCTGCAGCAGAAGACACGGCCCAGTGCGGCGTGAAATCCCACAACTCCAACTGCTCTTCAACGCGGCGACGGATTGCTTCGCCCGCCACGATGCACCCAAGCATTTGAGATGGTGCGGCCAATGCACGCCATTCGTTATCGGCCAGCCGGTCAATGTTTTCTAAAAAAACCGCCCCGTGGTCTATCAAATTAGCCCGGGGCTTTGGGCTATCGAATAACGCCCACTTCAATCGGGTGTTGCCTACGTCTAGGGCTAAAAAACTCATTTTGTGGGGTTGGTTGGATAGAAAAGCTTGGATCGCAGGGCAGTATATGAGTGCCCAGCGGTCACGCAGGAGACAAACAAACAAATGTTTCTACTTTGTGACTGGGGGAAACCCCACCATCCTCCAACGCACCTAGGCATAAGAATAGCCTCTCTATTAATGTTTTAGTGTCTTTGATAAATCCCTAGGAGATCCCCGAATGACAGATATCCAAAAAGGCTCCGGCCGCCGCAATATGCT
>JBBAOY010000037.1:16227-20157 GCA_040401095.1 Limnohabitans sp.
AAAGACTACGCCGAGATGAAAAAACAAGGTATCAAGTTCTACAAGACACCAGACGCCATCCTCAAAGCACAACTGGACGCTTGGGACAAAGTCGTTGAGAAGAAGTCTGCCGAGAATCCCTACTTCAAGAAAGTCATGGAATCGCAACGCGCATTCGCTGCACGCGCCGGCCAATGGCAAAACGACTACATGGTCGACTTCAAAATGGCGTACAACCGCTACTTCGGCAAACCAGCCGCAAAGGCTTAAGCACTCGCTTAAACTTTAAACCCATTCGGGGGCAAGGCTCCCGGATGGGTTTTCTTCTTTTTTGATTGCCTCTTATGAATACACAAAAACTGCTGAGCACAGCAGATGAAATCAGCACCTGGGTGGGCAAAGCCTTTTCTTGGCTGATCATTGCCTTGATGCTCATGGTGGTGGTGGAAGTCTTCAAGCGCTATGTCCTGAACGCTCCCACCGCTTGGATTTTCGACGCCAGCAACATGATGTATGGCACCCTCTTCATGATGTGCGGTGCCTACACTTTGAGCCAAGACGGCCACGTACGCGGCGACTTCTTTTACGGCAGCGCAGCGCCTCGTACCCAAGCTTCGCTGGACTTGGTGCTTTACATTTTGTTTTTTCTCCCCGGCGTAATCGCCCTGACTTGGGCTGGCTGGGGCTATGCCAACGACTCTTGGCTGATCCGCGAACACACGTTCAACGCCGATCCATTGCCGCTCTACCCCTTTAAGGCCATCATTCCCATTGCGGGCTTGATCGTGCTCTTGCAAGGTATCGCGGAAATCGTGCGTTGTGTGGTTTGCCTCAATACCGGCGAATGGCCAGAGCGACTCAAAGATGCCAACGAAATCGACGTGGTCGAACAACAATTAGCCAACAGCATTTACGTGGACGAAGATGCCAAGCGCGATGCCATCGCACGCGCCAAAACCATTGACGAAGAAGCCCACCAGCGTGGCAGCCTTGGTTCTAAAGGAGATCACGCATGAGCGATCCAGCACTCGGCCTAACCATGTTGGCCCTTATCGTGGTGGTCATCATGATGGGCTTTCCTACCGCCTTTACCCTGATGGGTCTAGGTATGGTGTTTGGCTTCACAGCCTTCTACGACCCTAGCCAGCCTTGGTTCGACAACAAGGTTTTTAACCTGATGGTGCAGCGCACTTTTGGTGCGATGACCAACGATGTGTTGCTCTCTATCCCGCTCTTTGTACTGATGGGCTATGTGATGGAACGCGGGGCGCTCGTCGACAAAATGTTCCACAGCGTGCAACTGGCTTTCCGCCGTTTACCCGGTTCTTTGGCCGTGGCCACCTTGGTGATTTGTACCTTTTGGGGCATTGCCAGCGGCTTGGTCGGCGCCGTAGTGGTGTTGATGGGCGTGATTGCGATGCGCCCTATGCTCAACGCAGGTTACGACACCCGTTTGGCAGCTGGTGTGATTACCGCTGGCGGAACCTTAGGCATCTTGATCCCGCCTTCCGTGATGATCATTGTGTACGCAGCGGTTGCTGGTCAATCGGTGGTCAAGCTCTATGCAGCGGCCATGTTCCCTGGCTTCTTCCTAGCGTTCTTGTATTTGGTCTATGTGATTGGATGGGTTTTGATCGACCCCAAGATTGCACCAAAATTACCAGAAGAAAAACTCAAAGCTCCTGTTTCGCCATGGCTACAGGCCTTGGGCCAACAGTACTCGCCGCGCATCTTGCCAGCTTTGTTTTCTGCCGTATTGCGTCCGCAACGCGCCTTGCAAATTCAAGTTTCCGAATTGCGGGTGTCTTGGTGGTTGTTGGTCAAAAGCTTGGGCATGAGCTTGGTGCCTTTGATCTCTGTCTTAGTCACCCTCGCCTCCGTTTGGTGGTTTGTCGTGATCCACTCACAAGCTGAAAACAATGCGGCCGATGCCGCCAAAGCGGCCATCTCACAACCCGCACAAGCAGATAACAACGCCACACTCAAAGAGGCTACCCCACAAGGTGGCGTGTCTGAACCACCGGGTACCAGCGGTGGCGTGAAAGAGCCGCCTGCAGCCAGCAATGGTGTGCAAGAACCTCCCGGCGCTAGCAATGGCGTACAGGAGCCCCCTGGCGCAGAAACGCTCAAAGAGCCTTCAGGCGCCAACGACGTGCAACTGCCGCCAGGCGCTGAATCTGACACTAAAAAAGCCGAGGCTGATGGCGATGCGCCCATGCAAGCCTTGGGAGATGGCGACACGTCTGAGGCGCCTAGAACAGAGGCCGTGCCTGAGAACTTCTACACCGGCTTCTACATCAGCTGCGTGTTGTTCGCATGGCTTTTGGTTTGGTACTACAAAGGCTTTGACGGCGAACAGTTTGAAATCTTAGACATGCTGGTCAAGTCCGTCATGCCTTTGGGAATTTTGACGGTCGTGGTGTTGGGCGTGATCTTGCTCGGCATCACTACCGCCACCGAGTCGGCGGCGGTGGGTGCGGCGGGCGCGTTTGTGATGGCTTGGGCCTCGGGGTCTTTGGACTTCCAGCGCACCAAAGAGGCCGTCTTCCTCACCGCCAAAACCACCTCGATGGTGTGCTGGCTGTTCGTGGGCTCAGCGTTGTTCTCTGCCGTATTCGCCATCTTGGGCGGTCAGCGCTTGGTCGAAGAATGGGTGATGGCCATGGACCTGTCGCCCATCCAATTCATGCTGTTGTCGCAAGCCATCATCTTTGTGCTCGGCTGGCCGCTGGAGTGGACCGAAATCATTGTGATTTTTGTGCCGATCTTCTTGCCTTTGTTGACGCACTTCCAGATTGACCCGATTTTGTGGGGCGTGCTGGTCTTCGTGAACTTGCAAGCAGCTTTCCTCTCGCCACCTGTGGCGATGTCAGCCTTCTATTTGAAGGGTGTCTCACCACCGCATGTGACCATCAATCAGATATTTGCGGGCATGATGCCCTATATGCTGATCGTGATTCTGTGCATGGTACTGATGTACATCTGGCCAGGACTGACCTTGTGGCTGCCTAACTACCTCTACGGCGGATAACCGCACCCGAAAACAAAGATGACCAACCTGTCCGCTGAATTCCAAGCCCTTGCCAATTACAAGCCCACGCAAAAAGTGCGCTTTGTCACCGCCGCGAGTTTGTTTGACGGACACGATGCCGCCATCAATATCATGCGCCGCATTTTGCAAGGCATGGGCGCTGAGGTCATTCACCTAGGACATAACCGTTCGGTCGACGAGGTGGTGACGGCCGCTTTGCAAGAAGACGTGCAAGGCATCGCCATCAGCTCTTACCAAGGCGGCCATGTTGAATATTTCAAATACATGGTCGACTTGTTGCGCCAGCGCGGGGGTGAACATATCCAAGTCTTTGGCGGCGGTGGTGGCGTTATCGTGCCAAGCGAAATTCGTGAGTTACAAGACTATGGCGTGACCCGTATTTACAGCCCAGAAGATGGGCAAAAAATGGGCTTGCAAGGCATGATCGGCGAGATGATCATGCGCTGCGACAAAGATTTGTCGGGCTATGCACCAGCGTCTGTCAAAGACATACAAGGCCGCGACGAAATGGCTTGGCGCAAATTGGCGCAACTCATCACCGCTTTAGAAAACTCGCAAGTCGCGTCTAACGGCAAAACAACCGACCCAACATTCAACAAGTTGGTTGAAGCTGTTCGCAAAGAAGCACTCAACCACAAAGTGCCCGTTTTAGGAATTACTGGCACAGGTGGTGCAGGCAAATCTTCGCTAACAGATGAGCTCGTGCGTCGCATGCGCTTAGACCAAGGCGACGAACTGCGTATTGCCGTCATTTCTATCGACCCTTCACGCCGCAAGAGTGGTGGCGCTTTGCTGGGTGACCGTATCCGCATGAACGCCATTTCTCCCTGGAGTTTGGGGAGAAGTACCGCCAAAGACAAAAACGATTCTGGCCAACGCGTGTTCATGCGCAGTTTGGC
>JBBAOY010000037.1:20257-22476 GCA_040401095.1 Limnohabitans sp.
CTAGCGATGCCTTGCGCGATGTGGCCAAACAAGTACAACGCAACAAAGAAGCGTGGAATACGCCCACCGAACAAATGCCCGTCTTTGGCACCATGGCCGCACGCTTTAACGATGACGGTGTGACCGCGCTCTACCAAGCACTCAAGGGCCGCTTGGGCGAACTCGGCTTGCATCTCAAAGACGGTTTATTGCCTTTGGTGAAAGTACGCTTTAGCACCAACCAAACGCCTATCGTTCCCGCTGCACGCACACGCTATCTGTCAGAAATCAGCGACACCGTGCGTGGCTACAAAAAACGTGCTCGCACCCAAGCCAAACTCGCACGCGAAATCCAACAGCTCCTGGCTGCGGCCGACATGCTCGAGATCGACAAACCCGGCCGCGCCAAAGCTGCCGAAGCAGCTCGCGACTTAGCCAAGCACCGTGAAGAAGGCATGGGCGCTACTGAGCGCAAACTACTCACGCAATGGCCCGCCATGCAAGCCGCTTACGCTGGCGACGAATACGTCGTAAAAATTCGCGACAAGGAAATTCGTACCGCACTCACCACCAAGTCATTGAGTGGTACCACGATCCGCAAAGTCTCTCTGCCCCAGTACGAAGACCACGGCGAAATTTTGAAGTGGCTCATGCTCGACAACGTGCCTGGCAGCTATCCCTACACCGCAGGCACTTTTGCTTTCAAACGCGAGAACGAAGACCCGACCCGCATGTTTGCAGGAGAAGGCGACCCCTTCCGCACCAACCGCCGTTTCAAACTGGTGTCGCAAGGTATGGACGCCAAGCGGTTGTCTACAGCGTTTGACTCGGTCACTTTGTATGGAAACGACCCTGATCTGCGTCCAGACATCTACGGCAAAGTCGGCAACTCTGGCGTGAACGTCGCCACGCTCGACGACATGAAAGTGTTGTACGACGGTTTTGATTTATGCAATCCAACCACCAGCGTGTCAATGACCATCAATGGTCCGGCACCGTCGATCTTGGCGATGTTCATGAACACTGCCATTGATCAAAACATCGACAAATTCAAAAACGACAACGGTCGCGACCCTACAGAGACAGAAACCGCCAAGATCAAAGAATGGGTGTTGCAAAACGTACGCGGCACAGTGCAAGCCGATATCTTGAAAGAAGACCAAGGGCAAAACACTTGTTTATTCAGCACCGAGTTTTCACTCAAAGTAATGGGCGATATTGCCGAATACTTTGTACACAACCAAGTGCGTAATTTCTATAGCGTGTCGATCAGTGGGTACCACATTGCTGAGGCCGGTGCCAACCCCATCTCGCAGCTTGCCTTCACGCTGAGCAACGGCTTTACCTTTGTCGAAGCCTATTTGGCACGCGGTATGCACATCGACGACTTCGCACCTAACTTGTCGTTCTTCTTTAGCAACGGCATGGACCCCGAATACACCGTGATGGGTCGTGTAGCACGCCGCATTTGGGCGGTGGCGATGAAAGAAAAATACGGTGCGAACGAGCGCTCGCAAAAACTCAAATACCACATCCAAACCAGTGGTCGCAGTTTGCACGCACAAGAGATTCAGTTCAACGACATCCGCACCACACTGCAAGCTTTGATTGCGATTTACGACAACTGCAACAGCTTGCATACCAATGCCTTTGACGAAGCCATCACCACACCGACCGAAGACTCGGTGCGCCGCGCGATGGCGATTCAGCTCATCATCAACCGCGAATGGGGCTTGGCGAAAAACGAAAACCCCAGCCAAGGTGCGTTCATCATCGAGGAACTCACCGAGTTGTTGGAAGAAGCCGTGCTGGCAGAGTTTGAGCGCATCGCTGAGCGCGGTGGCGTTTTAGGCGCCATGGAGACGGGTTACCAACGTGGTCGCATCCAGGACGAGTCTATGACTTATGAAATGCTTAAGCACACGGGTGAGTTACCCATCATTGGCGTCAATACCTTCCGCAACCCCAAAGGCGATCCTGTGCCAGACACCTTGGAATTAGCGCGCTCGACCGAAGAAGAAAAACAAAGCCAGTTGAAGCGTTTGCAAGACTTCCACACACACCACCAAGCAGAGGCTGTCGTGCAAATCAAACGCTTACAAAAAGCCGTGATCGATAACACCAATGTGTTTGAAGTGCTGATGGACGCTGTACGCGTTTGCTCTCTGGGGCAAATTACCAATGCTTTGTTTGAAGTGGGCGGGCAATATCGCCGCAATATGTAGCTTTTTATCCTTGCA
>JBBAOY010000038.1:0-5523 GCA_040401095.1 Limnohabitans sp.
ACAAGTCTTGCAAATTCACACCCAACTTTTGCGCGTACTGCGAATCGAGCGCGTGTTCAGCATCGACAAATGCGCAAGTGCCGCCTTGCTTTTGCATCTCGGCAATCACTTGCAAAGTAAGCGTAGTTTTGCCAGAAGACTCCGGACCATAAATCTCGATCACACGGCCACGGGGCAACCCGCCAACACCCAAGGCGATGTCAAGGCCCAACGAACCGGTGGAAACCACCTGGATATCGTCGATCACCTCGCCCTCACCCAAGCGCATGATCGTGCCCTTACCGAACTGTTTTTCAATCTGCGCCAGTGCGGCTTGCAGGGCTTTGGCTTTTTCGCTGTCTACGACTTGTGGTTTGGCATTCATAAAAATCTCCATTAAAAACAAAGGGTTACTGAAATTGACCGCTACTGCATGCATCAACATGCTGGATGCTTGACCAGTACTTTATCCGAAAGTCAAAAGAAGTAAATAGATTTTTTGGTAAGTTTGCCTTACTATGTGAGCAGCACTAAAACCAGCCGTAAGTGCCGCCCCCAAAAGGCGAGTAGCGGGTGCTTGTTGCGAGCGACATAAAGCGCGAAGCGCGGAGCCGCAACAAGTACCCGCTGCTCGCCGTGTCCGCATGAAAACCGCACAAGCACCAAACACATGTCCAAAAACCAAGCACAACACCAAGACTGGCGCCAATCCCACCTAGGCCGCCTCCTAGGCGCCGCCATGCGCAAATTCGACGACCGCGTCCTCTACCTCATGGCCCACAACGTAGACGTCCCCCTAGCCCTCTCCAACCTAGCCGCCCGAGCACAGGTAAGCGCCGCCCACATCCACATCACCCGCCACGTCAGCCTAGAAGGCTCACGCTTGAACGACCTAGCCGCCAGCGCCAACATGACCAAGCAAGCCATGGGCGACCTCGTCACCCAATGCGAGGCCTGGGGTTTGGTCGAGCGCACCCCTGACCCACAAGACGCCCGCGCAAGACGCATCGTCTTCACCGCCACAGGCCTCACATGGCTAAAAGCCTTTGAACAAGCCGTCGCCCAAACCGAAGCCGAGTTCAAACAAGAGGTCGGCGCAGACGTTGCTACCGTGGTGCGCTTAGGGTTAGAGGCCTATGCAGGCGATTACGCCAGCCTAAAATCGCGGGCATAAAACCACAAGATCAGGAGTACAAGACCATGCGCATACTGATTGCAGAAGATGACTTGGTCCTCGCGGACGGCCTGTTGCGCACCTTGCGCGCATCGGGCTCCGCCGCCGACCATGTGGCCAGCGGTACCGAAGCAGAAGCCGCGCTAATGACCAGCGACCAGTTTGATCTCTTGATACTCGACTTAGGCCTTCCACAAATGCACGGCCTAGAAGTTCTCAAGCGATTGCGCGCACGAGGCTCCTCCATCCCCGTATTGATATTGACCGCCGCAGACAGCGTCGAAGAGCGCGTCAAAGGCTTGGACTACGGCGCCGACGACTACATGGCCAAGCCGTTTTCTTTGCAAGAGCTTGAGGCGCGCGTGCGCGCGTTGACGCGGCGCGGGATGGGCGGCGCCACTTCCCTCATCAAACACGGGCCCTTGGTCTACGACCAACAAGGACGCGTCGCCACCATAGACGGCAAGATGGTCGAGCTCTCTGCGCGTGAGCTTGGGCTGTTAGAAGTATTGCTGCAGCGCGCAGGCCGCTTGGTCAGCAAAGACCAATTGGTGGAGCGCTTGTGTGAATGGGGCGAAGAAGTCAGCAACAACGCGATAGAGGTATACATCCACCGTTTGCGTAAAAAAATCGAGCGCGATCCCATCCGCATTGCTACGGTGCGCGGCCTGGGTTATTGCCTTGAAAAAATCCCCAACTAAGCGACACGCTAAAGCATGGTGAAGCTCTTTCGGCTAAGGCGTAGATCGCTGTTTGGGCAAATTCTGGACTGGATGCTCACGCCGCTTCTCTTGCTTCTTCCTTTAAGTGTGATGTTGTCTTGGGTGGTGGCTGAAAGTATTGCAGGCCGACCGTTTGACCGTGGCTTGGAGCACAACGTCAAGGCATTGGCGCAGTTGGTTAAAACCGACCAACAACGCCTACTTTTTAACTTGCCCTCTCCTGCGCGTGAAATTTTGCGCGCCGACGATGCCGACACGATTTACTACCAAGTGCTAGGTACGCGCGGTGAGTTGGTCAGTGGCGACCGCGACTTTCCCTTGCCTCCTGAAGAAGAAAAAACCGCCTTGGGCGATATGCATCTGCGCGACGATAAATTGCTGGGCGCCAACATCCGCGTGGCCTACGTCTGGGTGAAGACAGACCTGCCAAAAGCCAAGCCAGTGCTGATTCAAGTGGGCGAAACACTGGAAAAACGATCCGTACTTGCGACCGAAATTATCAAAGGCGTCTTGTTGCCACAGTTGGTGATCTTGCCCCTGGTGGTGCTTTTGGTATGGCTGGCGCTTGGCCACGGCATTGAGCCACTCAACACGTTGGGTGAGCGCATCCGTCAGCGCAAGCCAGATGATTTGAGTCCGCTGGAAGGCCATTACGTACCCAAAGAAGTTGTGCCCTTGGTCGCTTCATTCAACGATTTGCTAACGCGCCTCAAAGACTCAATAGCGACCCAAAAACGCTTCTTGGCAGACGCCGCGCACCAACTCAAAACACCGCTTGCTGGTTTGCGCATGCAGGCCGATTTGGCGCAACGCGAAGGCTCCGACACCCAAGATTTAAAAAAATCTTTGCAGTTGATTGGCCGCGCGAGCATCCGCGCGACCCACACCGTGAACCAATTGCTGTCTTTAGCGCGCGCCGAAAGCGGCAACACATCGATCGCACGCGCCCCTTGCAATATGGTGGAAATTGCGCAATCCGTCATCCAAGACTCCCTGCCCCACGCCATGGAAAAGCACATCGACTTGGGCTACGAGGGGGTTGCTGCAGACAGCCGTGGCGTGCGGATTTTGGGTAATGCTACTTTGCTCAAAGAGTTGGTGCGCAACTTGGTCGACAACGCGATGAACTACACGCCATCGAGCGCAGAGACACCAGGCGTGATCACTGTGCGCGTACTCAGCGACACCGCAGGCAAGGTGGTGGCAGTACAAGTCGAGGACTCGGGGCCAGGCATTCCGCCCGCAGAGCGTGAACAAATCTTCCAACCCTTTTACCGCGCACTGGGTACCGAGGTCGATGGCTCAGGGCTTGGGCTTGCCATCGTGATGGAAGTTGCGCAACTGCACAGCGCGAGTGTCAATGTGCGAGATGCCTCGCCAGGAAAAACCAGCCCTGGCGCAAGTTTCACGGTGCGTTTTCAAAATACTTTGGCTTGAATAAGTCACACACACGACAAAAAAGGGTTGGTGCTACTACTAAGCATTAGGGTAATGCCCCCTTACTGCCACGCGCATTTGTCCTAAAAATAACGCTGTCTCATGTGGACTTGTCTGCATGCGGTGTATCTCGTTAGGTTCGTCTCTTTGGTGCGTGTGCATTTCACATGTCGTGTTTTTAGGAGCTTTCTCGATGTCGTATTCCACAAACTTCCGTTCATTGCGCCGGCTAGCCACGGCCAGCGCATTGCTTGGCGCGCTTTTAGGCGTGCTGGCAAGCCCACAAGCCTTGGCACAAGCTGCCAACACCAAGCCGATTCGCATAGGCGTGCCGACCTCGGTGCAATTGCAAGTGGGGCGCGACACGCTCACTGCGATCAAGATGGCGGTGGACGACATCAACAAAAAAGGCGGCGTGCTCGGACGCAAGTTTGAATATGTTGCTGCTGACGAAACCGAAAACCCTGAGACAGGTATCAGTGCGATCAAAAAACTCACGGCTGATGAAAAAGTTGACTTGCTGATTGGTGGCTACACCAGTGGCGTGACCTTGGCGCAATTGCCACACATCTCTGCTTCTAAAACGATTTATTTGGGCGTGGGTGCCGCGTCTCCTTCCATCACCGCCAAAGTCAAACAAGACTACGACAACTACAAATACATCTTCCGTGTTGGCCCCATCAACGCTGCGCACCAAGCGCGCAGTTTGGTCGACTACATCTCCAATTTTGTGATCGGCGAACTCGGTTACAAAAACATCGCCATCGTCGGTGAAAACGCCAAATGGGTGCAAGACTTGGTACCCGTACTAGCCAAAGGCGCCAAAGACGTGGGTGCTGAGGTGAAGTTGACCGAGATGTTTGACACCCAAACCTCTGACTTCTCGCCTTTGCTCGCCAAGGTCAAGTCCAGTGGCGCGCAATACATGATCGTGGTGCTGTCGCATGCTTCTAGCGACGTTTTTGCCAAGCAGTGGCATGACGCGCAAGTGCCCGTGCCATATGGCGGCATTGACGTCAAGAGCATGGACGGTGATTTCTACAGCCGCATTGGTGGCAAGTCTATTTCTGAAGTGGCAGCCAACTTTGCTGTGCGCGCGCCCTTGACGAAGAAGACTGTTCCTTTCTTTGACGAGTTCAAAAAGAACTCCGCCAACTACCCTGTCTACACCGCATTTTTTGCTTATGACGCGGTCTACATCTATGCTGATGCTGTGAAACGCGCTGGCAGCTTTGACACCGACAAGGTCATCAAAGAGTTGGAGAAAACCAAGTTTGAGGGCGTGGGTGGAGAGATCACCTTTGACGATATGCACGACGTGCAAACCGGCAAAGGCAAGATGAACCTGATCTTCGCCCAGTGGCAAGACAAAGGCGAGCGCGCCGTGATCTACCCGAAAGAGTTGCGTACTGGCAACTTCATCTTGCCCCCTTGGATGAAAAAATAAATTGGAAATACTGATTTATGGCGCTGTCACTAGCGCCATCTACGCCTTATTGGCCGTCGGATTCACCCTGATCTTCGGGGTGGCCCGCATCCTGAACTTAGCCCATGGCTCGTTTTATGCGCTCGGCGCTTACGGCACCTATGTACTCACGTCTATCGTGGGGCTGCCTTTATGGAGCGCCGCCTTGATCGCGATTGCATTTGTCGCCGTGTTTGGCGTCGTCGTGGAAAAAGTTTTGATTCGCCCGCTTCGCCACTCGCAGTTGGGCGTGCTGATGATCTCTCTGGCCGTTGCGTTAGTGGTTGAACAAACCCTGTTCTTGGTATTTGGCTCGGAGTACCGCAACGTGCCGTCGTTCGTCGACACCAAGATCAACTTGGGCGGCGTGGACGTGGCCGGGCAACGTTTACTCACCTTGGCTGTCGCCGCGGTGGCGATTGGTGCGCTGTATATGTTTATCCAGTTCACCCGCTTGGGCAGCGCCATCTTGGCGATATCACAGGATCCTGAAGCAGCCAAGTACATGGGCATTCCTAGCGATAAGATTTTCTCGCTGGTGATGGCTATCTCTGCCGCGCTGGCTGCATTGGCTGGTGTGATGGCAGGGCCGTTTTTGTCGGTGCAACCTTCGATGCATTTACTGCCCATCGTCAAAGCCTTTGCGATTGTGGTGGTCGGTGGCTTGGGCTCGATTCCAGGTAGCATTGCGGCGGCATTTTTATTGGGTTACGCAGAGACTTGCGTGGCGTATTTGATTTCAGGCA
>JBBAOY010000038.1:5623-12061 GCA_040401095.1 Limnohabitans sp.
GCGGCATTTTTATTGGGTTACGCAGAGACTTGCGTGGCGTATTTGATTTCAGGCAGCTGGACCGAAATCGTGTCGGTGCTAGCCACTTTGCTGATGTTGGTTTTTAGACCTGCCGGCATTTTTGGTAAGCGCGCTGCGTTTTAAAAGGCCGAGGAATTAATGAAGGCATTTCGCGGTTTAGACAGTATCAGCGTGGCGGGGGGATTGGGGGCTTTGGCCTTCTTAGGATTTTTGCCCACGCTGTTTCCCGGTAAGTATTTGATAGGCGTGCTCACCGTGGCCGCCATCTACGGCATTTGGTCGGTCAGTTGGGACTTTATGTCTGGCCTGACGGGTCGTGAGAATTTTGGGCATTCGTTGTTCATTGGTGTAGGCGCCTACACTGCCGGCTTTTTGAATGTGCAGTTTGGATGGGGGCCTTGGTGGAGCTTGCCCGCGTCGATGGTGGTTGCGGCCTTTTTTGGGTTGATTTTGGGCTTCCCGACCTTGCGTCTGCGCGGACCTTACTTTGCACTCGCCATGTTGTCAGCTGCCGTCATCATGCAACGCTTGATGCTGATTTTTTGGGAGTTCACTGGCGGCGAAGAAGGCATTCAAGACATCACGCCTCTCATCAAAGACCCTTTGCATTACTACTGGCTTGTTTTGGCTTTGCTAGGCGTCATCACATGGTTTCTTGCATGGATGGCACGTTCGCGTTGGGGGCTGATATTGCGCGCGATCCGCGGTGACGAAGCCACTTGTCTTGCGGCAGGCTTGCCCATCACCACCTACAAAATTGCTTCGCTCATCATCAGTGCTGCATTCGCAGGTTTGGGTGGCGCTTTGTATGCGCATTACCAATTGCAGGTGAGTCCGCAGCTGTTTGCCGTGGTGACATCGATCACCATCATCACCATGGTCTATGTGGGCGGGATGGGAACGATATTTGGCCCCGTTGGCGGGGCCTTGTTGCTGACATTGATGACCGAAGGACTGCGTAACTTTGGCGAGTGGCGCTTGATGGTCTACAGCTTGTTACTCATCTTCATTTTGTTCTTCTTGCCTAACGGCATCGTGGCGCCCACATGGAACAAGATACGCAATCTTTTCTCACAGGAGCGCCCATGACACACGCGCTACTTGAGGTCAAGCACCTCGACAAACATTTTGGTGGCTTGCATGTGTTGAAAGACATCAACATCACCGTGCAAGAGGGTGAAATTGTTGGTATCTTGGGGCCTAACGGCGCAGGCAAGACGACGCTTTTTAACTTGCTCACAGGGTTCATTCCCGCTGATGAGGGACAAGTGCTGTTGCGCGGCAAGTCTTTGCGCGAAATGCGCTCCAACGCCATCGTGGGCTTGGGGGTGGCTCGCACGTTCCAGCTGTGTCGGCCTTTTGTGGGATTAACGGTGCTAGAAAACGTCTTGGTAGGCAGCCTCGGGCCCCGCGTCAAAACCGATGACATTGGTGCGCGCGCCATGCATTTGCTCGATCAAGTGGGATTGGCTGGCAAAGCACACACTGCGTCCGAGTTGTTGTCCTATGGTGATTTGCGCCGTTTAGAAATCGCCCGCGCTTTGGCAACAGACCCTGAGTTGCTTTTGTTGGATGAGCCTTTTGCAGGCTTGGGGTCTTCTGAAATTGAAGCGCTATCCGAGTTAATTCGCAAACTTCACCGCGAGCAAAAACTCACTATTTTGTTGATTGAACACAAACTGCGCGAGTTCATGCAATTGGTCTCGCGTGTGGTGGCGATCGATTTTGGCGAGGTGATCGCTGAGGGCGTGCCAGCCGACATCGTCAACAACCCACGCGTGATCGAGGCTTATATCGGCCGGCAAAACCCGCTGGAGCAGACCCAACATGCTTGATATCCAAAACCTCAGCGCCGCTTACGGCAAGGCCATGGCCTTAGAGAACATTACCTTGAACGTCATGCCAGGCGAATTGGTGGCTGTGTTGGGTCCTAACGGCGCAGGCAAGTCCACTTTGCTCAAAGCCATTTCGCGCTCGTTGGCGTCCCAGGGCACTTTGACATTTGAAGGGCGCTCTTTGCACGAAGAGGCTACAGAAAACGTCGTTGGTTTGGGCATTTGCCATTGCCCAGAAGGCCGCCGTTTGTTTCCTGAGTTGACTGTTGAAAAAAACCTGCAACTCGGAGCTTATTTGCGCAACGACAAACAAGCGGTGGCTGACGATATGCAACGCGTGTTTGAGCTTTTTCCGATTCTGTCGGAGCGGGGCAGCCAGATTGTGAGCACCTTGTCGGGTGGTCAACAACAAATGGTGGCGATCGGACGCGCTTTGATGGGCGCGCCTAAATTGCTGTTGTTAGATGAGCCATCCGTTGGTATTGCGCACCGCTTGAAGATGGAGATCTTTGCCGCCATCCAACAAATTCGCAGCCGTGGTGTGGCGATTTTGATGGCCGAGCAAGATGCGCAATCAGCGCTGCATATCGCCGATCGCGTCTATGTGCTCGAGCACGGCCACGTGGCGCAAACTGGCTTCGCCAAAGACTTGGCCAAAGACGATCGGATTCGGCGCATTTATCTAGGGCTGAATTAGAACTTTACTTGGACTCTTGTGATGCAGCGCTCTGTATGGTCAAGGCTTTCGGCTCGACTTGCTCTTTCAACCTGAGCGGCTCTTGCACCGACTTAGGGCCCATGCCAACCACCCGCAAATAGCCTTGGCCCCATAACCAAAACATCAGGTTGGCAAGCACCAGCAAAAAGGCCACATTACGCCAGACGGTTTTTGAACTCATTCAGACTCCCTAGATGGACGGTCGCACTCGCACTTCAGCGCTATTGATCAACTGCATACCTTGCGGTGTCTCCACGCGCAACACGCCCGTATTGTCTACGCCCCGCGCGGTTCCTTGGCGGCCATCGCTCAAAGTAACTGGCATGTCGCGCAACACATCTCTTTGCTGGAAGGCCGCTTGCAATGGCGCAAAGCCTTTTGACTCGAAAGCAAGCACCGCGGATAACAATGGCTTAGCAATCAAAGCCAAGGCTTGGGGGGCTGAAGTAGTCCGTGGGGCTGAGGCCGTGGCAGAAGTTGCGGCTGTGGACTCAGTAGCCGCCAACTGCTCGCGCAGCCCAATAGCTGGCATAGATAAGTCTCGCGCATGGGGCGAAGCGATATTGACGCCGACTCCGATCACGCAATAACGGTCCTCCTGTTGCGTGATGGCCGTTTCAATCAGAATGCCCGCCAATTTAGCCCACTGATTTGGATGGTGAGGCACCCACACATCATTTGGCCACTTCAATCCAAGCGCCAAGGCGCCTTGCGGGTCTAGGCTTTCAACGACTGACAGCCCCACCGCCAAAGAAAGCCCAGACCAATCGGCAGGGTGCAGCATCAGTCCCAGCGAGAAAGTCAACGCATCACCAGCTTGCGCATGCCATTGGCGGCCCAAACGGCCGCGCCCAGCAGTCTGCGATTCAGCCACCAGCAACACGGGGTCGGTTTGGCCCGCACGGGCGCGGCGCATCAGTTCGGAATTGGTGGAATCCACCTCTTTCAAAACCTCTACCGTTAAAGCGGGCAGAAGGGGCACACAGGATTGCCAGATGTCTTCTGCGGGCCAGATCATGGTGCTTAGTTACCAGTCAACGCTTACCGATGTTTGTCGCTACTTTTGCTATCAACGCCTAGTGCTTGCGCTTTTTCTTCTTATCTTTGCCGGACTTGTCTTTATTAGGCTTGTCTTTCCCAGGCTTGACGGAGGAAGACGACAACAAAGTGCCGCGGCATTTCTTGGTGCCACACCAGCAGGGGTATTCGGCTTGGAGCTCTTCGGTCATCGGAGCGTCGATCACCAGGCCGTAGTCGTAACTCAACTCTTCACCCGCCAGAATATTGCGTCGCGCGGTAATAAAGATACGCCCATCGCGCTCATCGGGCTCGCAACTGGGTTTGCAAGAGTGGTTGATCCAGCGCGAGGAGTTGCCGCCATAGAGCGCATCGATCACGTGCTTGTCGTCGATGTGGAAGTAAAACGTGTGGTTGGGGTCTGTCGGGTCGTGTGGATGACGGCGCAGCGCTTCTTTCCACGAAATGATCTCGCCCACATACTCAATGATGGTCTCACCCTGGGCAAAGTCAGTTAGCGCAAAGACCCCCTTACCATGCACGCCTGAACGTCGGGTTTGGATACGTCGGCCCGAGATCGGTGAAAGTGGTTTTTTTGGCACTGGGATTTTTCTGTTAACTTAAATACGTACGCATGTGCGTGCGCGCGTGCGCACGCGAGAGAGGCGCATTGTAGTGGTCTGTTTTCTAAGGAAGTCAAAATGAGTAAAACCCTGGTGATCGCCGAAAAACCTTCGGTCGCGCAAGACATCGTGCGCGCACTCACCCCTGTGGCGGGCAAGTTCGAAAAGCATGACGACCATTTTGAGAACGATGCCTACGTCGTCTCCAGCGCAGTCGGCCATTTAGTGGAGATCCAAGCCCCCGAAGAGTTTGACGTCAAACGCGGCAAATGGAGCTTTGCCCATTTACCAGTCATTCCACCCTACTTCGACCTCAAGCCCGTCGAGAAGACCAAAACCCGTTTGAACGCGGTGGTCAAACTCGCCAAGCGTAAAGACGTCACCGCCCTGATCAACGCCTGCGACGCGGGCCGTGAAGGCGAATTGATCTTCAGGTTAATTGAGCAATACGCAGGTGGCAAAAAGGCGTTGGACAAACCCGTCAAGCGACTCTGGCTGCAGTCGATGACGCCAGACGCCATCCGCAATGGCTTTGACAGCCTGCGCACCCAACAACAAATGCAAGGCTTGGCCGATGCCGCCCGCAGCCGCTCCGAGGCTGATTGGCTGGTGGGTATCAACGGCACCCGCGCATTAACCGCTTTTAACTCCCGCGAGGGAGGCTTCTTCTTAACAACCGTCGGGCGTGTGCAAACGCCGACTTTAAGCGTGGTGGTGGAGCGCGAAGAGCAAATCCGCAAATTTATCAGCCGGGACTATTGGGAAATCCACGCCGAGTTCGCGGCAGCTGCTGGCACCTACCCTGCCAAATGGTTTAATCCGCTGCACAAAAAAGACGCAGAAGACAAAGAGAAAAAAGAAGACCGCGTTTGGAGTTTGCAAGAAGCGCAAGCCGTCGCTGACGCCGTGCGGGGTAAAGCCGCCACCGTGACCGAAGAAAGCAAGCCGCGCAGCGAAAGCAGCAAAGGATTGTTTGACCTGACCACTTTACAAAAAGAAGCCAACAGCCGCTTTGGCTTCTCCGCCAAAACCACGCTCTCGCTGGCGCAAAGCTTGTACGAACGACACAAAGCGCTGACCTATCCGCGTACCGATTCGCAGCATTTGCCTGAAGACTATTTGCAAACCGTGAAAGACACGATGGAGATGTTGGCAAAAAGCCCGATGAAGCATTTGGCGCCCTTCGCCAAAACCGCCATCGTTCAGGGTTACATCAAGCCAAGTCCCAAGGTGTTTAACAACGCCAAAGTCAGCGACCACTTTGCCATCATTCCAACGCTGCAGGCGCCAAGTGGTTTGTCAGACGCCGAGCAAAAGCTCTACGATTTTGTAGTGCGCCGTTTTATGGCGGTGTTTTATCCACCCGCAAAATATATGGACACCACCCGCGTGAGCCAAGTGGGCGCGCACCACTTCAAGTCCAGCGGTAAGGTTTTGGTTGAGCCTGGGTGGCAAGCCATTTACGGCAAAGAGGTAGACGAGGAAGAAGACAAGGAGTCAGGCAAAGTGTTGGTCAAGGTCAATGCGGGCGAAACGCCAAGGACTGAGACAGCCGAGCCCAAAGGCCTCAAAACCAAACCACCAGCGCGCTACACCGAGGCCACGTTGTTGACCGCCATGCAAACCGCTGGCAAAAACGTGGAAGACGACGACCAGCGCGAGGCTATGCAAGACAAAGGTCTGGGTACGCCAGCAACGCGCGCAGCCATCATCGAAGGCCTGCTCAACGAGAAATACATGATTCGCGAAATACGCGAGATGGTTCCTACTGCCAAAGCGTTTCAATTATTTACTTTGCTGCGCGGTTTAGGTGTGGAGGAGCTTTCCAAGCCCGAACTCACCGGCGGCTGGGAGCACAAGCTCTCTTTGATGGAACACGGCGAGTTAAGCCGCGAAGCGTTCATGCGCGAGATAGCCGAGATGACCGAGCACATCGTCAAAAAGGCCAAAGAGTTTGACCGCGACACGATTCCGGGCGACTACACGACCTTGACAATTGCTTGTCCCACATGTGGCGGTGTGGTGAAAGAAAACTACCGCCGGTACGGCTGTATTGGCAAGGATGCTTTGGCGGGTGACGGCGGCAAGTCTTCCGCCGGTGCCGGTGCCGGTGCTGGTGCTGTTGCTGGTGCTGGTGCTGGTGCTGAAGGCGACAGTGCAACCGGCTGCGGTTTCTCCATCAGCAAAATCCCTGGTGGTCGAACTTTCGAGGCGGCTGAAGTGG
>JBBAOY010000038.1:12161-22374 GCA_040401095.1 Limnohabitans sp.
GGTTTCTCCATCAGCAAAATCCCTGGTGGTCGAACTTTCGAGGCGGCTGAAGTGGAGCAATTGATTGAGAATAAAAAGATCGGTCCGCTAGAAGGCTTCCGTTCCAAAGCAGGTTGGCCTTTCACCGCAGAAATCGCACTCAAGTTCAGCGAAGAAGAGAAAAACTGGAAGCTCGAATTCGATTTCGGCGAAGACAAAAACGCGGAATCTGGTGAAATTGTCGAGTTTGCTGACACCACCAGTTTGGGTAACTGCCCCAAGTGCTCTAGCCCCGTCTTTGACCACGGCAGCAACTATATATGTAGCAAATCGGTTCCGACCCATGCACAACCAACGCCAAGTTGCGACTTCAAGAGCGGAAAAATTATTCTTCAACAAAGCGTGGCGCCTGAGCAAATGACTAAGCTGCTGGCTGAAGGCAAAACCGACTTGTTGGACAAGTTTGTGTCTATGCGTACACGTCGTCCTTTCAAAGCTTTCTTGCAATGGGACGCCGAGGCTGGCAAGGTAAGTTTTGCTTTCGAGCCGCGCGTCAGTAAATATCCAGCGCGTGCTGGCAAAACGCCCACGACCAATGCGTTGATCAAAGCGGCCGGTAAAAAGGTTCCTGCCAAAACTACTAAAGCCGCCAAAGCCAAAGCCGAGAAAGTGGCCAAGCCCAAAGCGCCACGTAAAGTGACTGCAGGCTTTTTGCCAAGCAGCGATTTAGCCGCGGTGATTGGCAACGAAGCGGTAGCGCGCACCGAGGTGATTAAAAAAATCTGGGACTACATCAAGGCCAACGGCTTACAAGACGCCACGAATAAGCGCGCCATCAATGCCGACGCCAAACTCAAACCTGTATTTGGCAAAGACCAAGTCACCATGTTTGAGTTAGCGGGTATTGCAGGCAAGCATTTGCGACCTGTTGGTGAATAACGGACTTTCATGCACGCGACACCCGCTACTTAAATAGCCGTTTACTTGTTATAAAGTCTTCACCTACTCATGCCACAGACCTCGCTACCCATGATTGCCGTTGCGCAATCCATGCACTTTGCAAACGCGCTTAGCTTGCAAAGTGGTGCGAGCCTGCGCGACTACCACTTGGCGTATGAAACTTATGGCACGCTCAACGCAGACAAATCGAATGCGGTATTGATTTGCCATGCGCTCAATGCCTCGCACCATGTGGCGGGCGTTTACGAGGGGCAAGACAAAAGCGAAGGCTGGTGGGACAACATGATTGGCCCAGGCAAACCGGTCGACACCAACCAATTCTTTGTCATCGGTGTGAATAACCTAGGGTCTTGTTTTGGATCTACTGGGCCTATGCACATCCATCCCGATACAGGTAATGTGTATGGCGCAGATTTTCCTGTGGTCACAGTGGAAGACTGGGTCAATGCGCAAGCCTTGTTGCTCGATGCATTGGGCATTCAACAACTTGCCGCAGTGATGGGCGGCAGCTTAGGCGGCATGCAAGCCTTGAGTTGGACGCTACAACACCCTGATCGCGTGCGCCATGCTGTGGTGGTTGCCAGTGCGCCCAACTTAACCGCAGAGAACATCGCATTCAATGAAGTCGCGCGTCGCGCCATCGTGACTGACCCAGATTTTCATGAAGGCCATTTTTATGCACATGGCGTGATTCCTAAGCGCGGTTTGCGCATCGCACGCATGGTGGGGCACATCACGTATTTGAGCGACGATGTGATGAATGAAAAGTTTGGTCGCGAACTTCGGGAAGCCGTGGTAGGTAGCGAGACGGGCTATCGTTATTCCACGCAAGATGTGGAATTTCAAATAGAGAGCTATTTGCGCTACCAAGGCGACAAGTTCAGCGAGTACTTTGATGCCAATACCTATTTGCTGATCACGCGCGCACTCGACTACTTTGACCCTGCGCGTCGTTTTGGTGGCGATTTGTCGAAAGCGTTTGCCGCAATTCGAGCAAAGTTCTTATTGGTGAGTTTCACGACCGACTGGCGCTTTTCATCCGCGCGCAGCCGCGAAATGGTGCGCGCTTTGCTCGACAACCAACGCGATGTCAGCTATGCCGAAATTGATGCCCCACACGGACACGACGCCTTCTTGTTAGACGACCCACGCTATATGCAAGTTGTGCGCTCCTACTTTGAACGCATCGCACACGAAGCACCTGTGCAAGGAGGCAAAGCATGACGCACAACATCAATCTGCATGCTTTGGCGCAGCTGGTTCCTTTTGGAAGCCGCGTGCTCGATTTAGGGTGCGGCGATGGCGCATTACTCGACCATTTACAAAAACACCGCGGCTGCTCGGGTTACGGCGTTGAGTTGGCCGATACGAATGTGCAAGCCTGCGTGCAACGTGGCGTCAATGTACTGCAACTCAACCTCGACCAAGGTTTGACTTTGTTTGGCGACCATTCGTTTGATGTTGTCTTGCAAATCGACACCTTGCAACATTTGCGCAATGCAGAAGTAATGTTGCGCGAAACGGCACGCGTGGGTCGCATTGGCATCGTGGCGTTTCCCAATTTCGGGCATTGGCCCAATCGGTTAAGCGTATTGCAAGGGCGTATGCCCGTGACGCGTCGATTGCCTTACCAGTGGTACGACACGCCAAACATCCGCGTGGGCACATTTGCCGACTTTGCGGCTTTGGCTGAAAAAAACACACTGCATGTGTTGGATGCGTTTGGTTTGCAAGATGGACAAGAGATACGTTGGTGGCCTAATTTGATGGCGGGGACGGCTGTATTCAAATTTGAAGGCTAGCCGTTTACGTTGTAATAAGCTAGTGCTGCTATAGCAGCAGTTTCTGCGCGCAACACGCGCGCTCCTAAATTCACGGCAGCAAAACCTTTACCTCTGGCCAGCGCATCTTCTTCGTCTGTTAAGCCGCCTTCTGGTCCATTGAGCAACAACCAAGATGTAATCTGATTTTTTGTAGCCCACTCGCCCAGAACTTGGGTGCTCGGATGCAACGATAGAACTGCGGCTTGTGTTGCGTTATGCGCATCTTTTGTGTTTTGTGTATTTAAAAAATTGGCGACCCCATCGCTTTGAAGCCAAGCAGATAAGTTTTGTAAAGTGTCGATTTGCGGCAATCTGTTTCTTCCGCATTGCTCACACGCACTGATCGCCACCGCTTGCCAATGGGCTAGTTTTTTTTCCGCGCGCTCACCTTGTAAGCGCAGTACGCTGTGTTGCGACATCAAGGGGGTGATGCGCTGCACACCCAATTCTGTGGCTTTTTCCACCAACCAATCCATGCGGTCGTTGGCGGGCATTACCACCGCTAAATGCACTTGGTGGCGTGCTTCTCGCTCAACGGCTTGGTGCGCACCCACCACCACGCGCACATCTTGTCTTCCCATGTGTTCAATAACGGCTTCAAACTCTCCGCCAGCGCCATTGAAGAGTGTGATCGATTGGCCAGGTTGCATGCGTAAAACTTGCACATGGCGTGCGGCAGTTGACAGCAAGTCGGTAGAAACACCCGTTTGTAGCGCTTGCGCGCAATAAAAGCGTGGCATTTAGATAAGCAGCCTCATGCCTTACCGCCCAAAGGCGCGGAAGGCCGCGGATAGGCCAAGCTCATTGCAGGATGTGTGCCTTCTAAGGTGTCGATCAATCTGAGCAAGGGTGTTAGTTCAGCGTAACGGCTGGCGGTGTGTCTGATGTATTGAATAAAGCGTGGGGCATCTGCCAAGTATTTGTCTTTGCCATCACGTAGGGTGAGTCGCGCAAATATTCCCGCTACTTTGAGGTGGCGTTGCAACCCCATCCACTCCACTGCGCGCCAAAACGCGCCGAAATCTTGCGACCATCCGTCAAAGTCCATTAACCCTAGCTTGCGCGCACGCTCCCAATAGCGGATGGTGATCTCCAACACGAAGTCTTCTTCCCAGCTTAAAAACGCATCGCGCATCAAACTAGCGATGTCATAGGTGATGGGCCCGTACACCGCATCTTGAAAGTCCAATACGCCAAAACGCGGCTCGTTGGCATCCTGCGGCATCATTAAATTGCGCGGCATAAAGTCGCGGTGTACCAACACCTTAGGAGCAGCTAGGTTGCGCTCGACGATCAAGCCAAAGGTTTTGTCGAGGGTATTTTTTTGCGCATCGTTAAGCGCCACCTTGCGATGCTGCGCGACATACCAATCAGGAAACAGGTGCATCTCGCGTTGCAACAAAGCTTCGTCGTAGGGCGGTAATGTGTGCCCCTGCTGATTTTGTTGCAACAGCAACAAAGCATCTATTGCGCGCAAATACAAGCCCATATTTGCTTGTGGATTTGTTGTGTCGATGACTTCCATCATCGTTTTTTGGCCCAAGTCATCCAACAAGATAAAGCCGTTTTCCACATGCCAGTTCAGAATTTGCGGCACCAACAAGCCGCAATCGTGTATCAATTTGGCAATTCGCACAAATGGTTCGCAGTTTTCTTTGTCTGGTAGTGCGTCCATGATGATGAAGCTAGCGGGCTTGTCTTTGCCAGCAACGCCATCCACACGAAAGTAACGCCTAAAGCTGGCATCTGCCGATGCGGGGCGAACCGAGGTGGTGATTAAGCCGAAATTTGCAGCTTGTTGGTCAAGCCATTGCCAAAATTGCGCCTCGCGTTGCGTATTGGGCCAGTCAATCTTGACTAGCAAAGGGTTACTAGGTGTGCTCATGGATAATCTAAATTCTACAAATGACCCAACTTGCGCCGCATACGTCGCAATGTTCACCACGTTGGGTTTAAAAAGGTTGTTCTTCGTTGTTGCTGTTGTCTTATTTTCACCGCCAATTCTGCCTGTTGATGCGCTTAGTTTTTACTTGGACTAAGCGTTTGTTCACTCACATCGTGTCGCAGTTGGCTTTTGTTGCCTTACTGAGTGGCCTGCTTTCTGCGCTTTCTTTGCAAGCACAGACGTTGCCGGCTCCACCAACCGTGACGGGCCCGCCTATGGTGCTCAAGCCCAGCAGTTTGTTGCAAGAGACGATTACCGGCGATGTGCGCAAGGAGTTGCCTACTTACTTGCAAAGCGACCGCATGACTGGTGAGACTAATTTAGAGTTCTTTCTAGAGGGCCAAACCGTTATTCGGCGAGGCGATATATTGCTAAAGGCAGACAAGCTCGACTACGACCAAGTCATTGACTTAGCAAAAGCAAAAGGTAATGTCTACATTAATGCCTCAGGCAATACCTACCAAGGCCCCGCTTTAGAACTTCAACTCGATGCTTTTGAAGGCTTCTTTACTGAACCCGAGTTTTTTTTCAACCGCAACAAAATGCGCGGAAAAGCTGAGCGCATTGACTTTATTGATCCAGGTAATTTCGTGATGCATAAGGGTGAAATGTCCACCTGTAAGCGAAAGCCTGGGCCTAGTTGGACGCCGGATTGGTTTTTCAAAGGCGAGAAAATTTCCTTTGATACTGAACATAACTTAGGTAACGCAGAAGGGGCGAGTCTGCGCTTTAAAAACGTACCTGTTATGCCGCTTCCCTCCATCGACTTTGCGCTTAATTCAGCGCGAAAATCTGGGCTTTTGCCTCCAACCGTTGGTGTGGACTCCATTGGGGGGCTTGAGGTTATTCAACCCTATTACTGGAATTTAGCGCCCAACCGCGATATGACATTTACGCCGACGATTTGGACTAGTCGAGGTGCGCGCTTAGTGACTGAGTTTCGTTATCTTGAAGCCATTACACCCCAACCTCCATTTCAAGGCGTTATGCGGTTTGACTTCATGGCGAAAGACAACTTGCGCGACTCGCAACGCTGGGCTTTTCAAACCTCTCATAACGGCATGCCCTACCCGGCATTTGCTGGTGGCGCCTTAGGGCTTACGTACAACATCAACCGGGTGAGTGACGACAATTATTGGAAAGACTTTACCAGCACAGAAAGCTTAGGCGTTACACGTTTGCTCACAAACGATATGAACGTCACTTGGGGCAAAGGATTTTTCACTTCCAACATAGCTGTGCAAAAGTGGCAAACCTTGCAAGACCTAGCCAGTACCAGTAACTATATTTCGCCCCCCTTTGACCGCGCGCCGCAAATGAATATGAAATATTCGCGCGCCAATATCAATGGTTTTGATTTCATGCTCGACGGTCAATTCAGCCGATTTGAAACAGTCCGCCTAGACAACTGTTTAACTAACTATCTCAACTGCAATGCGCAACGTGCCGTAGGGCAAGCGCAAGTCAGCCGGCCATTTGTTTCTCCCTACGGTTATTTGACGCCTAAATTCATCATGAACACGCGTAGTTATCAGTTTGATGATGCATTGAGTACAAATGGGCAAACAACCGCCAGTATCAGTGTGCCTACTTTTAGTTTAGATTCGGGTGTAGTCTTTGAACGCAGTAGCAATCTTCTGGGGCGTGCTTGGACACAAACTTTGGAGCCCCGTGCCTTCTATGTCTATAGCCCTTACCGTGCGCAAAATTATTTGCCTAATTACGACTCAGGAGCAAACGCTTATAACTTTGCCAGCATTTTTACAGAGAACGTATTTGGCGGATACGACCGGATTGCAGACAGTAATTTAGTTACCGTCGGCGCCACTTCACGCTTTATTGATCCCAAAACTGGCGCCGAAGGTGCGCGCTTTGGAATTGCACAACGACTTCGTGTCAAAGAGCAATTGGTCACCATACCTGGTGGATCTAGCGCCAAGGCCGGCCTAAGCGACGTACTTGCAGGAGCCACCCTCAACCTCAGTCCTAAATGGGCGCTTGACTCTACTACACAGTACAACCCTGATTCAGGGCATTATTTAAGCCAAGCGGTGGGCGGACGTTACACGCCAGGTTCATACAGAGTTATCAGCGCCTCATATCGCAACCAAACCGATACAAGTGGCGTTCCTCTATCACGCTTTGTCAACGTTGGATGGCAATGGCCGATCAACGACATGTGGAAAATGAAAGATGAAGACCTTGGTGAAGGCCGAGGTTTGGGTGAGGGGCGTTGGTACACCGTGGCACGTATGAACATGGATACTTTAAAAAATCAAATGGTCGAGTCCGTCATTGGTTTCGAATATGACGGTGGCTGTTGGTTGGGTCGCGTAGTCAAAGAGCGCTTCCAAATTGCCGAGAATTTGGCCCGCCAAAAATTACTATTTCAATTAGAGTTTGTTGGTTTCTCACGCGTTGGCACCAACGCCTTGGGCTCTATCCGTAACAATGTGCCTCGCTACCAACATTTACGCTTACCTGCGACCTCACCAAACCGATTTGGTAATTACGACTGATGCATATGTTTCTGAATTTTTTTAATCGTATTTGGCTAGTTTTTGCTTGCGCTTTGGTTCTTTGCTTTCACCCATTCGCGCAGGCCCAGCTCAAACTCAACAACCCCAGCATCAGGCCTCTCAACCCGCCAAGTTCAAATACAGGCACCGGTTTAGCCAACCCTATTACAAACGCCATCAGCACGCCGCGTGATTTCATTGTTGCAGTGGTCGATTCTGTACCCATCACCAACCATGACGTCAATGCTCGCCTTGAGTTGCAACGCACACAAGCTGCTCAACAAGGGCGTGCCATTTTGAAGAGCGACGTAACCTTACGCGACGTACTCGAAAAACTCATCACAGAAAAAGCCTTGCTACAAAACGCCAAAGATACAGGTGGTGTGATTGACGAAGAAGCGCTTGACCTTGCCGAGCAACGTCAAGCCGCACAAAACCAAACCACTGTTGAAGCCATGCGCGCTAAAACGCTCGCGTCAGGCTCCAGCATTGAAAAAGCGCGCAAAGATTTGCATGACCAAATGATGTTGCAACGTTTTGTAGAACGCAACGTGCCCGGTCGTATTCGCATTACCGATGTTGAAATTAACAACGCCATCAAAGTCCGCGACACAGCGAGCGTGTCCACTGCTGCAGAGATGGAGCTAGGACACATTTTTATTTCCGTCCCAGAAAACAGCAGCGACGTGCGTATTGCGGAATTACGCGCCAAAGCGCAATCCACACTCGAGCGTGTGCAACGCGGCGGCAACTTTGGCGCCATTGCTAAAGAGGTGTCGCAAGGTCCTGAGAAAGAAAACAGCGGCTTGATGGGCGTGCGTCCTGCAGACCGCTACCCTAGTTTGTTTGTGGATGCGGTCGCATCGTTACGCATTGGCGAGTTCGCACCGCTAGTGCAGTCTGGTGCAGGTTTTCATATCTTGAAGTTGGTGAGCAAGCGTACCGTTACCAATGCGACGATTACCGAGACGCGTGCTCGGCACATTTTGTTGCGGCCTGGTGGCCAACTTAGCCAAACCACTGCGCGCGCACAACTCGCTACTTACAAAACGCAAATTGAATCGGGTCGTGCAGACTTCGCCCAACTCGCGCAACAACACTCGCAAGATGCCAGCGCTGCAGGTGGCGGAGATTTAGGCTGGGTTGCTCCTGGTATGTTTGTGCCCGAATTCGAAGAGGTGATGAACAAATTACAACCGGGTCAAATTGCAGACCCCTTGGTGTCTAGATTTGGCGTGCATTTGGTGCAAGTACTGGCACGCAGAGATGCGCCCATCACTGAGCGCGAATTGCGTGATTTGGTGCGCAACAGCTTGCGCGAAAAGAAGTACGACGAGACTTACCAGTTGTGGGCGCAAGAAGTGCGCGGCCGTGCCTATATTGAATACCGCGATCCGCCTATCTAAAGCCACCTCGTGAAGCACCAAGCCCGCAAACGTTTCGGTCAACATTTTTTAACCGATTCGTTTGTTATTGAACAAATCGTCTCCGCGATTGCGCCATCAGCTAGCGAGCAAATGGTGGAGATCGGACCTGGTCTTGCAGCGCTCACTCAACCGCTGGTTGAGCGTTTAGGCAAACTTACCGTCATAGAGTTGGACCGCGATTTGGTTTTACGTTTACAAGCCCATCCGCAACTCAACGTGATCGCATCGGATGTGTTGCGCGTCGACTTCGCCGACCTTGCGAAAACATTACAAACACCAAAACTACGTGTGGTCGGCAACCTGCCTTACAACATCTCCACGCCTATTCTGTTTCATCTACTCACGCATGTAGACGCAGTGAAAGACCAGCACTTCATGCTGCAAAAAGAAGTCGTCGACCGCATGGTGGCAAAACCATGCACAAGTGACTACAGCCGCCTAAGCGTGATGCTGCAGTGGCGCTACGCGATGGAAAATGTTTTGCTGGTACCGCCCGATGCCTTTGACCCGCCGCCACGGGTAGACAGCGCGATCGTTCGGATGCTTCCCTTGGCGGAGCCACCGCAACTCAATGTCAAAACGCTAGAGTCATTGGTCCAAACAGCGTTCAGCCAAAGACGCAAACTCTTACGCCACACTTTGGGTAAATGGCTGGAGGAAAAAAAATTCGGCGGTGACTTTGATGTTCACCGCCGAGCAGAGGAAGTACCTGTCGCTGAATATATAGCGCTTGTTAAAGCGCTATCTGTTTGAGCGTAATTTGCTTGAATGCGATTAGGCCGCTGTAAGCCAATAGCCCGCATTAAAGGGGCTGCTCATGCGCAGCGCCATGGGAGACACGTCCACCAATTTGTCGGTTGGCATTTTTTCGCCGTCTTCCAAAATAGCCATGCCGTCGGCATCAAAACCAGCGCCGGTCTTTTCAGCAGAGGCAGCACGCGCCACAGAGAAAGAATAGAAACAGCGGAAAGCCACCTTGCGGTCAGCCCAGTAGTCAGAAGCCTCGCGGAAGATGTCGAGCAACTGCTCACGTGCTTCTTTGTCAAACTTAGCATGGGCTGGAATATGTTCCAAAACCACCAAAAAGCCAGGCTGTGGGCCAGACTTATAAAGAGGGTCGGTCATGCCGTCATACAGAGCATCAAAATTCTTGCTGGCCTGCACGGGAAAAGTGAATTCTTTTGCAATCAAATCCAAAATGTCTTGCTTACTCTGGGTTTGAGCCAAATTGGCATACAAAAAGTGGTGGCCCAAAACTTGGGCAGATTGCTGTAAATCCTGCACGCGGAACGCACGGATAGATTGAACAATATTTGTTTTAACGGTACGCAGTGGCATGTCCATCGCCGATTCTTTAGGGGTAAATTTTTGACAAAACTGAAGTTGCTACGAAGCAACAACATCGAGGAAGAGTTTCACGGGTTAACCCGAAACACAAGCAAACATTGTCAGTGAACCCCCCTCAAATAGCAAGCAAAAATGGAATAACGACCCCCATAAGAAGGCCAAATTAAGCATAAAGAATTCGTTTCACGAACACCAAGCGAGCCCACAAAGGGT
>JBBAOY010000039.1:0-4375 GCA_040401095.1 Limnohabitans sp.
TTCAATCTTATCTGAGAAGCTAGTATCTTGCAACAAAAGCTCAATAAGTGAGCTTAGGAATAAATTAGCAAAAAAAAGGCCACACACTTTGTAATTAACTATTTGAAATTATGATGACTAAGCATCCCATATTTTGTCATTGATACGTGTCCCTACAGAGCATAAAATCGCTAAAAGGCTAGTCAACTTGAAAAAAATCATCATCATTGCGGGACCCAATGGAGCAGGCAAAACAACTTTTGCACGTGACTTCTTGCCTGCAGAGGCTCAAACGCTAAGGTTTATCAATGCAGATTTGATTGCAGCTGGCTTAGCTCCGTTCAATCCAGAGTCTGCGTCATTCAAAGCTGGCAGGTTGATGCTGGAAGAAATTGATGAATGCGTGAATGCTGGACACAGTTTTGCTTTTGAAACTACGCTTTCTGGTTTGGTCTATTTGAAAAAGATTGCACTCTGGCAACAACTGGGCTACCAAGTTAAGCTTTGGTTTTTGTCTTTGCCTAACGAGGAAATTGCAATATCTAGAGTAGCTCGACGAGTCAGACAAGGCGGTCACAACATCCCAGAAGATGTAATTCGTCGGCGTTTCAAGGCAGGTTTAGAAAACTTTTATAAGCACTACAGCAAAGTAGTTGATTCGTGGGCTTTCCTTGACAACTATCCCCGCCCTCCCAAACTGATTGACTGGAGCAACAAATGAACCCCAAAGACATTCGTACCTCATCCGACCCAGACTTAGCTGGCTCATATGCTGCAATGCTTCGTGCAGCACGTTCAGCAGAAGACTTGGCTATTAAAACAAACACTAGCATTCTTGTGTCAGTTGATGGCCAAGATGTCGAATTGTCAGCGGATGATTTGATCAAGCTGCATAACAAAGAGGCACAGCAGTCGAATCAGTGAGGAAAACAAAAGCCACCCGAAGGTGGCTTGCTAGATGATTTATTCGGTCAGCAATAAAAATTACTGAGGAATAGGCACAGAAGACCAAGAAACCATTTGCCAGCCTAGTGCTCTATGAGCCCACACTTGCAAATAGCGGCTCATGACGATCTTCTTAGTTCCGGCGACTTCCACGTTAATACGAAGATCTCCGTTGACCAAAACAATATCTCCCATCACGCGGAACTCGCGCTGCAAGATATCTAAGCCGTGGTAGATGTAATGGCCACTGCCAAGCTTATCGAGGTATTGCTTCTTATCTTCCTGCACTGAGCTGGAATGGATATAGCGTAAATCTTCTCCAATCAAAGGATCTAAAGCCTTGAAGTCTTTATTGAGAATGGCTTGGGATCTTTTTGCATCCGCAGCTTCGATGGCTTGAATGACGTCTTTGTCGGTCATGGGTAATGTCTCCTTAAGTTATGTTGACGGGTTAACGTGTCATAGCACCGTACACCAAGTCTTGGACTTGCTCACGGTAGTATTTTCTTAAATCACCAGGTGCGGCTGTACCAAATACAACCACCATTTTTTCTTTTGGATCAGCAAAAAAGCCCGTGCCATACGCACCGTTCCAACTGTATTCACCTACGTTGCCTGGAACTGCCGCGAGTCCTGGCTCTAGTCTGACTGCAACGCCTAATCCAAAACCATAACCGTCACGGTGTGGCTCAACATTGGCAACTCTGTTTTCTATGGCGCGTGTCAAATGGTTGTTGGTCATCAGCTTGACCATCTGTGGGCTCAATATGCGTTTGCCATTGAATTCACCGCCATTGACTAGCATTTGGCCAAATCGCAAGTAGTCAGGAACTGTTCCAAGAGAACATCCACCACCACATTCAAAGGTTGAATCGTTCTCTAATGTCTCAATTTTCTGAGGCTTGCCGTCAAGTGGATTCAACTTGAATGGATGCGCTTGTCGCGCTTTACTGTTAGCTGGAACATGAAACCCTGTATCTTTCATTCCGAGTGGTGCCCAGATGCTTTTACGCAAATAGCTATCTAGGCTTTGGTTTGTGGATTTTTCAATAACAGCTCCGAGCATTTCAAAAGAAGTGCTGTACTCGAACACGGTACCGGGTTGGTAAACCAATGACAACGCACTGATACGTTGAACAAATTCTGCTGCGCCTTTCATGGACGGTAATTCACTACCAGCTGGATATGGCGCAAGTGCTGCGCCACTGGTGTCTGCTCTACCGCCGTAGGTAAGTCCCGATGTGTGGCGCATCAAATCTTGAATAGTCATTGCCCGCTTAGGATTTTCTAGGGCAACCGTGCCATCTGGTTTTTTTACAGCCACTTTCATTTGCCCAATTTCCGGATAGTAATCAACGACTTTGCTAAACAAGGGCAACTTACCTTGTTGAGTCAAAGTAAGTGCGCCCGTGGCCACCATGGGCTTTGTCATAGAAGCCAAAGCAAAAATACTGTCGATTTGCATCGGCGCTTGCGTTTCAGGATTTAGGGTTCCATGCGCTTTGAGATAAACGAGTTTTCCATCGCGAACAATGCCAATCACGCTACCGGGCACGCGTTTCTTTTCAATTTCAGAAGCAAAGAAAGCGTCTATTCGTTTCAATCCTTCCGCGGAGAAGCCCGCATCTTTGACTTCGGCAATAGCAAAGGGTAAGTCCTTAGACTTAGTGACAAATTCATTTGCAAAACTAGGGTTCGTGCAAAGTGCAATCAGAGAAGCTATTAAAGTAATCTTTTTCATAAGTGCCCGAGTTTTGTATTGATCAATCTGGCATTTTGCAACAAGACTACTGAGTTGTAATTAGCAAAGAAACATAGGAGACAAGTTTTGTTCATGAAATCTGTTTTGACACAGCGCCGCGCATTACTTTGCGTGTTGATGCTGTTTGGCGCCAGTCCATCGATACCAGTATTCGCACAATCAGCCTATCCCAACCACCCGATCAAGCTGATCACGCCTTTTCCACCAGGTGGCACCAGCGATATGCTGGCCCGCTTGGTTGCATCAAAATTAGGCGATGGCCTTGGCCAGACTGTTACGGTAGAAAACCGCATCGGAGCTAGCGGCAATATCGGACATGAAGCAGCTGCCAAGTCTCCAGCGGATGGCTACACGCTATTGCTTTCAAACAGCAGCACGACAGTGAACAACCCGCATTTGTTCAAAAAAATGCCTTTTGACCCCATCAATGATTTCGCAGCCATTTCTATCGTGGCGTCTTCCGGTCAAGTGTTGGTGGTCCATCCGTCTCTTCCGTTCACCACGCTTGCTGAGGTAACAGCCTACGCCAGAGCCAATCCTGGCAAACTAAATTTTGGATCGGGCGGCAAAGGTATTCAATCGCACATCAGTGGCGAAATGTATAAAAGTGCGGTGGGTATCAACATCGTCCATGTCCCCTACAAAGGTGGCGTGCTCGCTGTGAACGACTTGCTAGCTGGGCATATTCAAATGGTGTTCTCCGACATGGCGCCAGCCATGGCACACATCAAAGCAGGCAAGCTCCGCGCCATTGCTGTGACCAGCGCGCAGCGCGCAGCGGCTCTTCCCGATGTGCCCACCATGATCGAGAGCGGTTTACCAGGGTTTGAGTCTGGTGTGTGGTGGTCAATCGTTGCACCCAAAGGAACGCCTGTAGAAATAGTCAACCGCGTCAACACAGAGTTGGGCAAGTTGGTTCAACTACCCGAAGTGCGTGAGACTTACGCTAAGTTGGGAGTGAACACCCAACACAGCACACCAGCCAAAGTGGTTGAAAGTATCCGTGCTGAATCACCCGTGATGGCAAAAATTTTGAAGGCGGCTGGCGTTGACGCTGAGTAGTTCAAGTTCAATTTATATTCATACCCAAAAAAATATGTCTGTACACACCCTCCCCACCCAACTCAACCCCGACCTCATCCGACAAGCCAAGGTGCATTTGGCTGCCGCTCTCAGGCTAGCAGTACATGATGGCTTTGATGAAGGGATTGACAACCATTTCACGGTGTCTGTACCCGGCCGCGAAGACCAGTACATGGTCTTACCGTTTGGATTGCATTGGTCTGAAGCGCGCGCCAGCGACATGATGGTTTTTAATGAAGCAGGCAAAACGCTAGAAGGCCAAGGCGTGGTGGAGCTCTCTGCGCAAAGCATCCATGCGCCTTTGCACAGAATCACAGGTGCCAATGTGGTGTTGCATACCCACCAGCCTTGGGCACTTGCTATGAATATGCTCAAAGACAACCGTTTGATACCGGCAACACAAACGGCAGCTTTTTTGCATCACCGTATTGCCTATGACGACAGCTACACCGGCTTGGCGGCATCGTTGAGCGAAGGCGAACGTCTTGCTGAATTGTTAGAAAACAAATCCATCATGTTTTTAAAGAACCACGGCGTGATCACCGTAGGTAACAACATGGCAGAAGCCTATCGCTTGCTCTACAAACTCGAGCGCGCTTGCAAAAC
>JBBAOY010000039.1:4475-22159 GCA_040401095.1 Limnohabitans sp.
GCATCCATTTGTAAAACATGCTTCATGGGCTTGCCCACAGAGGTCAGTGGCAACTTGTCAAGAATGAAAATTTCTTTAGGAACAGCAGGCCTCTCTGGAATGCGTTCGCTCGCAAAGTGAAGCAACTCCTCACTAGAGACTTGCATGCCAGGATGGAGTTCCACATAAGCAATTGGCAATTCACCGGCATGCGCGTCTGGCTTACCCACTGCAGCGGCTAAGGCTACAAAAGGAGACTGCAACAAGGCTTCTTCAATCAGCCCTGGTTCAATGTTGTGTCCACCGCGAATGATCAAATCTTTTTGTCGGCCACTGATGCGCAAATAACCTTGCGCGTCCATGCTGCCTAGGTCGCCCGATACAAAAAAACCGTTGGGTAGAAATGCGTTTTTGTCTTGGCTGGCATCTAAATATCCACCGGCCACACCTGGGCCACCGACTAGCACCATGCCGATTTCATCGACCTCGCAGTCTCGCGAAATCGTTGCGCCCTCGCCCATCTTGACGATACGCACTTTGACGTAGGGCACGCGAATGCCAGAGCAACGTCTTCTCACTTCGCCGTCGCGCGGGTCCAGCGTGCAATGGCTTGTACTCTCCGTCATACCATAGCTCTGAAGCACTTGGGCGCCCGTCACATCAGCCACACGGTCTTGCACAGCAGGTGCCATGGCGGTAGAGCCTGTTGCGAAATAGGGACGAAGTGACGCGATGTTCTCTGTGGTCGGTGGGTTTTTAGCGAGCACCGATAAAGTGGTTGGAACGCCAGAGACTTGCGTAATGCCGAACCGCTCGATGTAGCGCCAGTAGTTGGCGATATAAGTTTTGTCGCGCGCTCCAAAAATACTGGGAATAACGGCGGTGTTGCCATTAGCCGTGTTGACAAGCCCACGGACTAGCAATCCACCAATATGAAATAGCGGTGTGTCGGAGAGCACGACATCGCGGCGCGTAAAGGCAAGGCCATTGTTCGCCGCCCAATGTCTAAACACCATGCCGCCGTGCAATATCTTGACGATCTTGGGATGCCCTGTCGTGCCACCCGAATGCACATAACAAGCGATGCTGTCGCGCTTGGCTGTTTCGCGCGGAAATGTGAGTCGGTCACCCGGATGCTCGGACGCAGCAGCTAGCAAGTCATCTTTACCAGGCGCGCTAAAAGCTTCATGCAACGTGAATAACTTCGGTTGATTCGGCAGGATAGCAACGGCTGCTTGCACGTTCTCCCACACAGAAAAACCTTCTGTCTTGCCCAAAGCAATGACCATCTTGACTTGTGCGCGTTGCATCAAGTCTGCCAATGCATGTGCGTCAAGCATCCAGTTGATAGGAAACACACGCACCGCCAACAAGCCACCCATCATGGTGGCAAACAAACCTGGAACGGTGGGAGTAACTACCGCCACCACATCGTCTGCCCCCATTCCAGATGCGCGCAAAAGATTCGCGCATTGGATCGCGCGTTGTTCTAGTTCGCCAAAGGTCCAGTTGCGTACTTCACCATCGACATTGCCGTTGTGCGTGGCATACAAGGCAATCCGACTCGGGTCATCACGACAACCATCGAGCAAATTTAGAGCAAAGTCCCAACGCGTGATGCGTTCTTCTAGTGGAGTTTTTTCTATGGCTTCGACATCTGCCATAGTGCGAAGCGGGTCGTAATGGTCTTTTATGACGCCAGCCCCCGGCAGGTACTGGCTCATAGTCCGCCCGCAAGTGCCAATGTGCGCTCGGCCAACCGCACATTGGCGTAATCGACCATCATGCCCTCGTATTTAACTGCGCCTACACCACGTGCCTCTCCTTCACGGAAAGCGGCAATCAAACCGCGGGCGTATTCCACTTCCAACTCGCTAGGAGAAAAGACGGTGTGCATGACATCGACTTGGGTGGGATGGATGGCCATCTTGCCCACAAAGCCCAACTCACGCGCGATCAAACATTCTTCGCGCAACATATCGGTATCTTTGAGGTTCATAAAAACCCCATCGACCAGCCACTGAACGCCAGCGGCACGCGCGTCGACCACCAATTTGCTGCGCGGATAAGCCAGCGCCAAACTGCGTGGTGTCCAGCGTCCACCTAAATCGACCATAAAATCGCCCTGCTCTGCACTGGCCAATGCCATACCAATGACCCGCGGTGAGGCTTTGGCAATATCAAAACCGTTACGAAGACCTAAGCAGGTTTCTATCAGCGGCAGAACAGACAAAGTGCCTTCTTGCATGTTGTGTTTCGCCTCAACGTCTTTCAGGGCTTTGGCCACGGCTTGTATGTCGTCTGCGTCATCGGCTTTGGGCAAAACAACGCCAGCCACATTCACCAAACTACTTGCGTTAGCCAAGACTTTGAGGTCAGCCAAGAAATCACCCGCCCTGGGATTGCTGATGCGCAAAAACATCGGCTTCTTTAAACCTGCGGCCAGCGCATCGGCGATGTTTTTACGGGCTTCGTCTTTGGCGTTTAAGGGGACCGAGTCTTCTAAGTCAAAAATCATGGAGTCCGCATCACCCAATTGGGCTTTAGACAACAACTCTGGGCGACTGCCTGGGGCGAACAACAGGGTGCGGTACATCTTGACGGGCTGACTATCCATACTTATTGACCTTTCCAAACAGGCGCACGTTTTTCTAGAAATGCCTTGGGCCCTTCTTTTGCGTCATCGGTGGTGTAGAGAAATGACGCTAAATCTTGCTCCAAGCGAAGCCCGTCTGCCAAGGTCAAATCTGCGCCTCTGTGCACCGCTGCTTTGGCGCTGCGCACGGCAATGGGGGCGTTGGCTGCTATTTGCTCAGCCAGTTGTGTTGCTTTCTCAAGCAACTCTTTGGCAGGCACCACGTACTCAACCAAACCCATAGCAAGCGCTTCATGGGATGAGATAGTGCGTCCCGACAAAATCATGTCTAAGGCGCGGGCAGTTCCCACACGGCGTGAAAGGCGCTGTGTACCACCATTACCAGGCATCAATCCACGTTTGACTTCGCCAAATGCAAATGTGGATTCTTCAGTGGCAAAAGTTAGGTCGCACAAAAGGGTTAGTTCGACACCACCACCAATCGCCAAACCATTGACCGCCGCGATGATGGGTTTGTCAAATGCTGCAATGCCTTCATTGTTTTCCCAGCGGTAGCGCTTCATTTCGGCTACGGGCACATCGGCATTTGCTTTAGCAAATTCGCGCAAGTCCATACCTGCGGAAAACGCTTTTTCACCACAGCCTGTGAGCACCACCGCGCCGATGTCTGCATCGCGACGCAAAGCTTCAAGAGCTTGGCGTAACTCACTTCGCATTTGCATATTGATCGCGTTCATGGCGTCGGGTCGGTTGAGCGTCAAGGTGGCGACGCGCCCGTGTTTTTCGACCTGAATGGTCTCAAAGGTGATAGTGTTCATAGGGTTTGATTGGTTGTCCAAATATAGAATAACCCAATCAGGTCATATCACCTGTAGCCTGTTTGTCAGCAATACCTATGAATTTTGGAAATACCAGCGACCAGGAGTTGATGCTCCAGTCCGTCCGCTCTTTGTTAGACGATGTCTGCAGCATGGACTACGCCGCCAAGTGCGACAACAACCATACCCCACCCAGAGAAGCTTTCGACGCGATGGCCCAAAACGGCTGGCTTGGTTTGATTGCCCCTGAATCATTCGGCGGATCAGGCGGATCCCCTACCGATCTCGCTTTAGTTTTGGAAGAAACAGGCCACCATTTTGAAGAATTAGGCTTGTGGCTGTTTCGCAGCTTTACTTACGGTTGCTATGCCATCTTGCAGCACGGTACCGACGAACAAAAACAACGCATAGTGCCAGGCGCCGCCAACGGCAAGTTGTCTTTTGCTTTCGCGCTGTCAGAGCCTGACTCGGGTTCTGATGCTGCTTCACTTAGAACACGCGCCGTGATCGATGGCGACTATTTCATCGTCAACGGCCGCAAGCAGTGGACATCGGGCATGGACATTGCCGACTATGCATTGGTAGCACTGCGCACCAACGACTTAGGCAAAAAGCAGTTGGGCATCAGCACCCTCATGATTGATACCAAATTGCCTGGCATCGAAGTGCGCAAGATCGCCACCTTGGGCCAACATGCCATTGGAACAACGGAAGTTACCTTTACCGATGTGCGCGTGCCACGCACCGCTTTGCTCGGTCAACTCGACCACGGCTGGGCTGTCTGCGAAGACACTTTGCGCTATGAGCGTCTGTGTCTGTCCGCTGTGCGCATTGGCGCTGCGCGCCGCGCCTTCGAATATGCACTGGACTATGCCAAGACCCGCCACCAGTTTGGCAAACCTATTGGTAGCTTTCAAGTCACGCAACACAAGTTTGCCGATATGAAGGTCATGCTCGACACATCGTTCACCATGGTGCGTCGCTATGCGTGGTTGATGGAAAACGGCAAAGCCGAACGCGCTGATACTGCTGTGATCAAGTACTACATCGCCGAGTCTTACAAAACTATTTCGGACATGTGCCTGCAAATTCTTGGGGGCTATGGATACAGCATGGAATATCCGATGCAGCGCTTCTTCCGCGACTCGCGCTTGGCTACCATTGGCGGCGGCACTTCAGAGATTCAGAAGAACATCATTGCTTCTACTTTGGGGCTTTGATCTAATTTAAAGTTTTAAATCAGCCTCTCAATAAAAAAGCCTATTTACAAATAGGCCTTTTTCTTTTTTGCCCAGCGGTTTTCTATATCGAGGCCTTGGCTATTGCTAATGCTTGTTGAAGTGGATCACTCTCGACCACTTGCGTAACCAAGCCCCAGCGCTGGGCTTGTTCAGCATCAAAGGGCCGCCCAGTCAATGTCGCATACGCCAATCCGCGTGGTGACATCACCTCGCCCACTGCTTTGAGAATCTGCCCACCAGCGACAAAACCGAAATTGATTTCTGGCAAACCTAACTTGGCTTCGCGTTGCGCCACCACCGCAGTGGACGCGGCCAAGATGGGCAATCCCCCACCCAAACAGTAGCCTTCGACTGCAGTGAATATTTTTTGCGGCATTTGACGCAGCAACTGAATGCGCCAATGTTCGGTGGCTGCCCGCGCACGCTGCAAGACATCGGGCGGGCGAGTCGAGCTGTCAAAGAAGTCTTTCATATCCATACCGGCACAAAAATGACCGCCAAGTCCATGAAAAACGATAGCTTTGACAGTCGAATCGGTTTTGGTTTTAAGCAGCACGTCTTCTAGTGCTAGCGTCATCTCCACGCCAATGGCGTTGCGTTTATCTGGTCGGTTTAAGCCAATGCAACGAATGCCGTCTGCTGTGTTTTCAATTTTGAGCATTGTTTAAGCGCCAGCACCAGGCTTAGATTTGCCAGCCAGAAAACTCTCAATCGCCAAGGCGCGGGGGGAGGGACGCCCGGCTTGGAGAGATTTGATTTCCGCTTGTTGGACAGTCGTGAAACTCAATATGTCTTCCCAAGCGATAGAAGCAACTTGTTGCACCGTTTTTTTGGTAAAACGCATTATGAGTGGGTCTTTGGATGCGAGTTCCCGTGCTAATTTATAGGTCTGCTCTTCTAGCTCTGACGCGGGAAAACTTAGCGTAGCCCAGTCGTCTTGTCCCGTGGCGAGAACGATATCGCAAGCTTGTAAGACAGCTAACGCCTGATCATGAATATGCCCATGCACCATGGCCACAATGGGTTGGGGTAAATCTAGCAAACGTTGCACCAACTGATGGTTAACTTCCGGATCGGTATCAGCAGCAGAACCAAGGGACGCGCCAAATTGCTCACCTTCGTCGCGCAGCACGATGACGTTGACGTTTTCATCGGCCTGCGCGAATGACAACAGAGCCATGAGGTTATTCATCGCGTTCACGTGTAATGCCGTAGTCAACTCTGACGCAATGCTCGCTTGGGCAGCCGGTAATCGAATAGTCAATACACCGTCAACCAGATCAACCGGCGCATAGGGACTAGCGTCCATCAATCCACTAACTCACGCATGATGCGGTAAAGCTTTGCTTGGCCTTCAAAACCAATGCCGGGTCGCTCAGGCAAATTCAACTTGCCCTCAGTCAAACACGCATCGTCTGCAAATCCACCGAAGTCACCAAAAACGCCTGGGTACGACTCAGCCCCACCAAGACCAAAACCTGCGGCAATATGCAAAGACATTTGGTTGCCGCCGTGGGGAAACAGTCCGCTTCTTTGCCAACCCATGGCATCCAACTGAGACAAGGTGCGCGCATATTGGGCAATGCCGTAAGCCTGCGGTGGATCGACTTGGATGACATCGCGGTCACCACGCAGTCCACCGAATCGCACTAAGTTTTCAACGTCTTGGGTGGAGAACAAGTTTTCGCCAGTGGCCAATGGGCTGTCATACATCTGGGCAATATCGGCCATCAGCCCATAGTCCAAGGGATCGCAAGGTTCTTCGAACCAACGCAATTTGAAGGGGGCTAAGGCCTTGGCGTAAGCGAAGGCGTTCTCGCGATCGAATTTGCAATTGGCATCTACCGCCAAATGGTCGCCAGAGCCTACAACTTGCAATACGGCTTCTAAGCGGCGTAAGTCTTCAAACAAAGGCAAACCACCGACCTTCATCTTGACCATGGTGTAGCCAGCATCGAGATGGCGACGCATTTCGTCTTGCAAGTCTTTGATGGTCTGGCTTGGGAAATACCATCCGCCGCCGACGTAACAAAATACGCGATCGGCGATTTTTCCGCCATTGAAACGTTCAGCCAAAACGCGGTGCAAGGGTTTACGTTCGACTTTGGCTACTGCGTCCCACAGAGCAACCTCTATGGTGCCGATGGCGATCGAGCGCTCGCTGTGGCCACCGGCTTTTTCTCGCTGCATCATGCAGGCTACGATTTTTTGAGGGTCTAGGTTTTCACCAGTTGCATCCAGCAAGCTGACAGGATCAGCGCGCAAGATACGCGGAATAAAACGGTCCCGCATCTGAGCACCACATGCGTAGCGGCCGGTGGAATTAAAGGCGTAACCCACCACAGGTTGGCCATCACGCACGCAGTCGGTGATCACAGCGACCACCGAAGTGGTCATCTCTGAAAAATCAAAACTCGAATTGCTGAGGGTTGAATTGAGCGGTACGGCTCTCTCTCGTATATCGACAATACGCATAGCGAAGTGAATGGTCAGCTAAGAAATTATTCAACCTTGATTTTTGCGTCGCGAATCACTTTGCCCCAACGATTGACTTCGGAATGGATGTACGTATTGAACTGCTCAGGCGTATTGCCCACAGGGTCGAACCCCATAGAGAAGAGCTTTGTGCGCATATCGGGTTGCGCCACAATTTTGACGATTTCTTGATGCAAGCGATCCACGATGGCCTTAGGTGTTCCGACGGGGACTAACAAACCTTGCATGGTCTCAGCTTCTTGTCCACTGATACCCGCTTCGGCTAATGTGGGCACATCGGGCAACTCAGGATTACGTTTAGCACTTGTAACAGCGAGCGCACGCAAGGCGCCACTTTTCACATGCACCATGGCTGGAGGCAGCGCTGTCACGCCCACAGGTGTGTGTCCTGCAAGGACTGAAGTAATAGCAGGACCTGCTCCGCCAAAAGGCGCACTCACCATGTCAATGTTGGAAGACAAGCGAAGCAGCTCTCCTGAGAGATGCGGTGTTGTACCCACACCAGGATGCGCGAAGCTGTATTTGCCAGGGTTTGCACGAATCAGCGCAATAAGTTCTTGAACTGTTTTTGCAGGAACAGAAGGATGCACCACGATCAGATTTGGCGAAGCTCCAGCCAATGAAATTGGCAAGAAGTCTTTGTATGCGTCATAAGGCACGTTGGCATAGAGACTGGGATTGACAACAAAACTGCTGCTGACCATCGTGAGCGTATAGCCATCGGGTGCAGCTTTAGCTCCCATACCCATACCAATATTGCCGCCCGCACCCGCGCGGTTTTCCACCACGAAGGATTGGCCCATGCTCTCGGTAAATTTTTGCGCCAATATGCGCGCCATGGCATCCGTTGGACCACCTGTTGCAAAAGGCACGATGATGCGCACCGGTTTATTAGGGTAAGTCTGAGCTATGGAAGCAACAGACATCAGCAGTGCCATAAAACTGATAACGATACGCACGATAAATTTCATTTAAGTCTCCTCTTTATTCAGACGAATGCTAGCATCCCTAAGTCATTTGGCAGTTAAAAAAGGAGACAGCGTTATGGGTACAAGTATTGGCGTGGTAGGACTCGGCATCATGGGTGCGGCTTACGCACGTAATCTGATGGGTAAAGGTTTTACGGTGATCGGCTTCGATGTTGACACCACAAAACTTAAAGAGCTTGAAGCACAAGGACTCCAACCAGCAACTTCACCCGCCGATGTGGGTAGCCAATGCGATTTGGTAGTTACGTCTTTGCCAACACCCAAGGCTTTCCATGCGGTGATGTCTGGCCCCAAAGGTTTGACCGAAGTCGGCCGCCCTATCGTGGTGGCGGATACATGTACTTTGGCTTTGAGCGACAAAGAACAAGCCTATGAAGCTCTCGCTACAGCAGGCGTCACGCTTTTGGATTGCCCTGTCAGTGGAACAGGCGCGCAGGCTGCAAAAGGTGATTTGGTTTTTTTCGCCAGTGGCGACAAGGCGTCGTATGACCGTATGCGCCCAGCACTGTTAGCCATGGGCCGTGTTGCGCATCACCTAGGCGTTTTTGGTAACGGAAGTCGCATGAAGTATGTGGCCAACTTATTGGTGGCCATTCATAACGTATCAACTGCAGAAGCCATGGCTTTTGGCATGAAAGCCGGCATTGCGCCCGAGACAATTTATGACGTCTTGTGTGGCAGCGCAGCAACTTCGCGCATCTTTGAAGTGCGCGGCCCCATGATGGTGAAGAACACGTACGACGAAAACGTATCCGCTACGTTTGTCACCATGGGCAAAGATTTGTCTGTGATTGGCCAGTATGCGCAAAGCATCGATTGCCCAACGCCTTTGTTTTCATTGGCCTCCAACATCCATGCCGCTGCTGTGGCGCAGGGCATGAAAATGTCAGATACCGCGGCAGTGTGCGCGGTAATGGAACGCTTAGCAGGCGTTGACCGCAGCCAAGTGCCAGGGCCTACGCACAGTTAAGCGGGGCTTAACTGCCTTTAAGCGCTTCGTGAAAGGTGGTGAGTTGCCTTTTTAGACCAGCAATCATGGATGAGAGGTCTGAGGTAATCATCACCATATCGAAACCGCGCTTGACCGATGCGGCAGCAAACTCAGCACTCGCGCAATGCATGCACACCTTTTTGCCATGGCGATGGGCCACTTCTTTGATGCGGTCACACGTTGACATATGCAGCGGATCTGGGTTGTCAGCGCGTGGTGCCATACCCAAAGCGTAAGAAAGATCAGCTGGGCCGATATAGATGACATCCACGCCAGGGGTGGCGCAAATCTCTTCCAAATTGTTCAAGCCTTCTTTGGTCTCGATCATGGCCATTAACAAGATTTCATCGTTCGCTTTAGAAAAATATTCGGGGCCGTGAATTTGCAAAGCTCGGACAGGCCCTGACGAACGGTCACCCACTGGTGGATAGCGACATGCCGAAACTGCTTTGCGGGCTTCTTCTGCGTTATTGATAAGTGGAACGATGATGGCAGCAGCGCCAAAGTCTAAGGCTTTCATGATGGCGGCGGGTTCATTCCAACCGACACGCACAACTGGAGCCGCGTCGGTCGCTGAAACTGCTTGCAGCATTTCCATCAAACTGCCCAAGTCTGTGACACCATGTTGCATATCGACACAGACGGCATCAAAACCTTGTCTCGCCGTGATTTCTGCGGTGAAGCTGTTGGCGATGGAGATCCATCCCAAGGTGACAGGCTTGCCTTGCGCCCATAATTGCCTAATTTTGTTGGGTTTCATTTTGATTCCTTGTTGTGACCTCGCTGAAGTCTACCCTTTATGTCTACAGAAGAAGTACCCAAAGAGTTCTTACGGGCCTTACAAGAACTTGGCCTCACCAAATCTAGTGCACTGCAAGGTAGTCCACTAACCGGAGGCGTGTCCTCAGATATCTGGTGCATTGAAACAGAAGATGGTCGTGTATGCGCCAAGCGTGCCTTGTCGAAACTTCGGGTGGCGGCTGATTGGCGCGCACCTGTTGAGCGTAATCTCTATGAAGCGCGCTGGTTGCAAGTAGCCCATATGGCATCTGCTGGTTGTGCGCCAGAGTTACTGGGCCAGCATGCAGAACTCGGTGTGCTTGTCATGCGCTACCTGCCACCATCAGAATTTCGACTTTGGAAAAAAGAACTGCATGCAGGGCGCGCAGACGCATCCACCGCCAAAGAATTGGGGCATATTCTGGCCAGTATCCACAGTTATGCAGCCAATAGGCCCGAGTTAGCGCATGAGTTTCCAACAGAGAAAATATTCTTTGAAATTCGCTTAGCACCCTACTTGATAGCAACGGCTGAGAAACACCCCAAACTCTCTAGCGCATTGCATGCGCTAGTCGATCAAACGCAACACAACGCCAAAACTTTGGTGCACGGAGATGTCAGCCCCAAAAACATTTTGTTAGGCAAGCACGGTCCTGTTTTACTTGATGCGGAATGCGCTACTTGGAGTGACCCTGCATTTGATTTGGCGTTTTGCCTCAACCACCTGTTATTGAAATGTCTGTGGACGCCCTCTTCCACATCTGATTTTTTACATAGCTTTGGCGTATTGGCCCAAACCTATTTGCAAGGAGTCGATTGGGAACAACCGCAAGTGCTTGAAGCCAGGGCCGCACGTCTTCTCCCTGGCTTGTTGCTCGCACGGGTTGACGGCAAGTCACCGGTGGAATACATCACCGAAGATAGTGAACGTGATCTCGTCAGACGAACCGCTACTGCATTGCTTGTCAATCCAGCATCACAACTTCAACACATTGCCCAAGCTTGGGCAAAGGAACTCACCACATGACTTCGTCTGCCATCCAATCCATTCACGGACGCCGCGTATGGGACAGCCGTGGCCGTCCCACCGTAGAAGCAGAAGTCACTTTGCAGGATGGCGCAAAGGGCCGCGCCATTGCTCCATCGGGTGCCTCTAAAGGAACACGTGAAGCATTGGAGTTACGCGATGGCGGCGCCCGATTTGGGGGACTAGATGTCATGCAGGCAGTGGGCCATATCAATGGCGAAATAGCAAAGGGGTTAATAGGTTCGCATGCAGATAACCAGTTAGCCTTGGACCAAGCCCTGATCGCTCTTGACGGCACGGAAAACAAAACACGCTTAGGTGCAAACGCCACTTTGGCTGTTTCCATGGCAACAGCGCATGCCATGGCGCAGGCCTCTGGCGTTCCTCTCTTCCGTTACTTAGGTCAAGGAAATATTGGCCGACTGCCCATGCCACAAATACAAATTTTTGGTGGCGGTGCTCATGCGGGTCGCCGTGTCGACGTGCAAGACTTTATGGTGGTGTGCCCAGGTGCCGGCAGTTTTGCCCAAGCATTGGAATGGACAGCTGAGGTCTACCGCCACGCTGGTTTGTTAATGGCGCAACGTGGTTCCCTATTTGGCGTAGCGGACGAAGGCGGTTGGTGGCCAGACTTTTCTAGCAATGAGCAAGCACTCGAGATGCTGGTGCTCTCAATTGAACGCGCAGGCTTTGTTCCCGGTGAACAGGTTGCGATTGCCCTTGACATTGCAGCTTCAGAATTTGGCAAGTTGGGGCAATACCGACTGGGTCTTGAATCACGCGCTTTGGACTCAGACGGATTAATCGAGATGCTACTTGGCTGGATTTCAAAATATCCCATCGTATCGATTGAAGACCCACTGGCTGAAGATGATCCCGAGGGTTTTGCGCGCTTTACAAAGGCCATCGGCCATCGACTGCAAATCGTGGGTGACGATTTTTTAGTCTCTAGCGCAAAACTCATTCGTGAGGCAGCACACGTTGGCGCTGCCAACACAGTGTTGTTAAAACCTAACCAGCGCGGTACTCTGAGCGAGACCCTAGAAGCATGGAAAGTAGCGCAAGAACTTGGCTACTCTGCGATTGTTTCAGCCCGATCTGGTGAAACCGAAGACACCACCATCGTTGACTTAGCAATTGGTTGGAACGTCGGGCAACTCAAAGTAGGTTCTTTTGCACGAAGTGAACGCATGATCAAGTGGAACCACGCCCTGCGCATAGAGGAAGCGCTTGGATCGCAATCGCGCTTTGCAGGCGCTTCAGTCTTTAGAAAATAAAACGCTGCGTCTTTTATTGTTTTTCGATCTTGGCTTTGGTGATCACTTCATGCCAGCGTTTGATATCTGCGGCTAGAACTTCGGCAACCTGCTCAGGCGTGCTGCTTTGCGCAGTGAGGTTGAGATCACTCAAGCGTTTTTTAACATCTGGCATTTCCATGATGGTTTGAATTTCACGGTTCAAACGCATGACCACATCGCGCGGTGTGCGCGCTGGTACTGCCAAACCGTTCCAAGAAGACGCCTGAAACTTAGCCAGACTGCCACCAGACTCTTGCACGGTGGGCACACCTGGCAAGCTGTCGGTGCGTTTGTCGCCCAACAAGGCGAGTGGTCGCACAGCATTAGATTTGATTTGCGGCATCAAAGGACCCAAGATTTCTACCATCGCGTCTAGGCTGCCACCGCGCAATGCGGTGATGACGGGCGGCGTGCCATTGAACGGCACGATTTGCGCTTGCAAACCTGAGGCGCTCAGAAAATATTCAGCAGACAAATTTTGCGTGGTGCCAATTTGCGGGGTACCAATATTGAGTTTGCCTGGATTGGCCTTGGCATAGGCCAGTAACTCTGCGAAGGTTTTAAAACGCCCGCCTTCAGCAACAGCGATCACCAAATCAAACGTCGCCAACTTGGAAACAGGAATGAAGTCTTTCACGGTGTCAAAAGGCAGCGTCTTAAATAGCGATGCACTTACAGCTGTTCCGCTAGAAATCAGCAACAGGGTGTGGCCATCGGGCTCCGCACGGGCTACTTGTTCCCCAGCCACTATGCCACCCGCACTGGGTTTGTTCTCGGTCACTACCGATTGGCCTAATGAATCCGATAACTTTTGCGCTACTGTGCGTGCCGTGATGTCTGCAGCGCCTCCCGCAGCATTGGGCACCACTATTTTGATAGTCTTGCTGGGAAAAGGTGTCGTTTGCGCCATCGACGTACTTGCCAAACATAGTGTCAAACCTAATGCCCATGCACGAGAGAGTTGGTTAAGATGATTTTTCATAATTGGAGATATATATGGCTGAAGTGTTTAAAGGTCGTCATTTGCAAGCGCTATTTTGTCATCGGAAGCATATTTCCCTTTTGGCCTGTCTATTGGCGTTTTTACCCTTAGGTGTCCACGCACAAACCACTTGGCCCACGCGCGCAGTCACTATTGTTGTGCCTTTCACTCCTGGCGGTGGAACCGATGTCGGTACGCGGGTTGTCGCGCAACGTTTGTCTCAACTGTGGGGCCAACCCGTATTGATTGAAAACCGTGCCGGTGCTGGTGGCAATGTAGGCCTAGAAACTGTATCTCGCGCAAAGCCTGACGGCTACACACTGCTCACTGGCAATGTGGGCACACAGTCCATCAACCCCACGCTGTATAAAAAGCTCAACTACAACCCAGACACCTCATTCACCCCTATTAGCTTGATTGCAGAATTGCCTTTTGCGATGGTGGTAACGCCCACATTACCGGTTAAAACGCCACAAGACTTGGTGGCCTTGTCTAAGGCGCAACCTAACCTGCTCTCCTATGCCAGCTCTGGTTCCGGAGGTTCTCCCCATTTGTCTATGGAGACTTTCAAAATTGCCACCGGCGCCAAAATTCAACACGTGCCTTACAAAGGTGGCAGCGCAGCTATCACCGACTTGATGTCGGGCAATGTACAAGTCTTGATGGTGTCGATCTTGGAAACATCTGCCTACGTCAAAGCCGGTAAGTTGAAAGGGCTGGCTGTTACGAGCAAAGTGCGTTCACCTGCTATGCCCGATGTTCCGACCATGGTGGAAGCAGGTATCACGGGTGCTGAGTCGGGTTCTTGGATTGGTTTTCTAGCACCCACTGGCACGCCCAAAGACATCATCGACAAAATTGTGGCGGGTGTCAAAGAAGTGGTTGCCATGCCCGAGGTGAGTCAGCAATTGATTGGACAAGGTGCTGTTCCTATGAGCTCAACACCAGCACAATTTGCAGAGTTGATAGCGAATGACAGAAAACGCTATGCGCGCATCATTATTGAGAACCAGTTGACTGCTGATTAATAAAGAGAAAGCCTCACCATGCAAAGTTTCAACGTCATCAACACAGCCAAATGGCTAGTGAAGCAACATGCCAACAAAGTTCCTTTTGGTCCATTGCCAAAAGACTTGGCTTTGTCGAATGCAAAACAAGCCGTTGCCGTACAAAATGAATTTGTCCGAATCAAAGCGCAGCAATGTGGCGATGTCATCGGTTGGAAAATTGCGTTGGCCACACCTGCGATGCAAAAAATGGTGGGGCTCGATGCTCCCACAGCTGGACGACTACACCGCAAACAAGTGCTCCACGCGCCTGCAGATGTATCCATTAAAGGCTATGGCCGTTTACTGATTGAATTTGAAATCGCTATCCAAATAGGTAGCGACCTCTTGCCTTTAGGTACCAAGCATTCGGGGCAATCTGTTGCTTCTGCTGTAAGCGCTGTGACATCTGCATTTGAAGTTGCCGATGACAGACAGGCCGACTACACCCAATTGGGTGGACAGGGTATGCAACTCTTGGCAGACAACACCTGGAACGAAGGCGCTGTGTTGGGCGAGTGGATACCCTTCTCTCAGATTTGGTCCAATATGTCAGCAACACCCAAGGCCGATGACGCGCTGGGCGAATTAAAAGGCGAAGCATTCATCAATGGCGCATCGGTGGGTCTCGGCTATGCACATGATTTGATGGGACACCCTCTCAACGCTATCGCTTGGTTAGCCAACGAAGCCAATGACCGCGGCACCTATTTAAAGGCAGGCGATATCGCCATGCTGGGCTCCTTAGTTACTTCCAAGTTTCCCAACAAGGGAGATGACTTGCGTTTTGAACTTGAAGGCTTCAAGCCCATTCACTTACATGTGAAATAGATTCTGGGCCTTAGGCTGAAAGTTCATGCCTTAAAAACTTATTGATCAAAGTGTTTAGAGATTTCGGGGTCAAACTTTCCATCGATCAATACAAACAGCATGCGGCACATCTTTCCTGATCGGTTGGCCCATGCATGGTTGGTACCGCGTTCCACAAGGAAGTCACCGGTTTTCAGCAAGACTTCTTCGTTGTCGAGCACGATGGTGATCTCGCCTTCCAATACCAAGGCGTAGTCGACTGATTCGGTGCGATGCATAAAGGGGTGTTTAGCGTCGCCAGTTTGGTTGGTGGATGCGGTTTGGGTTCCCATTGCACCCCAGGCAATTTTGGTGTCTTGGGTATCAATTTTTTCTAGCCACTCACCCTCTGGTCCAAATTCAATGATGCGAACTACCGTTCCGTTTTTGGGGGGTTCGAGTTTTAAAGGACGCGCAGTAGGGTCTGGTTCATTGCCAACAAATGCGGGGGTTTGGTCGGTCATCCATAGCTGCGTGAGGTGGTAACCCACTCTTTTTGGGTTGTTGTGCACAGATGGTGCCAGTTGGTCTTCTGTGAAGATAGATCGGCCTTGTGCATCATGGCCCGTGACGACTCGACGAATATATTTTCTGGGTTGTTGCTCGCTCATCTTGCTATTGCTCCGAATATTTAGTGATCCACAAATGATTTTGACACGCATTAACATCGCATCGTGACAACACATTACACGCTCATCTCTGAAGCCCGATGCGAGACTGGGGAAAGCCCTGTTTGGGTCGCACAAGAATCCGCTTTGTATTGGGTAGATATTCCTGCTGGCAAGATCTATCGTTGGCAAGCTTCTTTTGATGAATTGAGCCAATGGCAAATGCCAGAAATGGCGGGTTCGATGGCAATGTGCGCCACTGGCGGATGGATAGTCGCCATGGAGACGGGGATTTATCTGGTGCAACTTCAATCTAACGGCGCTTCCACGCATCAAAAGCTCGCCGATGTAGAACACCCCATACAACCCATGCGTTTCAACGATGGACGTTGCGACAGACAAGGTAGATTTTTATCAGGCACTATGTTCAACGACACCAAGGCGGGTAAAAACCTTGGGTCTTTGTATCGATTTGGAAACGACAACCAACTAACACGCTTGATAGACGACTTGATTGTTCCCAACGGCCTTGCCTTCAGCCCAGATGGAAGCATCATGTATTTGGCAGACACCCATGCCAGTCGACAAACCGTGTGGGCATTTGATTACGACATCGATACAGGAACGCCGCATAACCAACGTGTATTTGTAGATATGCTTCAGCATCAGGGTCGCCCAGATGGTGCAGCCATAGATGCAGATGGTTGCTATTGGGTGTGTGCGACAGATGCAGGCTTGGTCTCTCGTTTCACACCAGAGGGCAAGTTAGATCGATCACTTTCAGTGCCCACCACCAAGCCTGGCATGTGCGCTTTTGGTGGAACCCACTTAGACACCTTGTTCGTCACCTCATTACGTCGCCCAGGCATCTCGCTTGAGGAAGACCCATACGCAGGAAGAATTTTCGCCTTGCAACCCGGCGTGAAAGGCTTGGTAGAGCCTCAGTTTAAAAATACACCTACTGCGTAATAGATGCGTGTATCAAGTTAGAAACTTGGTCCAAACGCACTGAATGCCAAGGATCTGGCACACGCGCATTGGTGATGTAAGCAAATGACAAACCACTTTGCGGATCAGCCCAGCAATAACTGGTGCCCACACCACCATGACCAAAAGAGTCAGGCTTGGCCAAAGAACCTAAGCCGCGAATAACAATGGTGGTGCCACGCAAATGCGGGCCTAAGCCACGGTGCATAGGAATGCCCATGAATTCATCCACACGGTCTGCGGTGTAGTTTTGAATGGCATACGCCAATGTTCTAGGTGACAACAAACGCACACCGTTGAGCGTGCCGCCTTGCAACATCATTTGGTACAAAGCCGCCATGCCTCTTGCGGTGCCATAGGCTCCGCCACCTGGAACACCCGCCTCTTGCCAGACTATGCTGGTGCTTTCATCGCGCAAGCGCAAACCATTGGAAGACTTGGCATCAGGCTCGTAGAGAAATGTCATGCGCGAAGTTTCAGATGTTGGCAAGCCAACGAACAAGTCTTTTGCTAATCCCAAAGGCTCGAGCACTTCAGTACGCAGAACGTCTCTGAAATCTTGTCCTGTGACGGCTTCCACCACCATCGCCAACACCCAATGGGCGCTGAGACCGTGGTAGCTGATGCGTGAACCAGGTGCCCACTGCAGATTGAAGTCGCATACGGCTTGACGCACTTTGGCGTGGTCATTCCAAGTGGTGTTGGGCACGTCGCCATCTGGAAATCCACCTTGGTGGGTGATCACTTGAAACAGCGTGATGGCCTCTTTACCGTTTTTTGCAAACTCTGGAAGGTAGTCGGCCACCCGATCCGTGAAACGCAACTTGCCTTGCTCGTGCAACTTCCAAAGCAAAGTGGCCATGATGATTTTGGTGTTGGAGTACAACAACCATAGCGACTGGTTATCCGCAGTCACCGCTTTTGTATCGGCCTCGTGGCCTTGGCCCACACGTGCATGCCCAAAACTTTGCTCCCACACCAAACTGCCTTGATAGGC
>JBBAOY010000040.1:0-21061 GCA_040401095.1 Limnohabitans sp.
TGGTGTTTGGGGATGCTAAGAAGGTGGTTGAGGATATGGTCAAGGCGGTGGAGTAAGCGCTTCTATTTCGCCAGAAAACTCTTGTTGAGAGTTGCTGGCTTAATTGCTTGCCTCAAACAGCCCCGCTACTTCAACCATCCCCGCTTACGAAAATACCACATAGGCACGACCGCGCTGGCGATCATCAACATGAGGGCAAAGGGGTAGCCCCAGGCCTGGTTGAGTTCAGGCATGTACTGAAAGTTCATGCCGTAAATGCTCGCGATCAATGTAGGCGGCAGCAAAGCGACGCTGGCCACGGAGAAGATCTTGATGATCTTGTTTTGGTTGATGTTGATAAAACCCACCGTCGCGTCCATCAAGAAGTTGATCTTGTCGAACAAAAATGCGGTGTGGTTATCAAGCGACTCGATGTCGCGCAAGATTTGACGTGCTTCTTCGAACTGATCGGCGTTGAGCATGCGCGAGCGCATCATGAAACTCACCGCGCGGCGGGTGTCCATCACATTGCGGCGGATGCGGCCGTTCAAGTCTTCTTGGCGGGCGATGGCGGCTAGTACTTCGCCTGCCAACACGTCCGTGACGTCCTCTGACAGGACCAATTTGCCAGCTTTTTCTAGCTGGTCGTAGATGCCTTCAAGCGTGTCGGCGGAATATTCGGCGTCGGCATCGAACAGTTTGAGCAAGACATCTTTGTCGTCTTCAATCAACCCTGGCGCGCGCCGTGCGCGCATACGCAAGAGGCGAAAAACGGGTACGTCTTCATCGTGGATCGAAAACAGCACACCACGGCTTTTGAGGGACTCGTTGTTTTGGTTCAAGATGAAGGCCACGCGCACCGTGCGGGGTTCGTCTTCGTCGGCGATCAAAAAGTCGCTACGGATGTGCAATTCGCCGTTGTCTTCTTCGTAGAAGCGGGCCGATTCCTCGATGTCTTCGTCCATCGCGTCTTCGGGGATCTGCAAGCCGTAATATTGTTTGACCCAGCGCTTTTCTTCAGGCGTCGGCGATTCGAGGTCCACCCAAATGGGCTGGAATTTTGAGAGCTCCTCCAACGATTCGATCTCTTCTTGGAAAAGTCGTCCGTTGGCCAGCGAAAAGATATTGAGCATGGCGATCCCTTAGTCGGGGCAGATTATGGCACCGCGATGTGGCAGTCATAAGGGTTTTTGGGGATAAAAAACCACACAGTTTTTGATTGCATCCCATTGCCTTTTTTCCGCAGTAGGCGCATAGTGAATCTGCCCATCACAAAAGGAGGTTTTCTTATGAATTTAACGATCAGCGGTCACCATCTTGAAGTTACCCCCGCATTGCGTAGTTACGTGACCGACAAGCTAGACCGAATAACGCGCCATTTTGACCAGGTGGTGGATGTCAAGGTGCTTTTGAGTATCGAGAACCAAACCGAAAAAGACGGACGCCAAAAGGCAGAGTGCAACATCCACGTCAAAGGCAACGACATGTTTGCTGAAAGTGCGCACTACGACTTGTATGCCGCAGTCGACGACTTGGTTGACAAATTAGACAGACAGGTGGTCAAACACAAAGACCGTATTCGAAACCACCACCACGAAAGCCCAAAGCGCTTGATGTAAGCCTTTAGCGCGTAAGCATTTTTAAGACTTCGAGAAACCGCCTACCTAGGCGGTTTCGTCATTTTTGACAAGGGTTTCTACGGGTGCATAATCTGCCACCAACTATGAACCGCCTAGCCGCCATTCTTCCCCCCGCCCAAGTGCTAGTGCACGTGGAAGCCACCAGTAAAAAACGCGCCTTCGAAGAGGCTGGTCTGCTGTTTGAAGAGCTGCACGGTCTCAACCGCGCTTTGGTGGCCGATAGCCTTTTTGCCCGTGAACGTTTGGGCTCTACAGGATTGGGCCATGGCGTAGCCATTCCACACGGACGCATCAAAGGCTTGAAGTCGCCTATGGCGGCCGTGTTTCAGCTGGCGCACCCCATTGGTTTTGACGCGCCAGACGAGCAGCCGGTGGGCTTGCTGATCTTTTTACTAGTGCCTGAAGCATCGACCCAAAAGCATTTAGAAATACTCTCAGAAATCGCTGAGTTACTCAGCGACACCACTTTGCGCGAAAAAATCAAAACTACCCAAGAAGCCAGTGCCCTGCACAGCATCGTGGCCACTTGGAACTCGGTGCAAGCGTGAAACCCACCGCGATCAGCGCAGATGTTTTATTTGAAGCCTTCCGCGGTCAACTGCGGTGGCAATGGTTGGCGGGCCTTGGCGCCTCAGAGCGCCGCTTTGATGAAGTCGCTGTGCGCGCTGCCCGCTCGGGTGCCGACTTGGTGGGCTATCTCAATTACATCCACCCCTATCGCGTGCAGATTTTGGGTGAGCGTGAAATAGCCTATCTGACCAACAGTGCCAGCGTCGATTGTTTGCGTCGTATCTCTCGTATCGTGACGCTCGAACCGCCAGTCTTGGTGTTAGCAGATGGCCAAACCGCACCTGGTGAGTTGGTATCAATGTGTGAGCGGGCACAAATCCCTCTTTTCGCAACGACAGAGTCTTCGGCCTTTGTGATCGATGTCTTGCGCGCCTATCTATCCAAGCATTTCGCGGATCGCTCGTCCATGCACGGGGTGTTCATGGATATTTTGGGCTTAGGTGTGATGATCACCGGCGAGTCGGGTTTGGGTAAAAGCGAACTCGGTTTGGAATTGATCTCCCGCGGCAACGGTTTGGTCGCAGATGATGTGGTCGATCTATTCCGCATCAACCAAGCCACCATCGAGGGCCGTTGCCCCGAGTTATTGCAAAACTTGTTCGAAGTGCGCGGTATTGGCTTGCTTGATATCCGTGCCATCTTTGGCGAGACGGCAGTGCGCCGCAAGATGCGCTTGAAACTTATCGTGCATTTGGTGCGAAAAGAAACTTTGGAGCGTGATTACGACCGTTTGCCGCACGAACCGTTGTCGCAAGATGTGCTGGGCGTACCAGTTCGCAAAGTGGTGGTGCAGGTGGTCGCAGGACGCAACATCGCGGTGTTGGTCGAGGCCGCAGTGCGCAACACTATTTTGCAACTGCGCGGGGTAGATACTTACCAAGAATTTATGGCGCGGCACCAGCGTGCCATGGCGCAAGGCGACTCTTAAACGCACGGTGTGATCGTTACAATCACTCTCCTTCGTCAATTACCCTTTGTGGGCTTGTCCACCATGTTCCACCCCCTTCAAAAAATCGCACAACTCTCGCATGTCAAGCGCTTAGGCTTGACCGCGTTAGCGCTCGTCGCGGTGTTGGCTTTGTGGTCGTGTGGCTATAGCCCGGTCAAGATTTACCAGCCTGAAGTGGTGCAGGGCAATTTCGTGTCCAAAGAGCAGGTGCAAGCGCTGCGCGCTGGCATGCCAAGACAAGCAGTGCGTGAGATTTTGGGAACGCCTTTGGTCACCAGTGTGTTCCACTCAGAGCGTTGGGACTATGCATTCACCATCCGTCGCCAAGGCAGTGAACCGCAGTTGCGTCGTTTCACCGTGTACTTCAAAGGCGATGTGCTCGACCGCGTAGACGGTGATCCGTTGCCGACTGAGGCGGAATTCGCAGCCAAACTGGACACCCGCCGCCCGCCGTCGAAATTACCCGAACTCAAAGCCACCCCTGAGGAGTTGGCCAAGCTACCTGCGAAGTCGGGCGCCGCGACTAGCAACGCCAACGCTTCTGCCGCCGCTCTGCCTGCAAGCTATCCACCGCTTGAGGGCACGCCGCGTTAATTTTTAAATACCTGTGAAGACCATGGCCCACACCCCACACCCTATCCAAGTTGCTGTTGCCGGCGCCAGTGGTCGCATGGGCCACATGTTGATCGAGGCATTGCGTGACACACCTGAATGCCAACTCGCTGGCGCGCTTGATATTCCTTCGAGTCTTGGCATTGGCAATGACGCTACTGGCTTTTTAGGCCAAGCCAGTGGCGTAACGATCGAGTCCGATATCCGCAGAGGATTGGCTAACAGCCAAGTGTTGATCGATTTCACCCGCCCCGAAGGCACGATGGCGCATGTCGATGTGTGCCGCGCCATGGGCGTGAAGATGGTGATTGGCACCACAGGTTTTAGCGATGCCCAAAAAGCCCATATCGCAGAAGCGGCCAAACATACAGCGATCGTGATGGCGCCCAATATGAGCGTCGGTGTGAACGTCACCCTCAAGCTTTTGCAAATGGCGGCCAAGGCTATGCCCACTGGTTACGACATTGAAATCATCGAAGCGCATCACCGCCACAAAGTTGATGCGCCTTCTGGTACCGCGCTCAAAATGGGTGAAGTGATGGCCGAGGCCATGGGACGCAACTTGAGTGAATGTGCCGTTTATGAGCGCTATGGCCATACCGGTGAGCGCGATCCCAACACCATTGGTTTTGCCACTATCCGTGGCGGCGACATCGTGGGGGACCACACCGTTTTGTTTGCGGGAACAGGCGAGCGTATCGAAATCACACACCGTTCTTCTAGTCGTGCCACGTATGCACAAGGCGGCCTGCGCGCTGCCGCTTTTTTGGCTGACAAAAAGACTGGCTTGTTCGACATGTTTGATGTGCTCGGGTTGCGATGAACCAGTTTGCCCCCGATATTGCTAGTGACCCACTCAGCGCCTTCTTGGCCTTGGTGCTCTTAGCCATGTCCGTTGCCAGTTGGACGGTCATTGTTTATAAAACTTGGTTTTTGCGACGCGTAGGCACAGACATCGCGCAAGGTAAAGCAGTGTTCTGGCAAGCCAGCGATGTTGCGCAAGCTGTGCGTGCTTTGCAGTCCGTCGACCGCAACGCAGTACTCACACCCTTGGCCCAAGCGCAGCAGCAACTCATGCCCAACACGCTTGGCTCGCAAGGCGATGTCCATACCCAACGCACCCGAGTGTTGCGCGATGCCTTGCATGCAGTTTTGCAACGTTTGCAATGGGGCCAAGTTTTATTGGCAACGGTTGGTTCTACCGCGCCTTTTGTAGGTTTGCTCGGAACGGTATGGGGCATCTACCACGCGCTCACAGGTATTGCGAGTGCAGGCCAACTCTCGATCGAACAAGTAGCAGGCCCTGTAGGTGAATCGCTCATCATGACGGCTGCGGGCTTAGGCGTTGCTTTGCCAGCTGTGCTGGCATTCAATGTGATGGGCCGCATGATCAATCGACTCGAGCACGAGCTCGAAGGATTTGCGCACGACGTGCGCGCAATCTAATGGCTTTTGGTCGATTCGAGCGTGTGGCTGAGCAACAGCCGATGAGCGAAATCAACGTCACGCCCTTGGTCGATGTGATGATGGTCTTGTTGGTGATCTTCATCATCACCACGCCTTTGATGATGAGCGCCTTAAAGCTCGATTTACCCAAAGCGCAATCTGCCCCCACAGGCGTGGCGCAGCGTGTGGTGTCCATCGCCATCAATGCCCAAGGCGATATCTATTTAGACAAAGAAATAATCAGCCTAGATGCTTTGGCCAACGCCTTACGCACACGTGCTAACCAAGCCACCCAAGACGGCGTTGAAGAGTTGCCAGAAGTGCAGTTACAGGCCGATGTCAAAGTACCTTACGGCCAAGTGGTCGAAGTCATGGGACTGGCCCAGCAAGCGGGCTTGAGCCGTATCGGCTTTGTGACCGAGCGCAAGCCCTAAAATCTGATGGTTCCCCTGTCTGCTCAGGGGCTTAGACCTTTTCCCCATGCAAGACAAATACAACCACACCGAGGTCGAGCGCGCCGCGCAAGCCGCCTGGACCCAAGCCGATGCCTACCGCGTGGTCGAGCACGCCAAAGATAAAAAAGGCAACCCCAAGCAAAAGTACTACGCCTGTTCCATGCTGCCCTACCCCAGTGGCAAACTGCACATGGGCCATGTGCGCAACTACACCATCAACGACATGCTCACGCGCCATTTGCGCATGAAGGGATATAACGTCTTGATGCCCATGGGCTGGGATGCTTTTGGATTACCTGCTGAAAATGCCGCACTCAAAAACGGCGTGCCGCCTGCCAAGTGGACTTACGAAAACATCGCCTACATGAAAAAGCAAATGCAGGCGATGGGCTTGGCGATCGATTGGTCGCGCGAAGTGGCTACCTGCGACGCCACGTACTACAAGTGGAATCAGTGGTTGTTTTTGAAAATGCTCGAGAAAGGCATCGCCTATCGCAAAACACAAGTGGTGAATTGGGATCCGGAAGACCAAACTGTTTTAGCCAATGAACAAGTGATCGATGGCCGCGGTTGGCGCACCGGCGCATTGGTCGAGAAGCGTGAGATTCCTGGTTACTACCTCAACATCACGCATTACGCGCAAGAGCTACTAGACCATGTGCAAGTTGGCAACGACAAGGCCACCTTGAGAGGTTGGCCAGACAAAGTGCGCTTGATGCAAGAGAACTGGATTGGCAAGAGTGAAGGTGTGCGGTTTGCTTTTACCCACGATATTCGTGATGCGTCGGGCGCCTTGATTCAAGATGGCCGTATGTATGTGTTCACGACCCGTGCCGACACCATCATGGGTGTCACGTTTTGTGCGGTGGCGCCTGAGCATCCGTTGGCATTGCATGCGGCTTCTGGTGATGCTGCATTGGCTGCTTTTATTGAAGAGTGCAAGGCGGGGGGGACTACTGAGGCTGAGTTGGCGGTTAAGGATAAGTTGGGGATGCCTACCGGTCTTTATGTGAAGCATCCATTGACGGGGGAGTCTGTCGCTGTTTGGGTGGGTAACTATGTGCTGATGTCTTATGGGGATGGGGCGGTGATGGGGGTGCCTGCGCATGATGAGCGGGATTTTGCTTTTGCCTTGAAGTACTTGTTGCCTATTAAGCCTGTGGTTGCTGTTTTGCGTGGTGGTGTCTCCGTAAAGGCGGCGCCGACATCAGGTACGCCGGGTTCCTCATACGCAAGCTCAAAATCGTCACCCGGCGCACCTGATGCCGGTGCCTCGTCGGAGTTCGATGACTCTGTTTGGCAGGACTGGTATGCAGAGAAAGGTCGTGGCTTTGCTATTAATTCTGGCAAGTACGACGGGCTTGCATTTAAGGCTTGTGTCGATGCTGTTGCTGTTGATTTGGCTGCTGCTGGTTTGGGTGAAAAGAAAACTACTTGGCGTTTACGCGACTGGGGTGTTTCGCGTCAACGTTATTGGGGCACACCGATTCCCATCATCCATTGCGATGAGCATGGTGCGGTGCCTGTGCCTGAAAAAGATTTGCCTGTTGTGTTGCCGCAAGACTGTATTCCGGATGGATCGGGTAATCCGCTGAATAAGCACACTGGGTTTCACCATGGTGTGACGTGTCCGGTGTGTGGCAAGGCTGCGCGACGTGAAACGGACACGATGGACACGTTTGTGGATTCATCTTGGTATTTCATGCGCTATTGCGATCCGACGAATACCGAGAAGATGGTGGCGGATGGCACGGACTATTGGATGCGTGATGCTACGCATACAAATGTTGGTGGTAGTGGCGGTAGTGGCATGGACCAATACATTGGTGGTATTGAGCATGCGATTTTGCATTTGCTGTATGCGCGGTTTTGGACTAAGGTGATGCGTGATTTAGGGCTTGTCAAAATCGACGAGCCGTTTTCTAAATTGCTGACGCAAGGCATGGTGTTGAACCATATTTATTCGCGTCGCACTGCTAAAGGCGGCAAAGATTATTTCTGGCCGCACGATATTGAGCATGTTTTGGATGATGGCGGAAAGGTGATTGGTGCCAAGTTAAAAAACAAAGCCACGAGTTCAGACGGAGAACTGCCTGTTGGTACACCGATTGATTACGAAGGTGTGGGCACGATGTCAAAGTCCAAGAACAATGGCATCGACCCGCAAGATTTGATTGAAAGATACGGCGCTGATACGGCACGTCTCTACACGATGTTCACTGCGCCGCCTGAGGCTACGCTGGAGTGGAATGACGCGGCGGTAGAAGGTAGTTATCGCTTTTTGCGTCGCGTGTGGGCGTTTGCGCACAAGCATGCCGCGAGTTTGTCAAAAAGTAGTAGTTCTGTTGCTACAACCACATTGCGTTCAGATGCAAAAACTCTGCGTCGCGAAATGCATTTGGTCTTGAAGCAAGTGAGTTACGACTACGAACGCATGCAATACAACACGGTGGTATCCGGTTGCATGAAGTTACTCAATGCTTTGGAAGACTTTAAATCTGATGGCACTGCGAGCGATCACGCTGTGGTGTCTGAGGGCGTGTCTGTTTTGCTGCGTATGTTGTATCCCGCTTGCCCGCATATTGCTGACCAGTTGTGGCAAGAGTTGGGTTTTGCCAAAGTGGGCGGTAATCTTTTGGACGCGCCATGGCCCGAAGTCGATGAAAAAGCATTGGAGCGCGACTCCGTTGAATTGATGTTGCAGATCAATGGCAAGTTGCGTGGTGCGATAGAAGTGGCTGTGACGGCATCGAAAGAAGATATTGAGAAGGCCGCTTTGGCTACGGAAGCATTTGTCAAGCAGGCTAATGGTGTCGCACCCAAAAAAGTGATTGTCGTGCCGGGTCGTTTGGTCAATATTGTTTTGTAGGAACCCTTATGTCGTACCTGCGTCGTTTTTTATTGATTAACTTAATTGTTGTTGTGGCGGGGTGCGGCTTTCAGTTGCGTCAATCGCCTAACTATGCGTTCACCACTCTGTTTGTGAACTTGCCTGAGAACGATGCCATGGGGGCTAGCTTGCGCCGCAATATTTCTGCGTCTGGCCAAGTGATGGTGATCACCGATGTGCGCGATGTGGAAAAGGCGCAGGTGATTTATGAGCCACTTTTGAATATCCGCGAAAAAGTCATTTTGGGGCGTACATCTACAGGTGCAATTCGTGAATATCAATTGCGTTTGCGTTACCGTTTTAGATTGCGTACACAAGGCGGTAAAGAACTAATCCCAGACGCTGAAATTTTCTTGACGCGCGATATCAATTTCAATGAGACGGGTGCTTTGTCGAAAGAATCAGAAGAAGCCTTGCTATACCGCGATATGGAAAACGATTTGATCCAGCAAGTCTTGCGGCGTTTGGCGGCTGTGAAGTCGCTCTAAATTTCACAAACCTAGACGCATTGTTAGGCATTGTTAGTACCTCGTAACGCACATGCAAATCGCCCTGTCTCAACTTCATCAACACCTGCAAGGCAGTAGCGCCAAAGGCGTGCGCACGCTCTACACCTTGCATGGCGACGAGGCCTTGTTGCAGCAAGAGGCGGCTGATGCGATTCGCCATGTGGCGCGCGGACAAGGCTACACAGAACGCATGGTGTTCGCGGTGGCTGGCGCGCACTTTGATTGGGGCGAAGTGTTGGCGGCAGGTGGCTCGATGAGTTTATTTGCGGACAAGCAAATCGTTGAAATTCGTATTCCTTCAGGCAAGCCGGGCAAAGAAGGTGCTGTAGCTTTGCAGCAGATTGCAGAGAGCGCATCGCAACAAGACGGTGTGCTCACGCTTGTGGTGTTGCCGCGTTTAGACAAAGCCAGCAAAAGCACCGCATGGTTTGCTGCGTTAGAGAACAACGGTGCCAGTATTCAAATTGATCCTATCGAACGTGCATCTTTACCCGCTTGGATTGCGCAACGTTTGCAAGCGCAGGGTCAAAAAGTTTTGGGTGGCGAAGCGGGGCAACAGGCGCTGCAATTTTTTGCGGACCGCGTTGAAGGAAATTTGCTGGCTGCCCACCAAGAAATTCAAAAGCTTGGACTTCTTTATCCAGAAGGTGAATTGAGTTTTGAGCAGATCGAGCGCGCCGTGCTGAATGTGGCGCGTTACGACGCTTTCAAACTCAGCGCTGCGGTGCTGAGCGGACAACCCGTGCGGGTGCAACGCATGCTCGACGGTTTAAAAGCCGAAGGTGAGTCAGAAGTATTCGTGCACTATGCGCTGGCCGAAGAGATTCGCGCGCTCAAGCGTGTGAAAGACGCAGTCGCTGCTGGCAAGGCTTTGCCGATGGTCTTGCGCGAGCAGCGCATTTGGGGGCCACGTGAGCGCTTGTTTGAACGCATATTGCCTAGTTTGTCTGCGTCGGCTATTGATAAATTATTGGTGTCAGCCCACCATGTAGATGGCATCGTCAAAGGCATTCGCCGTGCTGATTGGCCAAGCGACAGCTGGCAAGCCTTGCATCGCTTAGCCATGCGTTTGTGCCGCGCCTGTATGCCGAGCACAGCTTGAGCCAAAATGCAACTATGAACGCCACCTCTATCGCCCAACAAGTGCATCTGCTCGGTGTGCAAGCCAAAGCTGCGTCTTCGCTGATGGCCAAAGCATCTGCTGCACAAAAAAGCCTGGCTTTGCGTGCCTTAGCAAAACTTTTGCTTAGCCACACAGCTGCATTGCAGATGGATAACACCAAAGACATTGAGCGCGCCAAAGCTGCAGGCTTGGAAGCTGCGATGGTCGATCGTCTCAAGCTCACGCCGCAAGTGCTCGAGACGTGCGCACAAGGGTGCGAACAACTCGCCAATATGCCCGACATCATTGGCGACATCATCGGCATGAAAGAGCAACCTAGTGGTATCCGTGTCGGTCAGATGCGCGTGCCGATCGGCGTGTTTGGCATGGTGTTTGAAAGCCGACCCAATGTCACGATTGAGGCAGCCTCATTGGCGATAAAAAGTGGCAACGCTTGCATTTTGCGTGGCGGTTCGGAAGCGATTGATTCCAACAAAGCCTTGGCGCAATTGGTGCAACTTGCTTTGGCGGAAAGCGGTTTACCGCAAGATGCCGTGCAATTGGTGCAAACCACAGACCGCGAAGCAGTGGGCCACTTGATCACATTGAAAGAGTTTGTCGACGTCATCATTCCGCGTGGTGGCAAAGGTTTGATTGCGCGGATCAGCCAAGAAGCCAAGATACCTGTCATCAAACATTTAGACGGCAACTGCCATGTGTATGTCGATACCGCTTGCGATATCGATATGGCGGTGACGATTGCAGATAACGCCAAAACTCAAAAGTACAGCCCATGTAATGCTGCCGAAGGCTTGCTAGTTGCGCGCAGTGAAGCAGCAACATTTTTGCCACGTATTGGCGCTATCTTTGCTGCCAAAGGTGTGGAGATGCGTTGCTGCACAGAGGCTAAGAAAATTTTGTCGCAGTTGTCTGGTGCAAACATTCAAGATGCAAGTGAACAAGACTGGTTCGCCGAATACCTTGCACCCATCATCAGCATCAAAGTCGTGGCCGATGTGCATGAAGCTATTGCGCACATCAACCATTATTCGAGCCACCATACCGACGCCATCATTTCTAACAACCACAACCATATCGAACAGTTTGTTCGCGAGGTTGATTCGTCTAGTGTGATGGTCAACGCCAGCACCCGATTTGCTGACGGTTTTGAGTACGGTCTCGGCGCAGAGATCGGCATCTCCACCGATAAATTTCACGCCCGCGGCCCTGTGGGAATTGAGGGACTCACCTCATTGAAATATGTTGTGATGGGACAAGGGCAAATTCGTAACTAAAAAGTAGTCAATAGTCCTGTTTGTGCGCAACGTGCTTGCGCACAAACCCCTAGAATCGCACCACTTCCCAAGGACTACATGGTTCCCCATCTCATCACGGCATTGACCGGCCCCATCAACGAGCTTGAGCAACGTGTGCTTGACTCCATGCCAGCGATTGAACGCTGGTTTCGTTTGGAATGGATGGAGCACACGCCGCCTTTCTATAGTTCTGTTGATATTCGCAATGCGGGTTTCAAACTTGCACCTGTAGACACCAATCTCTACCCGGGTGGTTGGAACAACCTCACGCCAGAAATGTTGCCCTTGGCGGTGCAAGCAGCGATGGCGGCGATCGAAAAAATATGCCCTGAAGCGCGCAACCTGTTGTTGATTCCTGAGAACCACACGCGCAATATGTTTTATCTGGCCAATGTGGCGCAGTTGCAGCGCATTTTTTATATGGCGGGTTTGAATGTACGAATTGGCTCGATCAACCCGGACATCAAAGAAAATACAACGATTGATTTGCCCAACGGAGACCGCGTTACTTTAGAGCCGGTGCTTCGCACCAAACGCCGCATTGGACTCAAAGACTTTGACCCTTGCACTATTTTGCTCAACAACGATTTGAGCGCAGGTGTTCCAGGTATCTTGGAAGATTTACACGAGCAATACCTGCTGCCCCCTTTGCATGCGGGTTGGAGTGTTCGCCGTAAAAGCAAGCACTTCGAGTGTTATGAAGAAGTCAGCAAACGCTTTGGCAAACTGCTCGGCGTTGATCCATGGTTGATCAACCCCATGTTTAACCAATGCGGTGAAGTTGATTTTGCGGATGGCACGGGCATGGAATGTTTGCAGACCAATGTCGATAGCTTGATCACCAAGATCAAACGCAAATACAAAGAGTACGGCATCCAAGAAAAACCGTTTGTAGTGGTCAAAGCCGACAACGGCACCTATGGCATGGGCATCATGACAGTGCGTGATGTCAAAGACTTAGACGAAATTAATCGCAAAACCCGCAACAAAATGAGTATGATCAAAGACGGTCAATCACTCAGCGAAGTCATCATCCAAGAGGGCGTGATAACCCACGAACGACTCAACGATGCTGTGGCAGAGCCGGTTGTCTACATGATGGACCGATACGTGGTGGGTGGGTTTTACCGCATCCACGCCGAGCGCGGTATTGATGAAAACTTGAATGCACCAGGCTCTAGCTTTGTGCCCTTGGCGTTCGAGCAAAGTGCCCATACGCCACAACCAGGTGTCAAGCCTGGTGCAAGTGCACCCAATCGGTTTTATATGTATGGTGTGATTGGACGTCTTGCAATGTTGGCCGCGAGTTATGAACTCGAGGCAACCGATCCCGAAGCAGAAAATTACGACTGAGGTTTTTGTAAATGGAACAGCAAGCTAAATCGTCGCTGACGGCGCTCACTTTGGGCGCTATTGGTATTGTTTATGGTGATATCGGAACCAGCGTTTTATATGCCTTGAAAGAGGTGTTTGGCTCTGGCCATGTCGAATTAACCACAGACAATGTCTACGGCATTTTGTCGATCTTCTTTTGGACATTGACGACCATTGTCTCTATCAAATATGTGATGTTGGTGCTGCGCGCTGATAACAACGGTGAAGGCGGCTTGGTGGCGATGTTGGCTTTGGCGTCTATGGCGGTAAAAGACAAGCCTAGGCTACGAAAAAACTTGTTGATTGTGGGTATCTTTGGTACCTGTCTGTTTTATGGCGATGGCGTCATTACCCCTGCTATTTCTGTGTTGTCTGCAGTTGAAGGTTTAGAGGTGGTCTCACCAGCTTTCAAACGCTATGTCATTCCGCTCACTTTGATCATTTTGTTTGTTTTGTTTGCAGTACAAAAACATGGAACAGGCGGCATTGGAAAATTATTTGGCCCTATCACCGTGGTTTGGTTTGCGGTGATTGCGGCGCTTGGTGTCTATCACATAGCCTCCCATCCGGAAATTTTGTGGGCGATCAGCCCGCACTACGCAGTGGCATTTATCTTCAATGAACCCTCCACTACTTTTTTGATTTTGGGCGCAGTGGTACTGTGTGTAACTGGTGGCGAAGCGTTGTATGCCGACATGGGGCACTTTGGTAAAAAGCCTATTCGTGTTGCTTGGTTCGCGGTAGTAATGCCCGCATTGACTTTGAATTATTTTGGCCAAGGCGCTTTGTTGTTAGACAACCCCGAGGCTGTTGCGAACCCCTTCTTCATGATGGCACCTGATTGGTTGCTTTTGCCTTTGGTGTGTTTGGCGACTGCCGCTACGGTGATTGCATCGCAAGCCTTGATCTCTGGTGCATTCAGTGTGACCAAGCAAGTGGTGCAACTGGGCTTTTTGCCACGCTTGCAGACGATGCACACCAGCGTGAAAGACACTGGGCAAATTTATATTCCAGTGGTGAATTGGGGCTTGTTCGCCTTGATTGTGTTGGCGGTCATGTTGTTCAAGTCGTCGAGTAACTTGGCGGCAGCCTATGGTATTGCCGTGTGTACCGACATGATGATCACTACGATTTTGACTTTCTTCGTGATCCGCTACAGCTGGAAATATCCTTTGTGGCTGTGTCTTTCTGCAACTGGATTTTTCTTTGCGGTGGACGTAGCGTTTTGGGCGTCTAATTTGCTCAAGCTTTTCGAGGGGGGTTGGTTCCCGTTGGTGATCGGCGCCGCGATATTGGTGCTCATGCTCACATGGCGCGATGGCCGCGAAATTTTGCATGCTAAGCGTGATCGTGACTCGATGGAATTGAATGAATTTTTAGACGCTGTTTTTTTGGCCCCGCCCACGCGCGTGTCTGGAACGGCAGTATTCTTGACGTCGGGTATGGGCCATGTCCCGAACGCCCTTTTGCACAACTTAAAACACAACAAAGTACTGCATGAGCAAAACCTCTTTGTGAACGTACAAAACCACGAAGTGCCCTGGATTGCAGATTCTGAACGCCTTCAAATATCAGCCTTAGAACACAACTGTTGGCAAGTAGTGATCCATTACGGGTTCAAAGACGATCCGGATGTGCCAGGCGCTTTAAAGAACTTGCAAGGCATGGGCTGCGAAATCAACCCGATGAGCACCAGCTACTTCTTGTCGCGCGACAGCATCGTTCCTACTGTGGGTGGTGGCATGGCGCAATGGCGTGAAAAAATGTTTGCGCAAATGCATTTAAACGCCAGTTCAGCGGCAGACTTCTTGAATTTGCCGAGCAACTCTGTGGTGGAGTTGGGTAGCAAGATCGAAATCTAAGCCATGCACATTCTTTTCATCGCCGACCCGTTGGCGTCTTTCAAGATTTACAAAGACACCACGTTTGCGATGATGCGAGAGGCGCAAAAACGCGGCCACCAAATTTTTGCCTGTGAGCCCCACCATTTGGTTTGGCAAAGCGGCCAAGCAGTGAATGCGCAAGTTCAGCAAGTGCATCTCACAGGTGCTCGAGATAAATGGTTTGAAGAGCAGGGCGTGCATGCCGACCGTGCTTTGCACAGCTTCGATGCGGTGGTGATGCGCAAAGACCCGCCGTTTGACAGCGAATATTTTTACGCTACGCATTTGTTAGAACAAGCAGAGCGCGAAGGCGCGAAAGTTTTTAATAAGCCCAGTGCACTGCGTAATCACCCAGAAAAACTCGCGATATTGGAGTTTGCACAATTCATCAGCCCCACCTTGGTAACGCGCGATCCGCAAGCGATTCGCGCTTTCCATGCGCTGCACCGCGACATTATTTTGAAGCCCTTGGACGGCATGGGCGGCATGGGGATTTTCCGCGTCAAAGACGATGCACTCAATCTTGGCGCCATCATCGAAACATTGAACCGTGAGGGCGCGCAAACCGTGATGGTTCAAAAATTTCTGCCCGCCATTGCCCAAGGTGATAAGCGTGTTTTAGTGATTGGCGGCAAAGTGGTTCCGTTTTGTTTGGCGCGCATTCCACAAGGCGGTGAGGTACGTGGCAATTTGGCTGCTGGCGGCAAGGGCGTGGCGCAGGCTATTTCTGCGCGCGATGAAGAAATTGCAAATGCTATCGGCCCGGTGTTGGCGCAACGTGGTTTGTTGCTAATCGGCCTAGATGTGATTGGCGACAACTTGACAGAAATCAATGTCACCAGCCCTACATGCTTTCAAGAGATTTTTGACCAAACCGGTTGCGACGTCGCCGCCTTGTTTATAGATGCTCTTGAGAGCGCGGCCGCTTAAGAAGGACTATGTACGAATTTGCGCCGACCCCGCAAGCCGCGCAAGCACGTCTCGACTTAGTAAATCCCAAAGACTACGCGCACACGCGTAATGCGCTAGATGGTGCAGTCACGCACTTGTCGCCTTATTTAACCCATGGCTTTTTAAGTGTTCCCGACATTGCCTATGTGATGTTCCACCGCCATCGTTTGGGCGTACAGCACAAGTTGATGTTTGAGTTGGGATGGCGCGAATACTTTCAGCATTTGCACACACACCATGGTGATGGAATTGGTGAGTCATTGCGCGAAGGCATATTGCCAGATGCTTCATACAAGCGCGAAATGCCAGAAGATGTGTTGCATGCTTGCTCTCGCGTGCCTGTGGTGGACCATGCTGTGCGCATGCTGTACGCGACAGGGTATTTACACAACCATGCGCGACTATGGTTAGCTAGTTATTTGGTACATCTGCGCAAAGTGCATTGGCGCGTAGGTGCAGATTGGATGTACAGCCATTTGTTGGATGGCGATATCGCAAGCAATTACTTGAGTTGGCAATGGGTGAGCGCGACAGGCAGCAACAAACCCTATTTGTTCAATGCAGAAAACGTAGAAAAATTTGCACCACCTGCATGGTTTAGCCGTGGAACGGTTTTAGACACGACCTACGAAACGATTGAAATTCTGGCGCACAGTTCTGCTGTGCTGACGCAATCGAGCGAGCAAGCATTTGAATGGAATATTCCGAGCGTGACAGCAGAGCCGCCACCATCTTTGGGTTTCGTCGCGCCAGATGTCATCGCTGTGAAAGACCGAGACGTCTGGTTGGTGCATCCCTGGTGCCTGGCTGATATACCCAAAGATTTACCTGCCGATGTGGTGTGTATTGCCGCAGTGTGGTCTGAAGTTGTAGCGCTCAGACCTTGGAGTGAACGGCGCTGGCAGTTTGTGGGAGAGCGCATGGTGGCTATGTCTACACAAACTTGGTTTGGTTCCACATCAAATATTGAGAGCGCTTTGGCGCATGCCAAAACCGTCCACATGGTCGATCACCTGCGTGTGCCAGAGATGCCCTCTATACCCTGGCAAAAACGTCCAGCTCCACGACTATTTCGTGAACTAGACCAACCTATGGATTCGTTTTCTAAATGGTGGGTGAAGGTCAACAACGGTGTGCGTCACTTGCAGCAGTTGGTCTATCCATTGGCGCCACGCGAATTAGCGCCACCACCAAATAAATCGAAAACAAAAACACCAGCAGAAGTAGTGCGCAAGCAACCCGTCTTGCAATCGCTACTTAGTCGGCGGGCGCTGGGCGAACCGCCACAATGAAATATTCGGTTTCGCCAAAGCAAGTTGGCAAGCCGCGGTGTTGTTGGTAGACCATCACCACTTTTTGACCGATGTGTGTATTGATTTGGTCAGCGACCGCATCGTCGCGCACCGTAAAAAAGAATTTATCTGGAATAGCGGGCAAAGAAGCTACTGCACGGATTTGCTCACCCTCCCATGTTTTGCAAACCCAGCCCTTGTAAGACAGCTTTTGTACAAACCCCACGCTCTCACCTTGCGAATAGGTGTAGTAGTAAGTGAATGCCAAATAGCTGCCTAACAACAAGAGCGCCGTCAGACCTAAGCCTATGACAGAGCGCAAGGCAAAGCGCGTGACGGTTTGCAGCAAAGAGTCACTCATACTGTCGATTTGACTTTGAGACGCCAAGCGTGCAACAGAGGCTCGGTATAACCGCTAGGTTGCTCTTTGCCTTTGAAGACCAAATCTAGGGCAGCTTTGTAAGCAGCTGATGTAGCAAAGTGGCCCGCCATATCTTTGTAGAGAGGATCTGCTGCGTTTTGTTGGTCCACCACGGCAGCCATGCGCTCAAACGTTGACTTCACTTGCACAGACGTCACCACACCATGCTCTAACCAGTTGGCGATGTGTTGGCTAGAAATGCGTAGCGTCGCGCGGTCTTCCATCAAGCCGACGTTATGGATATCAGGCACCTTAGAGCAACCCACGCCTTGGTCGATCCAGCGCACCACATAGCCCAAAATGCCTTGTACGTTGTTGTCCAGCTCTTGTTGTTTTTCGCTGGTACTCCAATGGGCTTTAGCGACCACGGGCACTTGTAACAAGTCATCCAAAATCTTGGCGCGTACTTTGTTGAGGTCGATTTTTTCTAACTCTTTTTGCACGTCGCTGACCTTGACTTGGTGGTAGTGCATGGCGTGAAGCACCGCAGCTGTGGGGCTGGGTACCCAGGCGGTGTTGGCGCCTGCTTTGGGATGTGCGATTTTTTGCTGCAACATCGCGGCCATCAAATCAGGCATGGCCCACATACCTTTGCCGATTTGTGCTTTGCCGCGCAAACCGCAGGACAAGCCCACCAACACGTTGTTCTTTTCGTAGGCTTGTATCCACGCGCTGCTCTTCATATCGCCTTTGCGCAACATAGGGCCCGCTTGCATAGCGGTGTGCATTTCGTCGCCCGTGCGGTCCAAGAAGCCGGTGTTGATAAATGCCACGCGGCTAGATGCGGCGGCAATACAAGCCTTCAAGTTCACGCTGGTGCGACGCTCTTCGTCCATGATGCCGAGCTTGACGGTGCTGTCGGCCAAGCCCAAAACTTTTTCAACACGGCTAAACAATTCGGCGGCAAATGCCACTTCAGCAGGCCCATGCATTTTGGGTTTGACGATATAGACAGAACCCGTGCGCGAATTACGAATACCGTTTTTGCCATGGCCTTTGAGGTCATGCAAAGCGATGGCCGTGGTGACCACTGCATCCAAAATGCCTTCAGGAATTTCGTGGGTCGTGCCTTGTTTGTCGGTGTACAAAATGGCGGGGTTGGTCATCAGGTGGCCGACATTGCGCAAGAACAACAAAGAGCGGCCATGCAAAGTTACGACCTCACCTTTTTTGCCGGTGTATTGGCGATCTGGGTTGAGTCCGCGGGTGAATGTGCGACCATTTTTTTCAACCGCTTCTGTCAAGGTGCCTTTCACAATACCTAGCCAGTTGCTGTAAGCCAAGACTTTGTCCTCAGCATCGACCACGGCGACGGAATCTTCCAAATCCAAAATGGTCGATAAGGCGGCTTCCACCACTAAGTCGCAAACACCAGCGGCGTCCGTTGCGCCAATGGGGGTGTTGCGGTTGATTTGAATGTCCAAATGCAATCCGTTGTGCTCCAACAAAACAGAAGTTGGATGCGAGTCCGTTCCTTGATAGCCAATGAATTGCGCAGGTTTTGCTAATGGTGAAGTGACGCCTTTGGCTAGGGTGACCACCAATTCGCCCTTCACGATGGCGTAGCCCGTCGAATCAATGTGCGAACCTTTTTTCAGTGGCACCGTGCGATCCAACACATAGCGCGCGTATTCAATCACTTTGGCGCCACGCACGGGGTTGTAGGCCTTGCCTTTTTCAGCGCCGCCTGTTTCTGGCAGCGCATCTGTGCCGTACAAAGCGTCGTACAAAGAACCCCAGCGTGCATTGGCGGCGTTCAGCGCATAACGCGCATTCAAGATAGGCACCACCAATTGCGGGCCAGCTTGCAGGGCCAGTTCGGCATCGACGTGCTGGGTGGTGGCTTTGACTTTGTCCGGAACGGGCACCAAGTAGCCAATGCTTTCTAAAAATTGGCGATAGGCTTTCATGTCCTTGATCGGGCCAGAATTCTTTTTATGCCAATGGTCCAACTCGGTTTGCAAGCGGTTACGCTCTGCTAGCAGGGCTATGTTTTTCGGCGCCAAGTCTTGCACGATGGCATCAAACCCCTGCCAAAAGTGCTGAGCGCTGATGCCCGTATCTGGCAAAACTTGGGATTCGATGAAGTGGTGCAAGTTAGTAGCGACTTGCAAGCTATGAACAGGGGTGCGTGGCTGCATGGAATAGGTCATGGTGCGTCTCAGAGATTTAAAAGTACGAAGGGTAAAAAAGCGATCTTAGGGGAAAACAACAAATAGGGGCTCAAGCCGCTTCGGGCGACAGCAAAGCCCCACTGTGCAAGCCCTTGAGTGTGGCAAAACTCAGCCAAAGTACCAGCGTGGTGGTGATAGCCAATAAGGCGTATCCCGGTAAAACCAGCCAGCCACAGTCTGACAGGGAGGCTAGTCTCAAAGTGAGGATGGTGAAAGCCGCCACCGGAAAGCTCATGCCCCAGTGCGGCATGCCAAACGGCAGGCTACGAAGGGTGGCGATTTGGGTCAATGCAAGCGCTAAAAAGAAGGCGCCAATACCCCACATGCACCAAATCCAAGGCAGTGCCACCCCCATTTGCAACAGGTCCAAACCCACGATAGAAGGAGGCACCACCATGATAAATAGGGCTGGCATCATGCGCGGTGGCAAAGGGCCGACATGCACCCAACGAACCACCAATAAAGTTTGCATCACAGGCCATAAAAACAAACCCAACCCAAATTGCGCCATGGCCCAAGGCTCGAGTCCGATCGTCAACCCTGCCAAGGGCGCCAGCGCATTGCCTACGACGGGGATAAACAAAATAGGTGTGATGGCGTTCCAACTAGGACCGCCAGCCTCTTTGGCTTGCAACCAGCGCGCAGTAACCCAAAGAGTCGCGGCGATTTCTAGTAGGGATCCAATTGCCCACGCAAGTCGCAGCCCGTTGTTGAGGCTCTCCGAAGCGTTCCAAAAAATTGCCACGCCCAAGCTCGCCAACAGCATGATGGAGATGGGGATAGTTGCTATGAATGGGTGTCGAACCGGATGCTGCATATCCATGGCAACAGCGGATGGATATTGGGACCAACGCACCAAGCTCAAAACGCTGACCACCAGAAAAATGGCCAAAGCCAAAGCGCCAGCCAGCGTTGCCAGCAAAGTCGTAATGCCCTCACCCGAGTCTGAAGCGCGCAACCATGCTTGCGCTAGACCGCACCATCCCATGACGGGGACAAACCAAACGGGGGAAAGGTGTTCTAGGGCGCTAGAGCCTTGCGTAGAAGATTGCATTGGTAGAGTGTAGGTGCGGTTTATGCGCAATCCCGAACGTAAAATCACGCCATGCTCCACGTCAAACAAGAACTGCTGGCCGGTTTGCGCCAAGCCCTAGACGGCTTGTTGCCCGGTTCTGGGCAGCAAGTTGTATTCGAAAGTCCCAAAGTGGCAGCCCACGGCGACTTAGCGATTACCGCCGCCATGCAATTGGCCAAAGCTTTGAAAAAGAACCCGCGTGAGTTGGGCGAGCAATTGCGTGCCGCCTTGCTGGCGCTACCCATTTACCAAACTTGGGTGCAAGACATTGAAATTGCGGGGCCTGGATTTATTAATTTGCGCTTGAAGCCTGCGGCCAAGCAGCAAGTTGTACGCGAGGTGTTGTCCGCTAAAGCGCGATTTGGCTTTCAAACCCAAACCCAAACCGCAACTGCAACTGCAACTGCAACTGCAACTGCAATT
>JBBAOY010000041.1:0-19572 GCA_040401095.1 Limnohabitans sp.
CGGCTCCAAGATTCAATGCCACCGGCCTGCACCATGTCGGCAGCGATATCCAAAATCTCTAGCGTGCCGGGATGCAATTCGCCACTGTCTTTGTGTAACAAGAACGGCACAGGCACGCCCCAACTGCGTTGGCGCGAGATGCACCAATCAGGGCGATTGGCAATCATGTCGCGCAAACGGGTCTTGCCGTTTTCTGGATAGAACTGGGTCTGCTCGATCGCATCGAGCGCAAGTTGGCGCAAGGTCTTTGTTGTTTTGTGCGTGGTGAAAACGCCAACGCCCTCGTCCATGCGCACAAACCACTGTGCAGCGGCACGGTAGATCACGGGTGTTTTGTGGCGCCAGCAATGCGGATAGCTGTGGCTGATGCCATGCGTCGCCATCAAACGGTTGGCATTTTTCAGCGCTTCCAAAATGACGGGAACAGCTTTCCAGATGTGCTGCCCGCCAAACAACGCGAACTCAGCGGCATATGCGCCATTGCCTTGCACGGGGTTCAAGATGTCGTCGTATTTCAAACCGTGCGCCACGCACGAGTTGAAGTCGTCAACACCATAAGCAGGCGCGCTGTGAACGATACCGGTGCCATCGTCCGCGGTGGCGTAGTCAGCCAAATACACAGGCGCAGTGCGTGCAAAGCCTGCGTCGACGTGTGCGAGTGGATGGTGAAATTCGATGAGGTCGAGTTTCTTACCGACTGTTGTAGCCACAACTTTGCCGCTGAGCTGCCAACGTTCTAAACATTTCTCCACCAAACTCTCGGCACACATGTACAAGCCACGCTCGGTGTCGACCAATGCGTATATCAGTTCAGGGTTGAGGTTGAGTGCTTGGTTCGCTGGAATGGTCCATGCGGTGGTGGTCCAAATAACTGCGAAGGCTTCTTTGCTGAGTTTGGGTAAGCCAAAAGCAACGGCTAGTTTTTCAGGTTGAGCGCATAGAAAGGCAACGTCTAAGGTGTCGCTTTTTTTGTCTGCGTATTCAATTTCAAATTCAGCAAGTGAAGAACCGCAGTCAAAACACCAATACACGGGCTTCAAACCGCGATACACAAAACCACGCTCGATCACGCGTTTGAAGGCCCGAATTTCTCCGGCTTCATTACCGAAATCCATGGTGCGGTAAGGACGCTCCCAGTCGCCTAAAACGCCTAAGCGTTTGAAGTCTTCGCGCTGTTGCTCTATTTGCTCGGTAGCGAAAGCACGGCTTTTGGCCTGCATGTCGTCGCGGCTGAGTTTGCGGCCGTGGAGTTTTTCAATCGCGTTTTCGATCGGTAATCCATGGCAGTCCCAACCGGGAATGTATTGCGCATCAAAGCCCGCCAATTGGCGAGATTTGACGATCATGTCTTTCAATACTTTATTAAGCGCATGGCCAATGTGCAGTTTGCCGTTCGCATAGGGCGGACCATCGTGCAAGACAAACAAGGGTTGCCCGTGGCGCGCTACGCGAAGCTTTTTGTACAAGCCGTCGTCGGTCCAACTTTTGGCCCAAGCGGGTTCGCGTTTAGGTAAATCGCCACGCATCGGAAACGGCGTGTCGGGCATATTGAGGGTGGCGCGGTAATTGTTTTTTTCGGTCATGGTGTTAGGTGTGTGCTGCGAACCAGGTACGTGCGTCTTCGCAGTCTTTGTGTATGCCTTGTTTCAAGGCGTCCATACCGTCGTAGGCCAACTCGTCGTGCAATTTATGCAACAGATCAACGCGAATAATTTTACTGTAGCCCCCCTCTACGCCGAGGCTAGCTGGCCAATCAAGACAATGGGTTTCCAGCAAGACGCGTCCGCCGTTGACATCGTTGGGGTCTAGTGAAGGACGAATTCCTAAATTGGCAACGCCTTGCAATGGTTTTTCGTGCAATCCATGCACACGCACTACAAAAATTCCGCTCGCCGCTGGCTTCCAATGCGCAAAGCGCAGATTGAGGGTGGGGCACTGCAGCTCGCGTCCCAACTTGCGACCGTGCACCACATGACCAGAGATGGCGTAAGGCCTTCCCAGAAGTTGTGCCACTTCATCCATGGCGCCTCTCGCTAACGCTTCGCGCACAGCCGAACTAGAAACGCGCAAGCCACGCACTTCGTAGCTGTTCATACGGGCGACGTCAAAGCCTAGTTGCGCGCCAGCAGCGTCTAGCATGGCGTAGTCGCCAAGGCGTTTGGCGCCAAAGCGAAAGTCGTCGCCGACCAGCACATATTTGACGCCGAGGCCTTGGACTAAAACATTGTTGATAAAGTCATCAGGCGACTGAGACGAGAATTTTTCGTTAAATGGCAAGACGATGCACTGTTGCACGCCGCAAGCAGCCAATTCGTTGAGTTTGTCGCGCAAAGTGGCGATGCGGGCGGGAGCGAGATCGGGTTGTTTGTAGAGGTCAGCAAAGTAGTCGCGTGGATGGGGCTCAAACGTCATCACGCAGCTGGCGACATTGCGGTGCCGAGCTTCACTTTGGAGCAAAGCCAGCATGGCTTGGTGACCGCGGTGCACCCCATCAAAGTTGCCGATGGTCAAAGCACAAGCCTTGGCTTGGTCGGGGTGGTCAAAACCTCTGAGAATTCGCATGTTTGATTTAGTTTGTGACATTTATAAAACTGTCACTCAATAGAGTTATATTGTCGTTGATAGACGTGCATTCCTAGATCGGTTCATTAAGTTTTGGATGGAGGTGTGTTTTGAAGGTCTTGAAACTGTCAGCGCAAGGACTCCCACAGTCTTGGATTTCGCTTGAACAAGCGGTGATCCACTACGCAGCCGGCGATGTTCGCTGGGAATCTGGCGGAGAGGTCGCAGTTTTCCATGGCGGCACCAACGCCATCACAGGCCAGCAGTCGATCATCACGGTCAACAGCATCATCGGCACCAAGGGCGTGCCCAAAATCAATCCCTTTGACTTACGCTCTGGGTTGACTAACACCAAGTTATTTATCCGCGACCGCAATATTTGCGCTTACTGTGGAGACCATTTTCACGAGACCGAGTTGACGCGCGAGCACATCACGCCGTTTGGTCAAAATGGCAAGGACCATTGGATGAATGTGGTCACCGCCTGCAAGTCATGCAACCACCGCAAGGGCAACCGTACGCCGGAGCAGGCCCATATGCCTTTGCTTTATACGCCTTATGTGCCTAGTTTGTGGGAAGACTTTATTTTGCGTAATCGGCGGATTTTGGCGGACCAGATGGAGTTTTTGTTGGCGCATGTGCCTAAGAGTTCTCGGTTGGTTGCCTGACGCCTTTGCTTGCTTTTGCCTTTGTCATTGGCTCTTGATGTCGCTCCGGCGAGGCAGCTGACTGCGGCTTCCTCATGAGGTACCGATAAATCGTCAGCCGCAGCCAGCTGCCTCACCTGCGGGTTTTGGAGTTCTCGGCGCTTTTAGCCAAGTAGTAATCGTTTAGATTTTTTAGCTTTGTGCTACCGGTTACAAGCTCTCCACCAGTTTTGCAATCGCTGTTGGATATATCAAATGCTCTTGCGTCAGTACTCGCATTGCCAAACTTTCAGCCGTATCGTCTTCCATAACTGGGACTACAGCTTGCGCCAATATGTGGCCATGGTCTAACTCGGCGCTTACCTGATGTACGGTCGCTCCGGCAAATTGACAGCCGGCTTCTATGGCGCGTTGGTGGGTGTTTAGGCCAGGAAATGCGGGTAGCAGGGAGGGGTGGATATTGACCAAACGCCCTTTGTAATGCGCCACGAACATGGGCGTCAAGATGCGCATGAAGCCAGCTAAAACTACCAAGGCTGGGGCGAATTGGTCTATCTCTTTAATTAGTGCTGTATCAAAGGCTTCTCTGGGATTGGCGGCAAGGGCGAAGGCGGTGTGGTCTAGAACTTGGGTTGTGAGACCGTGTTGCTGGGCGAGGGACAAACCTTTGGCTTGGGGTCTGTTACAGATGACGCCAGCGACTTTCGCATGCAAGTGTTTTTCCCAATTTTGGGCTTTGGCGGCGCGGATGATGGCTTCCATATTGGAGCCGTCGCCGGAGATGAGGATCACGATATTTTTCATGCGGGGTGGATTATCGATCGGGGTTTGCCCGCGTTTGAAGGCCTCTGGACAGGAAAAAGAGCACGGTCGTGCTAAAAATGGCCAATTACTTGGATAATGCGTCGGCTTAAGGAAAAAAAGACGGTTAACCAAGCTAGCTAACAACTACAAATCAAACAACTACCAATCAAAGCTCATAAGGAACTACCCACATGGATTTGGCCTTTACCCCAGAAGAAGAGGCGTTTCGCCTAGAAGTGCGTGCTTGGGTGCATGCGAATTTGCCTCCAGAACTCTCGCACAAGGTGCATAACGCGCTGCGTTTGACGCGCGAGGATATGCAGCAGTGGGCCCGTATTTTGGGCAAGAAAAATTGGCTGGCATATGGCTGGCCGACACAATTTGGTGGCCCTGGCTGGACTGCCGTGCAAAAGCATTTGTTCGAGGAAGAATGTGCTTTGGCGGGCGCACCGCGCGTCGTGCCTTTTGGTCCTGTGATGGTGGCGCCGGTGATCATGGCGTTTGGATCGCCCGAGCAGCAGCAACGCTTTTTGCCTGGTATCGCTAGCGGCGAAGTGTGGTGGAGCCAAGGCTACAGCGAGCCCGGCTCAGGTTCCGACCTGGCATCACTCAAAACCCGCGCAGAGCGCGTCGGTGACCACTTTGTGGTGAATGGCCAAAAAACGTGGACGACTTTGGGCCAATTCGGCGAATGGATTTTTTGCTTGGTGCGCACCAGCAACGAAGGCAAGCCGCAAACAGGTATCTCCTTTTTGTTGATCGACATGAAGTCCCCTGGCGTCACGGTCCGGCCAATCAAATTACTCGATGGTGAGTGCGAGGTCAACGAGGTGTGGTTTGACAACGTCAAAGTGCCTGCAGAAAACTTGGTCGGTGAAGAGAACAAAGGCTGGACTTATGCCAAGCATTTGTTAGCGCATGAGCGTACCAATATTGCCGATGTCAACCGCGCCAAGCGCGAGTTGGAGCGTTTGAAGCGTGTTGCCAAAGCCGAGGGCGTCTTCGATCCCGCAACGGGCGGCGCAGAAGCGCTGCGTTTCCGCGATGAAATCGCCAAGCTTGAAGTCGACGTGGTCGCGCTCGAGATGTTGGTCTTGCGCGTGTTGTCTGCCGAAAAATCAGGCAAACAGACTTTGGATATTGCGGGCTTGCTCAAAATTCGCGGTAGCGAAATTCAGCAACGCTACAGCGAACTCATGATGCTGGCGGCGGGCCCTGCCAGCTTGCCTTTTATCGAAGAAGCCATGCAAGCTGGATGGCAAGGCGATGTCGCGCTCAATAGTTTGTGGCTGGGCGGCGCCCCGCACAACGCGCCTTTGGCGTCCACCTACTTCAATATGCGTAAAACCACTATTTATGGTGGCTCCAACGAAGTGCAACGCAACATCGTCGCGCAAACCGTACTGGGATAAATCATGGACTTCAATTTTTCTGACGAACAAGAACAACTGCGCGACGCCGTTCGCAAATGGGTCGACAAAGCCTACGACTTTGAACGCCGTAAAAAGATCGTGGCAGAGGGTGGTTTTTCTCGTGCTGCCTTTGCAGAACTGGCCGAGCTCGGCTTATGCGGTTTGTATATTCCTGAAGAGCTAGGCGGATTGGGCATGGGCCCTGTCGAAGGCATGGTGGTGATGGAAGAGCTGGGGCGCGGCATCGTGCTCGAACCCTTGGCGCATACCCTGATTGCTGGCGCGGTGTTGTCGCATTACGCCCCATCTGCGGTGCAAACCGAGTGGTGCGCAAAAGTCGCTGGTGGCGAGGCGCTAGTGGTGTTAGCGCACCAAGAGCGTAAGGCGCGTTACAACGCCAATGCCTGCGAAACACAAGCCAAAGCTGCCGGCGATGCCTGGACCGTGACGGGTACCAAGAGTGTGGTGGCTACAGGTGATCAGGCAGATGCTTGGTTGGTACCTGCCATGGCTAACGGTGCTTTGGCCTTGTTCTTGGTTGCCAAAGGCGCAAGCGGCGTGACAACCCGCGGGTATGTCACCCAAGACGGCAGCCGTGCAGCGGAGCTGGCTCTGAATAACGCCCCTGCAGCGTTGGTAACCCTCAAGGGCCAAGAGGCTGTGGCACACGCCGTGGATATCGGAATTGCCGCCTTGTGCGCCGAAGCTGTGGGCGTGATGGACAAAACCTTGGCCATCACGGTTGATTACATGAACACACGCAAGCAATTTGGTGTTGCAATTGCAAGCTTCCAAGCCCTACGCCACCGCGTGTCGGACATGAAGATGCAACTCGAATTGGGTCGCTCCATGAGCTATTACGCCTCGTTAAAACTCAACGACAACCCTGCAGAACGCAGCCGTGCCATGAGCCGTGCCAAATACCAAATTGGTCGCTCTATGCGCCATATCGGTCAAGAAGCAGTGCAGTTGCATGGCGGTATCGGTGTGACCGACGAGTACGTTGTCAGCCACTACTTTAAGAAGCTGACGCAACTCGAGATGACTTTTGGCGACAGCATCCACCATTTGGGTGAAGTCTCTGCGCACATGCAAGACACCGCTGGCGTTTTTGCTTAATGGGGGTGGGACAATGCAGGCATGCATCCCAACGCCCTGTTAGAAGCTTGTACTGAGCTTGTCCGCCTGACCCTGAAGTTTGAACACCCCGCAGATGCGGTGGTGTCCAAGTTTTTTAGAGACTACCGTAAAACCTATGCCTTTGGCCCGCGCGAGCGTGCGGCCTTGGCTGAGACCACCTACAACGTCTTGCGCAACAAGCTGCGCTACGACCACTTGGCTCCCTCTGGCTCTGGCCCAAAGGAGAGGCGATTAGCGATTTTGGGGTTTGCAGACCATTTGCAAAATACCCCGAATAGACCCGCTTCTGAGTCTCACGCGAATGACGGTTCGTCCGTGAAGCCTTCAGCTGCCAAATACGCTGCTGCCAAGCAAGCCGCACAAAATCGCCACGCAAGACCCAGTAACAACCCGCTCGACTTTTTGTTTGGCGCACTCAATAAGCAAGAAGCCGCTTGGTTAGAAGCCTGTGCCAAAGTGCAAACTTCAGAATTGCTCGAACGCCATCGGCACAATCTGCCCGAGTGGTTGGTCGAACCTTTGAAAGCCCAAGTGGGCGACGGGTTTTGGCCTTTGGTGGCGCAACTCAATTCTTCCGCGCCCTTAGATTTGCGCGTCAATACCTTCACCGATAAGCGTGAAGACGTGCAAAAAGAACTGAAAGTTGCGGGCATTCAAGCCACGCCCACGCCTTTTTCCCCTTGGGGTTTGCGTATCCAAGGCAAGCCCGCTTTGTCGCAACTCGATTTGTTTGTCCGCGGCGGCGTCGAAGTGCAAGACGAAGGCTCGCAATTGCTGGCCTTGTTGCTAGACGCCAAGCGCGGTGAAATGGTCTGTGACTTTTGTGCTGGCGCTGGCGGCAAAACTTTGGCGATCGGTGCGTCCATGCGTAGCACTGGGCGCTTGTACGCGTTTGATACCTCGGGCCATCGCTTGGAGGCTTTGAAACCGCGACTCGCCCGCAGCAAGTTGTCGAATGTGCATCCCGCCGCCATTGCCCATGAGCGCGATGACCGCATCAAACGCTTGAGTGGCAAGATGGACCGCGTGTTGGTCGACGCGCCATGTTCTGGTTTGGGAACTCTGCGCCGCAACCCCGATTTGAAGTGGCGCCAGTCACCGCAATCGGTGGCGGAACTGACTGTCAAACAAACGGCTATTTTGGCTAGTGCGGCGCGCTTGCTGAAGTCTGGTGGACGCTTGGTGTATGCCACGTGCAGTCTGCTGCCAGAAGAAAACGAGGAGATTGCCCAAGCGTTTAGCGCAGCCCATCCCGAGTTTGTGCCGCTCTCTGTCTCAGAAACTCTGCAAGCCTTGAAAGTGCACGACGCTGCGTCTTTATGTTCTGCCGACGGCTTGTATTTACGCCTATGGCCGCATTTACACGCCAGCGACGGCTTTTTCGCCGCCGCGTGGATCGCCAAGTAGAATGGCTTATCTACGGAATTGAAAGCACCGCATGTTTTTTTTAGACTCGCCTTGGGTGGACGCCACCCTCAATTGGCTCATCCATGGCATGCTGGACTTGTCGGGTTGGCAAGTTCTTGTCGTGACGTTAGCGCTCACCCACATCACCATTGCCAGTGTCACAATTTACCTGCACCGCTACAGCGCCCACCGTGCGCTAGACCTACACCCACTGCCCGCGCATTTCTTCCGCCTGTGGCTGTGGCTTACCACCGGTCAAGTGACCAAAGAGTGGACCGCTATCCACCGCAAACACCACGCCAAGTGCGAGCAGGCTGAAGACCCCCACAGCCCCCATGTGCACGGTATCAAAACGGTTTTGTTGTCTGGCGCTGAGTTGTATCGCAAAGAATCCAAAAACCAAGACACCTTGGACCGTTATGGGCACGGCACGCCAAACGACTGGATTGAAAGAAACATCTACACCCGTTTTTCGTGGCAAGGCGTGGCGATCATGTTGATCATCGACTTGGCCTTGTTTGGCGCTTTGGGCTTGACTGTGTGGGCTGTTCAAATGATGTGGATCCCTGTGACGGCTGCAGGCATCATCAATGGGGCGGGGCACTTTTGGGGGTATCGCAATTTTGAAGCGCCAGACGCTAGTACCAATCTGGTTCCATGGGGCATCATCATCGGTGGGGAAGAGTTGCACAACAACCACCACACCTATCCCACCTCGGCTAAGTTGTCGGTGAAACCTTACGAGTTTGACTTGGGCTGGGCCTACATCCGCATCTTGCAATCTTTGGGACTGGCCAGCGTCAAGAAAACGCCTCCCAAACTAGCTTTTGGCGATATCCAGCCCGTAGCAGACGAAAAAACCTTGGAGGCTGTGATTGCCAACCGTTACGAAGTGATGGCCAACTACGCCCGCCAATTGCGCTTGGAGCTCAAACAAGAAATCGCCGCGTTGTCCACATTGCCCGCTGAAACCGTTTTGGCTGACGCCAAGCGCTGGATGCACCGCGATTTTGAAAAGATCCCTGCCCGTGTGATGGAGCAACTCGCCCAGGCACGTGCGCACTTGCCTAATGTTGACAAGATGGTGTCCATGCGCGAAGAGTTGCGCCAACTTTGGCTCAACACCCATTTAAACCGCGAGCAATTGACCAAAGATTTGCAAGCTTGGTGCAAACGCGCTGAGGCTAGCGGTATCGCTGCTTTGCAAGAGTTTGCTCTGGGTTTGCGCGCTGTTCGTGCCTAAATTGCTAGTTTTAAGCGTTTGATTCGCTCGCAACAAATATCAGCCTAACTCTATCTAGGTCTGGGACTGACAACAAAAAACCCGCCGAGGCGGGTTTTTTATTTGTACAAAGCCCAAATTACTTCAACTTGGTTTCTTTGTATTCCACGTGCTTGCGAGCTTTGGGATCAAACTTCATGATCGTCATTTTCTCGGGCATGGTTTTCTTGTTTTTGCTGGTCGTGTAGAAGTGACCGGTACCTGCGCTGGATTCCAGCTTGATTTTTTCGCGTCCGCCTTTGGATGCCATGATCTTTTCCTTTTAAATGGTGTGAATCAAGCTTGACCGCGGGCGCGCAAATCTGCGAGCACAGCATCAATGCCGTTTTTGTCGATCAGGCGCAAAGCTGCGCTTGAGACGCGAAGACGAACCCAACGGTTCTCGGTCTCGACCCAGAAACGGCGGTATTGCAGATTCGGTAAGAACCGGCGCTTGGTTTTGTTATTGGCGTGGGAAACATTGTTCCCCGTCATCGGGCCTTTGCCCGTTACTTCACATACGCGTGCCATGTGGACACTCCATGATTTTTCAAACGAAACTAACTGACGTCAGTCCCTCACCTCGCCAGGTAGGGTGGCGGTAACCCGAATTTGCTGCTTGAACTAGCCCAGACCGTTGAGCTCAGAAGCATCTAGGATGCATTTGAAAGCCAAAAGGCAAAATTCGCTCGTTTCCAGCAAAGCCCACGATTGTAGCCAAAAATTCAATGTACGCCTTGCTCTAGAAAGCGCTGAGCGTCCAAAGCCGCCATGCAGCCGGTGCCGGCGCTGGTTATGGCTTGGCGGTAAATGTGGTCTTGCACGTCGCCAGCGGCAAAAATGCCAGGCACGCTGGTCATAGTGGCAAGGCCTTGTAAGCCACTTCGCGTGACGATGTAGCCGTCTTTCATATCGATTTGACCGGCAAAAATATCGGTGTTCGGTTGGTGTCCGATGGCGATAAAGCAACCTTGGAGCACTATCTCGCGGGTCGCGCTGTCGGTCGTGCTTTTGAGACGCACGCCCGTCACGCCAGAGGCGTCGCCCAACACTTCGTCTAGGGTGCTATGGGTTTCGAGGACGATTTTTCCGGCCGCTACTTTCTCCATCAACTTGTCGATCATGATGGCTTCGGCCTTGAACTTGTCGCGGCGGTGTACCAAATGCACTTTGCTGGCGATGTTGGATAAATACAGGGCTTCTTCCACCGCGGTATTGCCACCACCCACCACGCACACCACTTGTTCGCGGTAGAAAAAGCCGTCACAGGTGGCGCAACCGGATACGCCGCGGCCCATAAAGGCCTCTTCTGAGGGGAGGCCTAAATACTTGGCGGAGGCGCCAGTGCACAAGATCAAGGCGTCACAGGTGTAGGTGCCGCTATCGCCTGTCAAAGTAAAAGGGCGCTTGGAAAAATCAACTTTGTTGATATGGTCAAAAACGATTTGCGTGTTGAAGCGCTCGGCATGCTGTTGAAAGCGTTGCATCAAGTCGGGGCCTTGCACGCCATGGACGTCTGCGGGCCAGTTGTCGACCTCGGTGGTGGTCATCAATTGACCGCCTTGGGCCATACCGGTGATCAAAAGTGGTTTTAAATTAGCGCGGGCTGCATACACAGCGGCGGTATAGCCCGCAGGGCCGGAACCGAGGATCAAAACTTGTGCGTGTTGGGTGGAAGACATGGAAAAAGTGCTTTTCTGAAGAGACAATCAACCTTTCATTGTAAGAACCCTGGCCAATCCCACTTTCTCCGAGGGAATTGCCCTCGGGTAAGCTTCGCTTCAAGACATGACTTATTCGCTCCACACCTTAAACAACGACCGCCGCGCCAATTCCCCCGACGGCGATCTCAAGCCCACAGGCTTTCGTCGCTTTGCCCAAGAAATTGCGCTGACAGCGGGTTTTGTTTTTATGACTTTCTGGTTGCTGGCGCTTTTGACCCATTCGCCGCAAGACCCTGCTTGGAGTACATCGGGCAGTGGCATGGGCGTGCACAACTTTGGCGGACGTTTTGGCGCGTGGTTGGGCGATCTGAGTTTCTTCTTGCTGGGCTATTCGGTTTGGTGGTGCTTCGCCGCAGGCTTGGTGTCTTGGCTTGCTGCTTTGGCGAACCGACTGCGTGAAGACAGCGATTCCGACGCTGACGCCGCTGCCGACACCCACAGCTGGCGCAACACGCGTTTTGCGTTTTGGGCTGGCTTGGCGTTGTTGCTGGTCTCCAGCGTGGGCTTGGAATGGACACGCATGTACCGCTTTGAAGCCAACTTGCCTGGTCACATCAGTGGCGGCGTGCTGGGTTACTTGGTGGGCCCGTTCAGTTTGCAATGGTTGGGCTTTAACGGTTCAGGCCTGATATTTATTGTGTTTGGTGTGGTTGGGGCATCATGGGTATTTCGTTTCTCATGGAGCCAGACCGCAGAAAACTTAGGTGCTTTGATCGACGGATGGATAGAAGCCTGGCGTGAACGCAGAGAGCGCGAGCAAGATTTGGCTTACGGCTTGGTGGCAGCCCGCGAGCGCGAGGAAATCGTTCACGTCGAGCGGGAAGAGATTGAAGAGCATCGACCCATTGCCGTTGTGATGGAGCCTGAAAAAGTCGATATGCCTAAGAGCGCCAGGGTTGCCAAAGAACGGCAAAAACCTTTGTTCACCGACATGGTGGATTCGCGTTTGCCGCAAGTCGATTTGCTCGATGGTGCGGTTGTAAGACAAGACACGGTCTCGCCCGATACGCTCGAGATGACAAGCCGCATGATCGAGAAAAAGCTCAAAGACTTCGGCGTGGAAGTGCGCGTAGTCGCCGCGTCGCCCGGGCCCGTGATCACGCGTTACGAGATTGAACCAGCAACCGGCGTGAAAGGCTCACAAGTCGTCAATTTAGCCAAAGACTTGGCGCGCTCACTCTCTTTGGTCTCGATCCGCGTAGTCGAAACTATTCCCGGCAAAAACTATATGGCTTTGGAATTGCCAAACGCCAAACGCCAAACGATTCGCTTGAGCGAAATCTTGGGCTCTGATGTTTACAACGAAGCCAAGTCCATGCTGACCATGGGTTTGGGCAAGGACATTGTGGGCAACCCCGTCGTCGCAGACCTCGCCAAAATGCCGCACGTATTGGTGGCGGGCACCACGGGCTCTGGTAAGTCGGTCGGTATCAACGCGATGATTTTGAGCTTGCTCTACAAAGCCGAAGCGCGGGATGTGCGTTTGCTGATGATCGACCCCAAGATGCTTGAGATGTCTGTCTACGAAGGCATTCCCCATTTGCTCGCACCCGTGGTCACCGACATGCGCCAAGCTGCGCACGGACTGAATTGGTGTGTGGGCGAAATGGAAAAACGCTACAAGCTGATGAGTAAGCTTGGCGTGCGTAACCTTGCTGGCTACAACGCCAAGATTGACGAAGCAGCTGCGCGTGAAGAATTCATCGACAACCCCTTTAGTTTGACGCCCGAGCAGCCTGAGCCATTGCAGCGTTTGCCCCACATCGTGGTGGTGATCGACGAATTGGCCGACCTGATGATGGTGGTGGGTAAGAAGATTGAAGAACTTATTGCACGCTTGGCCCAAAAAGCGCGCGCAGCTGGCATCCATTTGATATTGGCAACACAACGACCAAGCGTCGATGTGATCACCGGTTTGATCAAGGCGAATATTCCAACGCGTATCGCTTTCCAAGTCAGCAGCAAAATTGACAGCCGAACCATTCTGGACCAAATGGGTGCTGAAGCCTTGCTCGGTATGGGTGACATGTTGTACATGCACAGCGGTTCTGGTTTTCCGATCCGTGTGCACGGCGCGTTTGTCAGTGACGAAGAAGTGCATCGTGTGGTGAGTTATCTCAAAACCCAAGGCGAGCCTGACTACATCGAGGGCTTACTCGAAGGCGGCACGGTAGATGGTGATGGCAATCCGACGGGGCCTGATTTATTTGGCGACACCCCCAGCGAAAAAGACCCGATGTATGACCAGGCGGTGGAAGTGGTTTTGAAAAATCGCAAAGCCAGTATTTCGTTGGTGCAGCGCCATTTAAAAATTGGTTACAACCGTGCTGCACGATTGGTCGAAGACATGGAAAAAGCCGGAATGGTTAGCGCTATGAGTAGCAATGGTCAGCGCGAAATTCTGGTGCCTAACCGTGAGGTCTAAGTTCGTGAGGCCTGAGTTCGTAAGGTCTAAGTTGCTTAGATTTGTGAATTGCAAACGGACTTTGCAAGCATTGTTATTGACAACAAGCTTGCAAGTATGCGCTGGCGGCTTAGAAAGCTTAGAGTCATTTCTCAAAACCGCACACAGCGGTCGCGCCATATTTAGCCAAGTGGTAACGCCACCTGTAAAAGCGGGGCAGACCGCAAGAAGTAAAAAATCCAGCGGTGTATTTGCATTTATTCGACCCACACGCTTTCGGTTTGATTACCAAAAACCCTACCCTTTAACGTTGGTTGCAGACGGCAATATGTTGTGGTGGTACGACGTAGATCTTGCACAAGTCACCGCGCGGTCGCAAACCCAAGCACTTAGCAGTTCACCCGCCGCTTTGATTGCCACGGCTTCTGATTTGGCAACTTTGCAAAAAGAATTCCATTTGCAAGAACAATCTGAAACAGACGGCTTGCAATGGGTGCAAGCCACGCCAAAAATACGAGAGAGTACTGTTCAAAGTGTGCGTATTGGGTTGCGCGTTGAAGGTGGTGTTGCAAACCTAGAAAAATTAGACATCTTGGATGCAATGGGACAGCGCTCGGTGATCAGCTTTGAGTATTTTGAAGCCAACCCTAAAAATCTGTCGTCGACTCAGTTTGTATTTGTGCCGCCCAAAGGGGTGGACGTAGTAAAACAGTAAGCATCACTTAAACGCTTCTGTTACTAACAGCGCTAGCATCCGGCCTCTTTTTTTAACAAGAGGTAGCTTCTAAATGGACTTGTGTTCAACATTTAATGGTTTTTGGTCTTGCGTAAATATCGCAAATACGCTATATTAAAAATATGGCTTGGCAGATCATCTATCACGATGAGCGGCTTCAACAAGCCATCCTTGGATTGCCGCAAGGAATCATGGCGCGTTACTTCCATTGCACAGATCGCATGGAAGAGCATGGCCCTGATTTAGGAATGCCCCATACGCGCGCATTGCGTCATGGCTTGTTTGAGTTGCGGCTGAAATCTAAGGAGGGAATTGGACGGGTGTTTTTCGGAGCGCTGATAGATCGGCGCATTTTGATGTTGCATCAATTTGTGAAGAAAACAGACAAAACACCGCCCAAAGAAATTGAACTTGCGCTCAAGCGAATGAAGGAGTGGAAAGATGCTCACACATAAACAACTACGTGCAAAGGCACTTGCAAATCCAGAAGTTAAGGCAGAGTTTGAGCGCGTTAGCGCTGAATTTGCAGTTTTAGACGAATTTCTGAAAATCCGTGCGGCTAAAGGTCTCACACAAAATCAAATAGCTGAAAAAATTGGCACCACCCAGTCAGTCATTGCGCGATTAGAGTCTGGCAAAGGCAAGCACTCACCATCGATTACCACGCTATCGCGCTATGCCGAAGCATTGGATTGCCAATTAGAAATTCGTTTAGTACAAAAGTTAAATTCCAAATCGTACAAACCACGTTTGGCTAAAGCGTAGCGATCCGATAATTACATTGATTACACGGATGTGACAATTAGGTCTGTCCTGCTACACATTACCAATGTCAACATCCTCCCAACAACCTCTCGCCGAACGCTTGCGCCCGCGCACACTGGGCGAGGTGATTGGCCAGCAGCATGTTCTAGGCGCTGGAATGGCATTACGGGTGGCTTTTGAATCGGGGCAGCCGCATAGTTGTATTTTGTGGGGACCGCCGGGCGTTGGTAAGACGACGATTGCCCGCTTGATGGCTGATGCGTTTGATGCGCAGTTTTTATCTATCAGTGCAGTATTGGGTGGCGTCAAAGAAATCCGTGAAGCAGTTGATTTAGCTGTCACTGCACGTGATGGTCTAGACCCGCAACGCACGATTGTGTTTGTCGATGAGGTGCATCGCTTTAATAAAAGCCAGCAAGATGCTTTTTTGCCGCATGTTGAATCAGGCCTTTTTACCTTTATTGGTGCAACAACAGAAAACCCATCATTCGAAGTGAATTCCGCTCTTCTTTCAAGGGCTGCAGTCTATGTATTGCAGTCCTTGAGTGAAGAAGACCTCGCACACATCATTGCTAAAGCACAAAGCATTGATGCAGTGTCTGCTATAGGCAGCGAAGCGCAAAAGCGTTTGATTGCTTATGCCGATGGTGATGCGCGCCGATTGCTCAACACCTTAGAAATTTTGGCTGTGTCAGCCAAGCACGAAGGTTTGAAAGAAATTAGTGATGCGTGGTTGCTCAAAGTGCTCGGCGAGCGCATGCGCCGTTATGACAAAGGTGGCGAGCAGTTTTACGACACCATCAGCGCGTTGCACAAGTCTGTCAGGGGCTCAGACCCAGATGCTGCGCTTTATTGGTTAGTCAGAATGCTCGATGGTGGCGCAGAACCCAAATACATGGCGCGCCGCCTCATCCGTATGGCTAGCGAAGACATTGGTTTGGCAGACCCGCGTGCATTGCGATTGGCCTTAGACGCTGCTGAAGTCTATGAACGTTTGGGTTCGCCCGAGGGCGAATTGGCATTAGCCGAATGCGTGGTGTATTTGGCTGTGGCACCCAAGTCCAACGCTGTCTATAAAGCCTTTAATGAAGTGCGTGCCTTAGTGAAAAAAGACGGCACACGCCCAGTACCCATGCATTTGCGCAACGCCCCTACCCAATTGATGAAAGAACTCGACTACGGCAAAGGTTATCGCTATGCGCACAATGAAGAAGACGGGTTTGCTGCAGGAGAAACCTATTTACCCCAAGGCATGGAGTCTGCAAAGTTTTATCATCCAGTAGAACGCGGTTTAGAAATCAAAATCGCAGACAAATTGCGTGAACTGCGCAATAAAAACAAACAAGCTAGTCAATAAACATGGATGTATTGCTGCAACAGGTGATCAATGGGCTGGTGCTAGGCAGCATGTATGCGCTCGTGGCACTGGGCTACACCATGGTCTACGGCATCATCAACTTGATTAACTTTGCGCATGGCGAAGTCTTGATGATTGGCGCTTTATGTAGTTGGTCGCTTATCAATATCTTGCAACCTGCTTTTCCTAACTTGCCGAGTTGGGTCATTTTGATAATGGCGATGCTGTTAGCCAGCATAGCCGCCGCAAGCCTGAACTTTGCTATTGAAAAAATCGCTTATCGCCCTTTGCGTAATGCACCGAAGTTGGCGCCTTTGATCACCGCGATCGGTATGTCCATTTTTTTGCAAACCATCGCCATGATTGTTTGGAAGCCTAACTACAAGCCATTTCCGACGCTTTTGCCCACCACGCCGATACCGATTGGTGAAGCAGTGATTACGCCCACACAATTGATGATCTTAGGACTCACCGCAGTTGCTTTGGCAGTGCTCTCTTGGTTAGTTAACGCCACACGCTTGGGCCGCGCGATGCGCGCAACAGCGGAGAACCCGCGCATGGCGAGTTTGATGGGCGTCAAACCCGATATGGTGATCTCCGCCACCTTCATCATTGGCGCCGTGCTGGCCACACTGGCCGGTGTGATGTGGGCATCGAATTACGGAACAGTTCACCACGCCATGGGATTTTTGCCAGGCCTCAAAGCATTCACTGCCGCTGTATTTGGTGGCATTGGCAATTTAGGCGGTGCAGTCGTTGGGGGCTTGTTATTGGGCTTAATCGAATCAATCGGCTCAGGCTATTTAGGCGAACTCACCGGCGGTGTGATGGGTAGCCAATACAGCGACATTTTTGCTTTCTTGGTACTGATCTTGGTACTCACACTGCGCCCTTCAGGCTTGATGGGTGAGCGAGTGGCGGATAGGGCTTGAAGCGGATGCTAAATACAAATGCACTATTTGGTAACCGATGGCTTTTGGCATCTGTATTGTTGCTTTTGCCATTTGTATTACAACCGTTTGGTAACGCGTGGGTGCGCATTGCAGACATGTCGCTTTTATATGTCTTATTAGCACTTGGCTTAAATATTGTGGTTGGCTACGCTGGTTTGTTAGATCTGGGTTACGTTGCATTTTTTGCAGTTGGCGCGTATCTATTTGGATTGTTAGCGTCCCCCCATCTTACAGATGCATTTCCGTGGATTGCCACGATGCTTCCAAATGGTTTGCACCTTAGCTTATGGATGGTCTTGCCTATGGCTGCTGGTGTTGCTGCCTTGTTCGGAATTGTGTTGGGCGCACCCACCTTAAAGCTACGCGGTGATTACTTGGCGATTGTGACTTTAGGTTTTGGTGAAATCATCCGCGTCTTTTTAAATAATTTAGACCAACCTGTGAATATCACCAATGGGCCTAAAGGCATTGGTCCTATTGATGCGGTGAGTGTCTTTGGTCATCCACTTTCTAAGCGATTGGATTTGGGTTTTATTGAACTGTCTTCAGTCACTTTGTATTACTACTTGTTTCTGGTGCTGGTAGTTGTCAGTGTCGTGGTCTGCCATCGTTTAGAAAACTCCCGCATTGGTCGTGCATGGATGGCGATTCGCGAAGATGAAATCGCAGCCAAAGCCATGGGGCTCAACACGCGCAATTTGAAATTGATGGCGTTCGGCATGGGTGCCACATTTGGCGGCATCTCCGGTGCGATGTTTGCTGCCTTTCAAGGATTTGTGTCGCCTGAATCATTCAGCTTGATGGAGTCTGTGATGATCGTGGCGATGGTTGTGTTGGGTGGCTTGGGGCACTTGCCCGGCGTGATTTTGGGAGCCGTTTTGTTGGCTGCGTTGCCAGAAGCGTTGCGTTATGTCGCTGGGCCTTTGCAAGAAATGACAGGCGGCCGATTAGACGCAGCGATATTGCGCCAACTTCTTATCTCTGTAGCGATGGTGGGTGTTATGTTGTGGCGCCCTAGCGGTTTATGGCCAAAGCCTGAACTCGATAAGCGTTTGCAAAGAGTGGAGGGGCGCGATGCTTAGTCACCATGTGCTTCAAGTGGCAGGTGTATCAAAACGCTTCGGTGGTCTGCAAGCTTTGAACGATGTGCATCTCACGATCGAGCGTGGCCAAGTCTATGGCTTGATAGGCCCCAATGGCGCTGGCAAAACCACATTCTTCAATGTCATCACAGGCTTGTATCCAGCAGATAGCGGCAGCTTTGTATTGGCAGACCAGCCTTATCAGCCTAAGGATGTGCATTTGGTCGCCAAAGCAGGCATCGCGCGCACCTTCCAAAACATCCGTTTATTCGCTGAGATGACAGCGCTTGAAAACGTGATGGTGGCCCGCCATGTGCGCACTCACTCTGGTTTGTTGGGTGCTATTTTTAGAACCAAGTCTTTCACAAAAGAAGAAAAAGAAATTGCTGAAAGAGCCCACGAATTGTTAGCCTATGTCGGCATTGACACGCTTGCCGATGTGAAAGCACGCACCTTGAGCTATGGAGACCAGCGACGTCTAGAAATTGCCCGTGCCCTAGCAACGGACCCGCAGCTTTTAGCCTTAGACGAACCTGCTGCAGGTATGAACGCCACCGAGAAAGTGCAGTTACGCGCATTGATTGACAAAATCCGCCATGACCAACGCACGGTTTTATTGATTGAACACGATGTGAAATTGGTCATGGGTTTATGCGATCGCGTGACGGTATTAGATGAAGGCCAAGTGATTGCAGAAGGCACTCCCGCCCACGTGCAACGTGATGCGCGTGTGATGCAAGCATATTTGGGAACGGCACAGGTTTGATATGACCTCACCCATGCTACGTGTGAGCGATTTACAAGTGAGTTATGGCGGTATTCAAGCTGTCAAAGGGGTGAGCTTTGAAGTTTTTGCAGGTGAGTTGGTTTCGTTGATCGGCTCGAACGGCGCTGGCAAAACCACCACCATGAAAGCCATCACGGGTTTGTTATCTGCAAGTGCTGGCCACATAGAGTTAAACGACAAACCTATCCATCAATGCAAGCCTTGGGATTTAGTAAAACAAGGCCTAGCCATGGTGCCCGAAGGACGTGGCGTGTTCACCCGTATGACCATCATTGAGAATCTGCAGATGGGTGCTTACAGTCGTAGCGATAGTGCTGATATTGACGAAGATATAGAGCGTATCTTCACCACCTTCCCACGCCTAAAAGAACGCAGCCACCAATTGGCGGGCACTTTGTCTGGCGGAGAGCAGCAAATGTTAGCCATGGGACGTGCGTTGATGAGTCGCCCTAGCTTGCTATTGCTAGATGAGCCGTCTATGGGTTTATCGCCTTTGATGGTCGACAAGATTTTTGAAGTGATTCAAGCTGT
>JBBAOY010000042.1:0-10708 GCA_040401095.1 Limnohabitans sp.
CAATCGTGCCCACGTTCACGTGGGGCTTGGTACGTTCAAATTTTCCTTTTGCCATTTTTCAATTCCTCAAAGAGCGGGCCCGTGTACAGGTTTAATGTTTGCACGACACTGCTGGTTCGCCCCGCACGGGTGACAGGGCGGCGCATCGTCGCAGACAGATTCTTTTAATCAGAGGGGACCGAGCAAGTTGCTTTGCAACTTGGTCCGTCCCCAATTCATTTATTTAGCCCTTGCAGCAACAATGGCTTCCGCCACGTTACGAGGTGCTTCGGCGTAGTGCTTGAATTCCATGGTGTAGGTGGCACGGCCTTGCGACATAGATCGCAAAGTCGTGGAGTAACCGAACATTTCAGACAAGGGCACTTCGGCTTTGATGGCTTTGCCGCCACCGACCATGTCGTCCATGCCTTGGACCATGCCACGGCGTGAGGACAAATCGCCCATCACGTTACCGGCGTAGTCTTCAGGGGTTTCCACTTCTACAGCCATCATCGGCTCCAAGATAACTGGGCTGGCTTTACGGCAACCTTCTTTGAAGCCAAAAATCGCCGCCATCTTGAACGCCATTTCGTTCGAGTCCACATCGTGGTACGAACCGAAGTGCAGCGTGACTTTGACGTCGACCACTGGGTAGCCCGCTAACACGCCTTGGCCTAAGGCTTCGATCACACCTTTTTCAACCGCAGGGATGTATTCGCGTGGAACCACACCGCCTTTGATGGCGTCAACAAATTCGAAACCTTTGCCGGCTTCTTGTGGCTCAACCTTCAAGACCACGTGGCCATACTGACCCTTACCGCCGGACTGACGCACAAACTTGCCTTCGGCATCTTCCACCGTCTTGCGAATGGTTTCGCGATAGGCCACCTGGGGCTTGCCCACGTTGGCTTCGACACCGAACTCGCGCTTCATGCGGTCAACAATAATTTCAAGGTGCAACTCGCCCTGACCACCGATGATGGTCTGGCCGGATTCTTCGTCGGTTTGCACGCGGAAAGATGGATCTTCCGCGGCCAAACGTGACAGCGCCATACCCATTTTTTCTTGGTCGGCCTTGGTCTTAGGCTCTACAGCCTGACGAATCACAGAGTCTGGGAAAACCATGCGCTCCAAGGTAATCACCGCATTCGGGTCACACAAAGTCTCACCAGTGGTGACGTCTTTCAAACCCACGCAAGCGGCAATGTCGCCGGCACGGATTTCGTCCACTTCTTCGCGGTTGTTGGCGTGCATCTGCACGATACGGCCGATACGCTCTTTCTTGCCGCGCACCGCGTTGTAAACCGTGTCGCCCTTTTTCAGAACGCCGGAATATACACGCACGAAAGTGAGCTGACCCACAAACGGGTCGGTCATCAATTTAAAAGCCAAGGCTGAGAATTTTTCATCGTCATCTGCTTTGCGGGTGATTTCTTTCTCGTCTTCGTCAAAGCCTTTGATGGCTTTCACGTCTAAGGGAGAAGGCATCAATTCCAACACCGCATCTAACATGCGCTGAACACCTTTGTTCTTGAACGCAGTGCCGCACAACATAGGCTGGATTTCGCTGTTGATGGTGCGAATGCGCAAACCTTGGGTGATCTCTTCTTCTGTCAAGTCACCTTCTTCGAGGTACTTGTTCATCAATTCTTCAGAGGCTTCAGCAGCAGCTTCGACCATCTTCTCGCGCCACTCTTTAGCCAACTCCACCAAATTGGCGGGGATTTCTTCGAAGGTGAACTTCATGCCTTGCGACGCTTCGTCCCAAATGATGGCTTTCATCTTGCGTAGATCGACCACGCCGGTAAAGTTTTCTTCAGCACCGATAGGGATCACGATTGGCACAGGGTTGGCTTTCAAGCGCAACTTCATCTGCTCAACAACCTTGAAAAAGTTGGCGCCCGTACGGTCCATCTTGTTCACAAAAGCCAAGCGTGGCACTTTGTATTTATTGGCTTGGCGCCACACAGTTTCAGACTGAGGTTGCACGCCACCCACAGCACAGTACACCATGCAAGCACCGTCCAAGACACGCATAGAACGCTCGACTTCAATCGTGAAGTCGACGTGTCCAGGGGTGTCAATGATGTTGATGCGGTGGTCTTCGAAAGAGCCATCCATGCCCTTCCAGAAACAGGTGGTTGCAGCAGAGGTGATGGTGATACCACGCTCTTGCTCTTGTTCCATCCAGTCCATGGTGGCGGCACCGTCGTGCACTTCACCAATTTTGTGGTTCACGCCGGTATAAAAAAGAATGCGCTCGGTCGTAGTGGTTTTACCGGCATCGATGTGCGCGGAAATACCAATGTTGCGGTAGCGCTCAATAGGGGTCTTGCGAGCCATGACAGATTACCTTTGAAATTAGAAGCGGAAGTGGCTGAATGCTTTGTTGGCTTCGGCCATGCGGTGAACTTCGTCACGCTTTTTCATAGCACCGCCGCGGCCTTCAGAGGCTTCGAGCAATTCATTGGCCAGGCGCAAAGCCATGGACTTTTCGCCACGCTTGCGGGCGGCTTCTTTGAGCCAACGCATAGACAAGGCCAAGCGACGCACAGGGCGCACTTCAACAGGAACTTGGTAGTTGGCGCCACCGACGCGGCGGGATTTCACCTCAACCATTGGCTTGACGTTGTTGATCGCCACGGAGAACAACTCCAAGGGATCTTTGCCAGATTTTTGTTCGATTTGCGCAAGTGCGCCGTAAATAATACGCTCGGCGACAGCTTTTTTGCCGCCTTCCATGATGACGTTCATGAACTTGGAGAGTTCAACGTTTCCGTACTTTGGATCGGGCAGGATTTCACGTTTAGGGACTTCGCGACGACGTGGCATGGTTTCACCTCATATTTGCTTCAGTTGGCATTCTTTCGAACACCGCGAAAACCATCATGGCTTTCACTTACTCGACCCACACCCACGATTGGATGCTTCGGGTCACTTCGTTTTGCGCCGTCTGCCTGACGACCAAAACACCGTTTGCGCTTTAGAGCCTCGCTTGGGCTTTTGGCCTTGACTTATGAAGTGAAGGCCGAAAACATTTAAGCCTTCTTAGGACGCTTAGCGCCGTACTTAGAACGTGACTGCTTGCGGTCTTTCACGCCTTGCAAGTCGAGCGATCCACGCACGATGTGGTAACGCACACCTGGCAAGTCTTTGACACGACCACCGCGCACGAGAACCACTGAGTGCTCTTGCAGGTTGTGGCCTTCACCGCCGATGTAAGAAATGACTTCAAAACCGTTGGTCAAGCGCACTTTGGCAACTTTACGCAAGGCTGAGTTTGGTTTTTTGGGCGTCGTGGTGTAGACACGCGTACAAACGCCGCGGCGTTGTGGCGAGTTCTGCATCGCTGGGCTCTTGGACTTGATCGTTTCGACCTCGCGCCCCTGACGCACCAATTGATTAATGGTTGGCATTGAAAAACGTCCCTAAACGTTTGAATAAAAGAAAACGGTCACTCCATCACGCAAGCGACCGAAAAGCCTTCTAGTGTATCAGGATCAGCGTCCTGTAGCAAATGCGCCGAGAACGGCGAACTTTTGGGCTACTTCGCCCGAAGATTGGGTTACTTCACCCAAAGCCGTAGAGCGTCCCAGGTACGCCCCACCCAACCGGCCTGTTCCACGGCCTCCAAGACGACCAATGGCACGTCCACCCAGGGCTGCTGGTCTAAAGTGACCTTCAAAGCACCGACCGTCTGCCCGCGCAGAAAAGGCGCCACCATGGGCTCAGGTCTAGCCACCTGGGTTTGGACGCGGCCAATAGCGCCCGCTGGAATGGCCACCACGATGGGCTGAAAACGCCCCAGCTTGGCGATGTTGGACTGCCCCTTCCAAACCAAGGGGCTGACCACGGCCTGAGACGCGTCAAATAATTTGACAGCCTCATAAGCGGTGTAGCCCCAATTCAGAAGTTTTTGCGATTCTGCGGCCCGCGCATTCTCGCTGGACGCCCCAAGCACGATAGACAACAAGCGTCGCGAACCCACGCCAGGCGCATCGCGCTTAGCAGTAGCAATCAAACAAAATCCAGCAGCATCGGTGTGCCCCGTCTTCAACCCGTCAACGCTCGGGTCACGAAACAACAACAAATTGCGGTTGTTTTGGTTAGCCGCAGGCGTGCCCGGATAGCGGTACTGCTTGATGGCGTAGTAGCCCACAAACTCAGGAAAGTCTTGCATCAAGCGGGTCGCCAAAATACTCAGGTCTTTGGCGGTGGTGATGTGGCCGGGGACCGTCAGACCCTCAGGGTTTTTGTAGCCCGTATTTTTCATACCCAGGGTTTGGGCTTGGGCGTTCATCATGTCTACAAAATGCTCAACCGTGCCGCCCACACCCTCAGCCAGCACGATAGTTGCGTCATTGCCGGATTGAACAATCATGCCCTTGATCAAATCCAGCACCGGCACTTGCATCTTAGGATCGATAAACATGCGTGAGCCTTGCATTTTCCAAGCGCGCTCACTCACAGGCATCGTTTGCTCGAGCGTGATTTTTTTGGCTTTGAGCGCCTGGAACACCAAGTAGGCAGACATCAGCTTGGTCAATGAGGCGGGCTCAACCGGTTGGTCAGCATTCGATTGCGCCAACACTTGTTGTGCGGTGACATCCACTAACAAATAAGCATGTGCAGCAATTTCAGGGGCTTGGGGCGCCAGCGAGGGAGCTTGGGGCGATAGCGAAGGTGATTGAACTTGCGCTTGCGCAATGCAACACACCGACAGCAAAGCGCAGAGTGCAAATCGGGTAATCCAAGAACTCAAAGTAGTGGGCATAGCTATCTTTTTAAACAATGGCTTGAAATGGGGCTTTTGCTCAGAGGCTTCGTTAGTGCGTCCGCCCTACAGTTCGTCAAGGTGAGCGCTTTGTGCATGCTGCGAGCGACATAAAGCGCGCAACGCGGAGTCGCAGCATGTACAAAGTGATCGCCTTGACGCGCTTAGCAGTTGCGGAGCAAATTGAAACTGCCCGGACACTCTGCCAGAGCACCCCGCCTAAGCACTCAAATGTCGCACGACTATACTTTTCAAGAGTGGCAATTGTCCATGAAAGAAATGTCCGCCACCAGGAACCACTGTGATCGGCAAACTTTGTGGGCGAGCCCAATTCATTACGGAGGCCAGCGACACCGTGTCGTCTTGCTCCCCATGCACCACCAAAGTTTTTTCATGCAAAGCCACTGGCACATCAGCCACCGCCAATCGCTCGGTGGCAGTGCCTACAAAAACAATTTTCTCGATGTCACGCTTCTCACTCAAGGCTTGAATGACATGGCTTGCAACAAATGAACCAAAAGAAAACCCTGCGATCGCCAGCGCACCCTTTGGTGCCACTTGCTCCACAACCGATAAAAAGTCTCGTGCCTCGCCGGCACCTGCATCATGCACGCCCTCGGTTGCACCAACCCCACGAAAATTAAAACGTGCCACCGTCCACCCGCACTGCACAAATGCCCGCGCCAAGGTTTGCACAACTTTGTTGTCCATGGTTCCGCCAAAAAGCGGATGGGGATGTGCCACCACCGCAACACCGCGTGAATCGCCATCTGGATGGTCCAGCAACCCTTCAATGGCGCCAGCTTCTCCGCGCCAAGTGACGCGTTGGGTTTGCGAATTCATCGGCCAACATCGGGACTCAAGCGCAAACGCTCGACCACTTGGCCGTTTTTGAGATGGCTGTTGACGATGTCGTCGATATCGGCATGGTCTACAAAGGTGTACCAAACGCCTTCGGGGTAGACCACGGCCACGGGGCCGCCTGCGCAACGGTCTAGGCATCCCGCTTTGTTAACCCGCACGCCGCCCGCGCCAGCAAGTCCAGCGGCCTTGACTTGCGCTTTGCAATGGGCAAAGGCTTCTTGCGCGCCTTGGTCGGCGCAGCAGGACTGGCCTGACTCGCGTTGGTTCAGGCAGAAAAAGATATGGTGTTTGTAATAAGGTGTTTGAGACATAGTTGTGATTTTAGATTTCGTATGCGTCCTCATCTACCGAACGCGTCAACCGCGCAATGGCATAGAACATCACGGTGTATGGCCACAGCCATCCAAGCCACTGCACCAAACCATTGAAGCGAATAAAACGGCCCTGCTCCCACGTCTGCAAGGTTTGGGCGAAGTAAGCGCTCTCGGGGGATTGGTTCAACACGCTTTGTTGCACCAACAATGCAAGCAATAAAAAGACCCAACAGGTTGGCGCAGACAGCATCACAAAAAACAGACTCAGCACGAAACCGCAGACCAAGCCCAACACCACGGGCACGCCAAGCCAACTCCATGCATGGCTGGGGCCATAACTCAATGCCGCAGACAAAGCGCTGACGCCCAAACCCAAAGCCAGCACCAACATTAGGTAAAAAACCCGCTGGCCGAATTTTCGAATCACGCCAAAACCAAGCAGGCACGGAATTAAAAAGCCAAGGGCCACGCAAAGCAACTCTGCACCTGGCAACAACGGCTCTAGTTCAAATGACCGCATCGGAATCCATTGCTCGAAGGCGGTGCCGTCCAAAGTAATAGTTATCGCGTCCTCTACCCGCTCCCAAACTTGGCCCAAGCCCAAAGGCACGGCCACGGGAAACAAGAGCGCCAGCGGCCAAACCGCCATCAAGACCAAGGCGTAATAGGCATCCCGCACAAACCAACGCTTGCGAAACTGGCTCCATCGGTCCAACCAGCCCATTTGCTCCATGCCGCTTGAGATACACGCACCGAGCCAAGCACCCATCGCATTGAGCAGAAAATCTACCAGTGAAGGCACCCGCGATGGCAAATAGCTTTGTATACCCTCCATCAGCAATGAAGTGGCCGCAGCAGCACAGGTACTCACCACAATGGCTCGGCGCCCCCAGCCCATGCGCATCGCGCTCAAGCCCCATAAAAACCCAAGTGGGGCGTAGCCTAAAACATTGGATGTGACGTCAAAGCCCGTCCAGTATTTAGGCCACGGCGCGCTTAAAAACTCCCAAGTAAAAATGCCTTGGTCGCGCCATTGGTCAAAGGGGTACAGGCTGGCATAAACAATTAAAGCCAAATAAATATGCGACAACGGCCAAGCAGAGGTTTGTCGCATGGGGCGTAATACTTAGAAAGGCTTGACCACCACCAAGATCACGGTGAGGGTCAGCAACACCACAGGAACCTCGTTGAACCAACGAAACCACACATGGCTTTTTTGGTTGGCGTGCGCTTCAAACTTGCGTAGCATCGCGCCGCACATATGGTGGTAGCCAATCGCCAACACCACCAAGGCGAGTTTGGCGTGCATCCAGCCATTGCCCTCGCCTAGGCCAATGCCGTAGACCAACCACAATACCAATCCCAAACCCAGAGCGGGGAACATCAGCAAGGTGGTGAAGCGCATCAATTTGCGCGCCATCAATAGCAAGCGCTGTTCTTCCGACACCGACTCAGGCGGCACCATGGCCAGATTGACAAAAATGCGTGGCAAATAAAACAAGCCAGCAAACCAGCTAGTCACAAAAATAATATGAAACGATTTAATCCAGAGCATTGTCGGAGTTTAGCTGTGAGTCACGGTTCACTTTTAGTGGAATTTTGACAAAGCCAATGGCTTAGGCCAAATGTTCTTCGAAAAACGCCAAAGTGCGCTCCCGCGCCAAGTCAGCGGAAACCTTTTGGTACGAACCTCGGTGGTCGCAATTAAATCCGTGGTCAGCCACGTACAAACGCACAGCCACCTCAGGATGGGCCTTGGCAAAAGCGTCGACGGTGTCCAATCCAATCCAATGGTCTTGTTTGGCGAAGTGCGCCATCACGGGGCAATGGGGGTGACGGGCGATTTCTTCCGCAGTGGTGGAACCGCCGCCGTAATAAGGCACAGCGGCGCTCAAGCCTTCCACCAGCGCTGCAGCGCGCCAAGTTAATAAACCACCCCAGCAGTAACCCACTATGCCGACCTTGGCGCCGGACGTTTGATGCGCGTATTTCACGGCAGCCTCAATATCGGCCATAAAAGCCATGTCGGGCAATGCTTCGATTGCGCCCTTCAATACCATGCCCGCTTGCATATCGTCTGGCGTGTAACCAAGTTCTACGCCGTGCTTGGCGCGGTGGAACATAGCCGGCGCAATCGCGAAATAGCCGGCTGCGGCATAGCCATCGACCACTTCACGGATATGCGGGTTGACGCCAAAAATTTCTTGGATCACCACCACGGCACCTTTAGGCTTGCCCTTGGGTTGCGCCACATAGGCAGGGCACTCGAATCCATCAGCGGCTTTTAGTCGAACGGTAGTCATGGAAACTCCAGAAAACTTACAAAATTTAGGTGCGAGAAGGATAACCCCTCGTGTCCAAGACGTTACTCAGAGCAGGCCGCGCCCATGCTATCGTGCGCGCTCAGTTCAAAAAAAACCTTTGGCACTCAGGAGACAAGCTATGCAACCCGTTTTACTAGTCACAGGCGCAAGCCGGGGCATTGGCGCCGCCACGGCCCTTTTGGCCGCCCGTCAAGGTTGGGCCGTTGCGGTCAATTACAGCCAAAACGCCGCCGCGGCAGATGCCGTTGTCCAACAAATTAAAGCGGAAGGCGGGCAGGCCCTGAGCATCCAAGCCGACGTCGGCGATGAGGCGCAAATTAAACACCTGTTTGCGCAAGTAGATGCAAAACTCGGTCGTCTCACTGGTTTTGTGAACAACGCTGGCGTGCTCGACGTGGCCGTGCGGGTCGATGAGTTGAGCTGGGAACGTCTAGAGCGCATGATGCGCATCAATGTGATTGGCGCCATCGTCTGCGCACGCGAAGCGATTTTGCGCATGAGCACCAAACACGGTGGCAAGGGCGGCTCTATCGTCAACCTCAGCAGCGTGGCCGCTCGTGTGGGAGCGCCCGGCCAGTACGTCGACTATGCGGCCAGCAAGGGTGCGATCGACACCTTCAATCTTGGACTAGCAAAAGAAGTAGCGGCGGAAGGCATTCGCGTCAACGCCGTTCGACCCGGCATCATTGACACCGACATCCACGCTAGCGGCGGCATCCCTGACCGTGCCAAAACCATGGCGCCCATGATCCCCATGTTGCGTCCTGGCTCCGCTGATGAAGTCGCACAAACCATTGTGTGGTTGCTGAGCGACTCCGCCAGCTATGTCACTGGCGCTAACGTAGACGTCACAGGCGGGCGCTAGTCGAGCGCCTCCTGAGCAACTAGCGGAAACTCGCGCTAACCCGTCACCCTTGTAGAGTAGAGCGCTTTGCGCTTTCATTTAGAAATTTTTTTGAAAGACTGTTTATGAGCACAGCCACCATTGCCCACTTTGTCGCAGGCCAATCGAGCCAAGGCAACAGCACGCGTATGCAAGATGTATTCAATCCTGCAACGGGCGCCGTCACTGCACAAGTGCATTTGGCGAGTACCGCCGATGTGAACGTCGCTGTAGCAGCCGCTCAAAAAGCCTTTCCCGCTTGGGCGGACACATCACCTCTAAGGCGCGCGCGCGTGATGTTCAAGTTCCTAGAATTAATGAATATTCACAAAGACGAGCTCGCGCGCATGATCACCGCCGAGCATGGCAAGGTATTTACCGACGCACAAGGGGAAGTCACGCGCGGCATTGAGATTGTCGAATTCGCCACGGGCATTCCGCAGCTACTTAAAGGCGACTACACCGAACAAGTCTCCACCGGCATAGACAACTGGACCATGCGCCAGCCTTTGGGCGTAGTGGCGGGTATCACACCCTTCAACTTCCCCGTGATGGTGCCTATGTGGATGTTCCCCGTCGCTATTGCATGCGGCAACACCTTTATTTTGAAGCCCAGCCCGATTGACCCATCGCCTGCGCTTTTCATGGCCGACTTGCTCAAAAAAGCGGGCTTGCCGGACGGTGTGTTCAACGTAGTCCAAGGCGACAAAGAAGCGGTCGACGCATTGCTGGTGCACCCAGATGTCAAAGCCGTGAGCTTTGTCGGCTCCACACCGATTGCTAACTACATCTACGAAACTGGCGCGCACCACGGCAAACGCGTGCAAGCTTTAGGGGGCGCTAAAAACCATATGGTCGTGATGCCCGATGCCGACATCGACCAATCGGTCGACGCTTTGATCGGCGCGGCCTACGGTTCTGCCGGCGAGCGTTGTATGGCGATCAGCGTGGCGGTGTTGGTCGGCGATGTTGCCGAACGCATCATGCCCAAATTGATCGAGCGCACCAAGGCTTTGAAAGTGCTCAACGGTACCAACCTCGAGGCTGAGATGGGCCCGATCGTCACCTCCATCGCGCATGAACGCATCACCGGCTATATCGCGCAGGGCGCCAAAGAAGGTGCCAAGCTGTTAGTAGATGGACGCCCATTTGATGCCAAGCAAACAGGACCAGGTTGCGAAAAAGGCTTTTGGATGGGTGGCACTTTGTTTGACCATGTCACACCTGAGATGCGCATCTACAAAGAAGAAATTTTTGGGCCCGTGCTCAGCTGTGTGCGTGTCAAAGATTTCGCGCAAGCGGTAGATTTGATCAACGCCCACGAGTTTGGCAATGGCGTGAGTTGCTTCACCCGCGACGGCAATGTGGCACGTGAATTTGCGCGACGTATTCAAGTTGGCATGGTTGGTATCAATGTGCCGATTCCTGTGCCTATGGCTTGGCATGGGTTTGGAGGTTGGAAGAAGAGTTTGTTTGGCGATATGCACGCGTATGGTGAAGAGGGTGTCCGTTTCTATACCAAGCAAAAGTCTGTGATGCAGCGCTGGCCGGAGAGTATTGGCAAAGGGGC
>JBBAOY010000042.1:10808-12516 GCA_040401095.1 Limnohabitans sp.
CTTTTGATTACATCATTGTTGGTGCAGGCACCGCAGGGTGCTTATTAGCCAATCGCTTAAGCGCTGATGCGCGTAAGCGAGTTTTGCTGATTGAGGCGGGACGCAAAGACGATTACCACTGGATCCACATTCCTGTGGGGTATTTGTATTGCATTGGGAATCCGCGTACGGACTGGCTCTACAACACAGCCCCTGATGTCGGTTTGAACGGGCGCAGTTTGAAGTATCCGCGGGGCAAGGTGCTGGGCGGGTGTTCGAGTATCAACGGCATGATTTATATGCGTGGCCAGGCGCGTGATTACAACCAGTGGGCTGACATCACAGGTGACAGCCGTTGGCGCTGGGACCAATGTCTGCCGTATTTCAAGTTGCACGAAGACCATTTCGGTGGGGCTAATGCGATGCATGGTGCCAAGGGCGCCAAAAGCGAGGTGCTGTTAGCGGATAAAACGGTGTATGGCGAAACGCTGCGTCACCACAACGCTGGTGGCGAATGGCGGATTGAAAAGCAACGCTTGCGCTGGGATGTGCTCGACGCATTTGCTGAAGCGGCGGTGCAAGCAGGTGTTCCTGCTACTGACGATTTCAACCAAGGCGATAACGAGGGTGTGGGCTATTTTGAAGTGAACCAAAAAAGTGGCTGGCGCTGGAATACGCCTAAGGCTTTTTTGCGGCCCACTTGTTATGCGCGGCCTAATTTTGAGTTGTGGTCTAGCGCGCAAGTTTCTAAGCTTTTAATGACCAATGACGCTGACGGTCAGTCGCGTTGCAGTGGGGTTGAGGTATGGACAGGCGCGGGTGGGTATGTGCGCGCCACGGCCAAACATGCTGTGGTCTTATGTGCGGGCAGTATTGGGTCGCCACAAATTTTGCAACTCTCGGGTTTGGGGCCTGCCTCTTTGCTGAAGGAGCATGGCATTGATCCCGTGATCGATTTGCCTGGTGTCGGCGCTAATTTACAAGACCATTTGCAAATCCGCTCTGTCTTTAAAGTGCAAGGCGTGCAAACGCTCAACACGCTGGCCAATAGTTGGTGGGGTAAGGCCAAGATTGGGATGGAGTATGTGTTCAAGCGCAGTGGGCCGATGAGCATGGCGCCTTCGCAGTTGGGCGCCTTCACACGCAGCAGCCCTGAGCAGCCTTTCACCAACATCGAATATCACGTGCAACCTTTGAGCTTGGATGCTTTTGGTGAGCCGCTGCATAGCTTTCCTGCATTTACTGCAAGTGTGTGCAACCTTAACCCGACCAGCCGTGGCACGGTGAATATCGTTAGCCCTAAATTTGCCGATGCGCCAAAGATTGCGCCCAACTACTTGAGCACGGACGCCGACCGCAAAGTCGCGGCAGATTCTTTGCGCGTGACGCGCCGTATCGCGGCCCAACCTGCTTTGGCGAAATACAAGCCCGTGGAGTGGAAGCCTGGCGTGCAATACCAAAGCGACGACGACCTTGCGCGTTTGGCGGGTGACATTGCCACCACCATCTTCCATCCTGTGGGCACTGCGCGCATGGGTCGTATCGATGATGCGCAAGCGGTGGTTGACCCAGAGTTGCGCGTGCGCGATGGACGGGGTGGCGTGGTGCGGGGCTTGCGCGTGGTCGATGCCAGCGTGATGCCCACAATTACCAGCGGCAATACCAATAGCCCCACCTTGATGTTGGCTGAAAAAGCAGCGCAGTGGTTAGCGCACGAGGCGCTGGCGTC
>JBBAOY010000042.1:12616-18778 GCA_040401095.1 Limnohabitans sp.
TTTTGCGCGGGTTAGCCCGCAAGGGAAACTCCTAGGCCCCATTGCGGTGCGCCGCGTTTAAAGTTTGCCAACTCGCAACCTAGGTACGCCACAGTTGCAGAGGGTCCGAGGAGACACATAACAAGCTCTGCACAAACAGGGTGATTTTAAAAAAGGCACTGGGTCACACCGGTGCCTTTTGCTTTTCCGACCACAATCCGTAGATGGAACTTGTAGTAGCGACCTTCGCTTCGGCGTTAGCGGGATTTATCGATTCAATTGTGGGTGGCGGCGGATTGGTTTTATTACCAGCGCTTTTTGCGCTCTACCCTACCGCCACGCCCGCCACCTTGCTGGGCACCAATAAAAGCGCGTCGGTCTGGGGCACCACGTTTGCCACTTGGCAATACAGCCGACGCGTCAGCATCAATTGGTCGGTCATGTTGCCCGCCGCCTGTTTGGCGATGGCGGGTTCGTTTTTTGGCGCTTGGTGGGTGACACTAATTTCGGCAGATTTTTTACGCCAATCACTGCCCTTTGTTTTAGGTGCGGTCTTGCTCTATACCCTGTGGCGCAAAGACATGGGGCGCGACCACACACCTCGTTTTAGCGGACGCGCTGAATTGCTAGCCGCGTGCTCGGTCGGTTTGGTCATCGGGTTTTATGACGGATTTTTTGGGCCTGGCACGGGAAGCTTCTTCGTGTTCTTGCTAGTGCGATGGCTGGGCTACGATTTTTTAAACGCTTCAGTTGCCGCCAAGTTGCTCAATTTATCAAGCAACGCCGCCGCCCTGGTTTTGTTCACGCTCAAAGGCCATGTTTGGTGGCATTTGGCGTTGCCGTTGGCTATGGCGAATGTCGCAGGTAGTTTGCTTGGCACCCGCATGGCGTTAAAGCATGGCGCTGGGTTTGTGCGCGTGATGTTTTTGCTAGTGGTCGGCGCTTTGATTTGCAAAACCAGTTTTGACGCTTACATGCGTTAAGCACAAGCGCCTGGCGACTCAAGGCTTTAATGGAACTGGTACTACAGATGCCGTAACGGTTTTGGGTGGCCAAGGCACGTTGGCCACATCACGCGGCTTGCCGATTGGGCGGGTCGCTTGGCCTTTCTGCACGGCGGCGATATCTTCTTCTGAGGGGTATTGGCCCATGATGACAAAGTCAAATACGCGACGCGCGATCGGCGCGGCATTTTGCGCGCCAAAGCCTGAGTTTTCCACCACCATCGCAAGCGCCACTTTGGGATCATCGGCGGGTGCGAATGCAATGAACAAGGCATGGTCGCGCATCCGTTCGTCCACTGTGGCCGCGTTGTATTTTTCGTTTTGCTTGACGGTATAGACCTGCGCAGTTCCCGTTTTTCCAGCGCTGACATATTGCGCACCCGCAAAGCTAGTGGCCGATGTGCCTTCGATATTCACACCAATCATGGCGCGTTTGATGATGTCTAAATTTTCTGGCGAAAGTGGTAATTGCCCAATAGGTTCTTTAGCCACAGGCGTCGGTGCTTTGGTTTCGACGTCGAGCACCTCACGCACGATGTGCGGGCGCATCTTCAAACCATTGTTGGCAATCGTGGCTGTGGCGTGAGCAACTTGCAACATGGTGAAGCTGTTGTAGCCCTGGCCGATGCCTAGAGAAATAGTTTCCCCGGAATACCAACGTTGTTGCTCGGCTTTTTTATAGGTGGTGCGTTTCCAGTCGGTTGAGGGCAACACACCGCGCGACTCGCCCAAGATATCGATGCCGGTGATTTGTCCAAATCCTAGAGGCTTCATTTGCTCGTAGATCAAGTCCACGCCCATATCGCGCGCTAGCGTGTAGTAGTAGGTATCGCATGATTCGACAATCGATTTGTACATGTCCACCACACCATGGCCGCCTTCTTTGTCATCGCGAAAGCGGTGGTTGCCAAACATGAAAAAGCCAGGGTCAGAAATCAACGTTTTCTCTGCGCGCTTGCCCGACTGCAAGGCCGCTAAAGCCATAAACGGCTTGTAAGTTGAACCAGGAGGATATGTTCCACGTAACGCGCGATTCAGCAAAGGTTTATCAGGAGACTCGTTCAAAGCTTGCCAGTTATCTACATCGATGCCATCGACAAACAAATTGGGATCAAACGTGGGTTTGCTGACAAACGCCAAGACCTCTCCCGTTTTAGGGTCGAGCGCCACCAACGCGCCTCGGCGTGTTCCGTACAAATCTTCGATTAGTTTTTGCAACTTGATGTCGATGGAAAGCACCACGCTATTGCCCGGTACCGATTGGCTGCTATTGAGTCGGCGCACTGCGCGTCCACCAGCAGACGTCTCCATCTCTTGCACGCCTGTTGTGCCATGCAATTGGTTCTCGTAACTTTGCTCGACGCCGAGTTTGCCGATGTATTCGGTGCCCCGGTAATTGCCCGCATCTTCGGACTCTTCGATCTTGGCTTTTTCGCTGGTGTTGATGCGTCCGATATAGCCAATCACGTGGCTGGCGAGTTGGTCGTAGGGGTAGTTGCGAAACAAACGGGCACGAATTTCAACGCCTGGAAAGCGGTAACGCTGCGCGGCAAATCGGGCGACCTCTTCGTCTGTTAGACGGGTACGAATGGGGACCGAGTCAATGCTTTTTGATTCATCGACTTGCTTTTTAAAGCGGCGTTTATCACGTGTCTGAATGTCAATGATTGCTGAGAGTTGTTCGATGACTTCTTCCACAGGCGCTACAACTTTAGAAGGGGTGATCTCTAATGTGTAGGCCGAATAGTTAGTAGCAAGGACAACGCCATTGCGGTCCATGATGACGCCTCGGTTAGGAACGATAGGCACGATCGCAGTTCGGTTACTTTCCGCTGCTGCATTGAGTTCGCTATAGCGAATAACTTGCAAATAAAACAAGCGTGCGCACAAGACCCCAAATGCAATCAGGACCACAAACGTCACCACCACCACGCGGGACCTGAAGCGATTCAGGTCCATCAAAACGTTACGGATCACCGTCATAGAGGGCGGTGCGCGTCAGGGTTGGGTGCGCGTCTCTGAGGTGCCAGCAAGATCACGCTCATGATCGGCCACAGCACAGCCTCTAATAGCGGCGCCATAAACAACGACCACCCAGGAAACAAGGCGCCAGAGGCCATGCGTACCGTTAACTCCAGTGCGTGCGCTGTTAAAAACAAGGGCAGCACTTGCATGGCTTGCGAAGGCACGGTGAACCATAGCAATCGGCGATGAATCATGAGCGAGAAAAATCCCAAAGCAGAGTATGTCAATGCGTGTTGCCCCATCAAGGTAGCCTGATGCACGTCGCTGGCAACACCAAAGAAAAACGCAACACTAATGCCCACAAGTCGCGGTTGGTGAATGCACCAAAACACCAAGGTGACCGCTAGAAAATCAGGCGTCCACGCCGCATTGCCCACCAAACTTATGTTCATCAGCATATTGGCCAACAAGGCCAACAATAACGTCATCAACACAAATAAAGGGTTGGCAGGCAACAACAGTTGCTGGCCGCGCGGCATGATCATCGACGGCCTCCTTTGATCATGCCCAAAGGCTGGGGTTTTTCGATCAGGGGGCGCGTCGGCAATTGGTCTGTGAGTGGGTCAATCACCATCACATGTTTGGCGCCTTGCACACGACCAACAGGCTCACACAAAATACGCGCAAAAGCGGTTTCAGCACGGCGCTCCACTTTGGTCACGATGCCCACTGGCATCCCAGGCGGATACACGCCATCCACACCGCTGGTGGTAAGTTGGTCGCCAACTTCAATGTCCGCGTTGGTCGCCATAAAGCGCAGTTCCAATAAAGGTGCGCCGCCCGATTCACCATACGCCACGCCACGTGCACCGGTTCGCGTGTTGAGCACAGGAATGGAATGTTCACGGTCCGTGACCAAAGTGACTTCGCTCACCAACGGCAAGACACGTGTGACTTGGCCCAAGATACCGTGCTCGTCCATCACCGGCGCGCTAGGTTTGACGCCATTTGTCAAGCCCTTGTTGATGATGAGTTTGCGGGTGTAAGGGTCTGCCGCGTCGTACAAAACTTCCGCGACAAAACCCACGGTGTTAAGCCGTTCCTGTAAATTCAACAAGGCTCTAAGTTGTTTGTTTTCCAGGGTAAGTTGTTCGACTTGTGCTGCGCGTTGGGCTTGCAACAACAGTTTTTGTCGCACGTCTGTGGCGTCCGCTTGCGCGTCTTGCAAAGACTCTAAATATTCGCCACTGAACTTCGCAAAAGCTTGCGGACGCATGGCCAGCCACTGCACGGGATAGAGCGCGACAGACAAAGTCGCACGCAAGGGTTGGGTCACGTTGAAGCGCACATCGGCCACCATCAACAAAACGGAGAGGGCACTGAAGAACAGCAGTTTGGATATTGCTGACGGCCCTTGTTTAAAAAAGGCCGGGGGGGTTCTGTCTAGGGTGCCCAGTGGCACAGTGTTATTCGCTCGTGAAGATGGAGCCTAAACGGTCCATACGTTCTAAGGCCAAGCCACATCCGCGCACCACGCAGGTGAGTGGGTCTTCGGCTACCAACACCGGTAAGCCAGTTTCTTCTGCCAACAAGCGGTCGAGGTCACGAAGCAACGCACCACCACCAGTGAGCATCATGCCGCGCTCGGCAATGTCGGCGCCGAGTTCTGGAGGCGTTTGCTCCAAAGCGTTTTTCACAGCAGACACGATGTTGTTCAAAGGGTCTGTCAATGCTTCCAAGATTTCGTTGGACGAAATCGTGAACGAACGAGGCACGCCTTCTGACAGGTTGCGACCTTTGACTTCCATCTCTTTGACTTCAGAGCCAGGGAAGGCCGAACCGATTTTTTTCTTGATGGCTTCTGCCGTGGGCTCACCGATCAACATGCCGTAGTTACGCCGGATGTAGTTGATGATGGCTTCATCGAACTTGTCGCCACCGACGCGCACACTGCCTTTGTAGACCATGCCGCCCAACGAAATCACGCCAACTTCGGTAGTGCCACCACCAATGTCGACCACCATCGAACCAGAAGCATCTGACACGGGCAAACCAGAACCAATCGCGGCGGCCATCGGTTCTTCGATCAAATACACCTCTGACGCACCAGCACCCAAAGCAGATTCTCGAATCGCACGACGCTCGACTTGGGTAGAACCACAAGGCACACAAATGATGATGCGGGGGCTTGGCTTTAACACCGAGCGTGGATGCACCATCTTGATAAATTGCTTGAGCATTTGCTCAGTCACGGTGAAATCAGCGATCACGCCGTCTTTCATAGGACGAATAGCTTCGATATTGCCAGGCACTTTGCCCAACATCGCCTTGGCTTCATGGCCCACCGCTTGGATGGTCTTCTTGCCTTGGGGGCCACCTTCGTGGCGAATCGACACCACGGATGGCTCATCGAGCACGATACCGCGGTCACGTACATAAATCAGGGTATTGGCGGTACCTAAGTCAATTGCCAAGTCGGTAGAAAAATACCGACGAAAAGATCCAAACATGGCCGTCCTCAAACGAAGCGCGCAATCGCGAACACAAAGGCGAGATAATACCGCATCACCCGTAAATCACGGGTTTTCTGCTACTTAAATATGTCTTTGACCACCCTAGATATCCAACGCATCGCCAATTTAGCGCGGTTAGCACTGCAGCCTGACGAAGAAGCGCGCATGCTCGACAAAATCAATAACTTCTTTGACATCGTCGAACAAATCAGCGCGGTTGACACTACTGGCGTCGCTCCTATGGCGCATCCCGTAGACGCCATGCGCAATAGCCCAGAGATAGCATTGCGTCTGCGTGCTGACACTGTCAGCGAAACCAACCAGCGAGAAGCCAACCAACAAAGCGCCCCTGCGGTTGAAAACGGTTTGTTCTTAGTTCCTAAAGTGATTGAGTGAGTTGCAAACCATGACCCACACCACCCAAGAACTCCATTTGCAAAGTTTGAGCGAACTCGCCTCCACTTTGCACACTAAAAAAGCAAGCGCAGTGGAAGTTGCGCAGCATTTTTTAAAACGCATTCAAGCAGATACCACCGGTGCTTTTTTAGATGTGAATGCAGAAGCTACATTGGCCCAAGCGCGCGCCAGTGATGCGCTCTTGGCCGATGGGTCTGGCGGCTGCCTAGAAGGCGTTCCCATCGCACACAAAGACGTGTTTGTTACACGCGACTTTGTCACCACGGCGGGTTCCAAAATTTTGG
>JBBAOY010000043.1:0-7296 GCA_040401095.1 Limnohabitans sp.
AGGAGTTGCTTTGCCGTGTACACCTTTGCGCCGCGTTGCGCCGCGCCATGCATGGCTAGTCGGGTGCCATCGGCTTCGGTAAACGAGATTTCTTGGCTACGCAGCAATTGCGCGTTTAAGAAATTGATCAAGATTTCGTTCAAAGCGTAGGTGGCCACTGTGAACCCTACCAACTCACCGTTGTTTAAAACGGGCAGACACAGATTCATGACTTCAAAGCCTTGCCCGTTAGCTTGCGGCACGTAGGTGCTGGCGCTGTAGCCGGGCCCGCTTTGGCGTTGTGCCACCGAGCAGGCTTGCACCACTTCGGGCATTTGAAACATCGTGCCCATCAGGCCAAACACAGGCGCACGAAAAGGCGTGTCCACCTCGGACTTCAATTGCAAACGCACATCGCGCCATTCCAAGCGCAACCATTCACGGTGCTCGCGCAACAAACTGGCGGCCTCTTGTTCCCAAGGCGCTGGCGCTTGCCCAGCAAACTGCAGTGCTTGCAAACTTTGTACATTGCGCGTCAAGCCATTGCGAATGTCGGCCACAGCGTCGGAAGCATCTTCGGCCATCCGGTTTTCAACTTGGCTTACTTCGAAGCGCCCCGCTAGCCACACCAAGGTACCGAGCATGCACACCAGCAAAACCAAAAGTGACAGCCATAGCGCCCATCGGGCTAGCGAACGGGGAGCAATCCAGCGCATCACTCGGTCTTGGTCACGCGGGGATTACCCCAAGAACCGTCAATCAAAAACACCGAGGTGCCCGCTTTGGTCAAAGGTTTGCTCAATAACAACTGGCTTAAATATGTCGTTAATCCCACCAGTGGGTTGATAGCCGCCATATACAGCGTGGCGGCACTGGTGTTGATTTCTGGCACCACCACCACCTTCAGGTTTTGGGTTTCTTTGGCAATGTCGGCACTACCTTCAATGACAGCGCCAGCCGAGACGCCCTTCATCTGGAGGTTGTTGGTGGTCGCTACGCCTTGCTCAATACGCACATCGCCACGGACAAAGTCAAACGCAAAGCCTTCGCCAAAGACGTCGGTGAAGTCCAGCATCAAACGCCTTGGCAAGGCTTGCAAACTCAGCACGCCTAAGAGTCGTGCCGCGCCAGGCTCGGTTTTGAGGAACTGGCCTTTTTCAATTGCCAAATTCAATTGGCCAGACATGCTCGGGTAGTCCAAAGTGATGGGCGAACCCTGCCAGGACACTTTGCCCTGCAGTTTGCCGTGTCCATTGCGCACGGTGTTCGGGGTGCCAAGTCGCGTCAACAACTGGCCGCTGTCTTTGATGTCCATCACAAAGTCAAGGCGTGTTCGGCGTAGCTTAGGCCCGTCAGCCGCCCAAGAACCCGTAGCGCTCAAACTGCCCTCGGGCGTCGTGAGATTGAGCTTATTCAAGTGCCATTCACGGCCTGCACTGGCACTGGTGCGGTTGACTGCATCCATTTCTAGTCGGCCTAGTTTTTTGCCGCGCAATGTCAAATCATTGACCACCACATCTAAGGCTGGAATGCTGGACGGCTCGTCGCTGAGCATGCGCTCTACATCGGGCACCAAGCTAGGTGGGATGTTGAGGAAGGACAAACGCGCGTACAACTGCGCAGCTTGGGTGGCGGTAGCTGGCCTCACTTCTGCCGTGCCGTTGAGTTCATCGGCTGCGATGTTCAAGCGCCACAAATCCCCCATGCGAACGCCGCCCACAAGAACGCGGTTGATGACCCGATCCGCCAATTTCACTTGGTCTGCCCGAACCGTTAAGAGCGACGGTAAGTAGTCTGACGCACCGGTGGCTTCTATCTCTTGCCCGACCACATTGGTTTTGGTGGATCGGGTTTTTGTCTTGCTGGCAGGGGCGGCGGTGAACTGCGTCATCACCTCGTTCCATGCGTCGAGGTCTACATTGGGTTGTTGCAAAGTCAAGCTCACCCCGACGTCACGCGATGGCGTGGCTTCGCTTGTGAAAACCCCCAGTGCAATCGCGCCACGGAGCACCCGTGTCTGTGCTGCGCTGACATCTCTTACATAGTTAAGTGACAAGACCTTGGCCACCGAGAGTTTGATCTGGTCTTGCACCACCTTAGATTTAGGCGCCAGCGACTCTTTGGTGAGTTGGGTTTCTAAACGCAGAGGCCAGACAGCCGCAGCCGGTTTGTTCATAGGCGCGGGCAGTGTGAGCGCCATGCCTTTGAGGTCGCTTTGCACCACGATCTCAGGCTGCCCCTTGCGCAATGCCAAGGTCGCGTTGTAACTGGTGCTGCCGTTGGCGCGCAAGGCCAAGTTAGAAAACATCCCGAGTTCACTGGCTTGCCGCAAACCATCTGCTGTGACTACACCCTTTATTCGCAGTTGTTCAGCAACTTCGGATTTATTGGGGTCAAACGACAGGCTGCCGTCAATTTGCGCATCTCCACCAAAAACACTTGCTTTCAAGCCCTTGGTATTGAGGCCTTGCGCATCAAACTGGACCACGCCACGGGTTTTGTTCAGGACGGGCACGCCAGGCATGATTTGCACATCGTTGTCTTGCAAAGTCAGGCTGCCTTGTACCGACGTTTTTTGCAAAGCGCGAACTGGAACATGGAGCTGCATTTTGAATTCGGCGGTTCCCGTAGCCTGGCCTTTTTCAAGCGCGCGGTTCAAGACATCGTTGAGGGCAGACCGCGCTACCAGGGTTTGCATATCAGCCAGTGGGCCGCGCGCATGGGCTTTGACAGTGACATCGAGTGCCTGCACGTTGGTCATGCTCGCTTCGATTTTGTCCCACGCCAATTGCGGCGCTCCGGCTAATTTGCCAGCGCCTTTAAATAGCAAAGAGTTCCGCTCGTAGACCAATTCGCCATTGAGCGACGCAATCGCAGGCCATGCATTGGCCAGATTGACGGGCTTACCCTTAATCGGCGGCACATAGGCGAATTGACCATTTGCAATTTGCGCAACAACACGAAACTCACCCAATTTGGGATTTTCAAAAGGCATATCGGCCAAATTGCCGCGCAATCGCAGGCTTGCTTGCGTCGCCTCGCCGCCGATGAGGGCATCTTTTATATAGGTGCGCGCTTCGGCATCTATATAGATAGGCAGATAGCGGTGCAGTTGTTTGATTTGTCCGCGGCTGATGTTGGCGCTGAGGTCTAGCACCCCAGGCCAACGGTTTTCGCCTTTTCCAGTGGTCCAGGTGCCACTGAGTTCAGCCGTTGCATCGGCATTGCGCAAACGCGCTTGTTTGATTTGGACGGAGATTTCGGGCTCTTGTTCGACCGAGCTCTTTTTGTCTGTTGGTTTAATTTGCCAACTGATATTGGCAGCCGCTTCTGCTAGAGCGATCTTGGCTTCGTCCAAACCCTCTGGCAAAGTCACACCGCCTTGCTTGATCGCTATTTGTGCTTTGCCGCCTTGGTGAGAGATGTCAAATTCCACATCTGCGCCTGCTACCCCCGGCAGGCGGTGGTAGGGAGATGGCGAATTGGCGGCTTGCAGCCATTGCAGGTTATGCACCGACCCTTTGGCCTTGTAATTGAACTCTGTATCCGCCTGTTGCGCAGCAGGACGCTCCCAACCCGCGCTGAGTTGATTGACTTGCCCCTTGGGTTGCGCATGCTTGAGCACGTTACGCAAGACTTCTGGCAGCGGCAAGCGTTGGCTGATTTGCGCCAAAGCGTCCAAGTCAAGACGGTCGGCAGTCAAACTGCCCGTGCGAAAGTCATCCCCTTGCCAAGTCATGCGCAGCACACCACCAGGCCAGCGTTCGCCTTCTTGGGTGTCGAATACCAAGTCTTGGCTGTTGATCTCGTTGTCACCGTCTGACCATTTGGCACCGATGCGGCCACTCACATGGCGTAAAACTAAGGGTTTCAAGCTGTCACCCAGACGCGCATCGACCGCATCGAGCGCCATGTCAGCGGTGACGCCCGTGAGTTGGCCTTGCGCCCAATCGGTCCATACGCGCACGCCGCCTTTGCCTTCGTAAATGGCAATGCCACGGTCAAAACGCAACCATTGGCGCAAGGAAGAAAGATCAATATCAGGCGCGTTCGCATACAACTCGCCACTCCAAAGGCGCAAATCGCCGCTGCGTTGCAGGGGGTTTTGCGAAAACTTGCCCTGAACCGATAGGCGTTGTCCCAAGTCCACTGGCGGCGTAACGTCTACGCGCAACAGGTGTTGGTACAAGCTGTTTTGCATCAGCACATTGACATGCGTCAAACTTAATTCGGGCGAATCGCGCAACTCGTCACGCCAGTGCAAAACGCCATCGCGAATCAAAAACTCAGGCTGTGAAAAAAACCAATCTGGACCAGCACCGTCACTAGATTGCGCAGTGTCGAGTCCTGCGACCCAAATATGCCCTTGCGTGTCACGGCGAATGTCTACCTCTGGTTGGTCAATCACCAATTGCTCAAATTTGCCACGCAACAAAGATCGCGCAGAAACCACCACATCCACCTGGGGCAAGCGCATGGCTTCACGATTTTGTGCATCAAAGAGCCGGACATCTTGAATACGCAACTGTGGCGTCCACCACCCGCCCAGCACACTGACATTGGCAATCTCTACGCGCAGCCCAAGCGTTTGCGAGGCTTGCCGCTGTAACAAGGGCCGGTAGTCGTCTATTCGAGGCACAATGAAAATATGCAGACTGCCCCAGCCCAGCACTAGCAATGCCCACACTCCTACTAGCACCCACAAGACGCGCTTCACCAAGCGGTAAGTACCGTCGGTTCGAGAATCGTTCGTGGGAACAGGAGCGGCAGTTTCGGGCGTTGGGTTCATGGTGCTGACAGAGTGGGTGGAATTATCTCTCGCGCCAACACAGACTTAAGCGCCTACTCCAGGGTGGTGCAACGCCTCCGCCGCCGTTATGCGCAGGAATTACCGCTGTTACCAACTGGCGCTCCAAGCCCCGACCATTTGCAGTCATGCTTTAGGGCGCTTGTCTCTCAGCACACCCCTGCAGTTGCCTTACGCATCCTGCGCCAACTGGTATTTGAGCGCTTGGTGGTGATGGATTGCAGCGAGCAAGCAGATTTGTCTGTCATTACCCATGCCATGACCGACTTGGCTGAGTTTTCATTAGACGTGGCTTACTCTGAGGCCCGCCTCCAATTGGTCGAACGCCATGGCACGCCCCAGACTGTTGACGGCGAAGAAGCCACGCTGTGGATTGTCGGAATGGGTAAGTTGGGTGCACGCGAACTCAATGTCTCGAGCGATATCGATTTGATTTATGTCTACAACGAAGACGGTGAGACAACCGGAGGAGTGGATACTTCAGGAGTTGCTACTGGCATGGGGCGCATCAGTCACCACGACTACTTTGCCAAGATCGTCAAGGTAATGCAGTCCATGATTGGCGAAGTCACCGAACACGGATGCGTGTTCCGCGTAGATCTCGCGTTGCGCCCCAATGGCAACTCGGGGCCGATCGCGATATCGCGCCAAGGTTTGGAAGAGTATTTTTTGGTGCAAGGACGCGAGTGGGAACGGTTTGCTTGGCTCAAAAGCCGTGTGATTGCTCCTCGCAGCGCCATGTCTCGCGCATCAGGTTTGCGCGACACCGTTTTGCCATTTGTCTTTAGGCGCTATTTGGACTACAGCGTGTTCGATGCGTTGCGCGGACTGCATCAGCAAATTCGCCAACATTCGGCGACCCGCCATGCGGGCAGGCCTGAGCGCGCCAACGACATCAAACTCTCGCGCGGTGGCATTCGCGAAATTGAATTCACTGTGCAACTTTTGCAAGTGGTGCGCGGCGGGCAATTCCCTGAGTTGCGGACACGCGGGACTTGCGATGCGTTGCTAAAACTGCAAAACGCAGGCGTTATGACGGCAGATGCTGCAGATGCGTTGCAAAAAGCCTATGTGTTTTTAAGGCGGGTTGAGCATCGCATCCAGTACTTAGATGACCAACAAACCCATGCGTTGCCGACCAGCGCAGAGGACTTGGGTTTTATCGCAGAGACCTTGGAATTGGCAGATGTACCCGCATTTTTGGCGCAACTGCAATCGCATCGCGATGCAGTAGCGTTTGAGTTTGAGCGCCTACTGGGTTCTCCTGCACAAAGTTCTGAAACTGACCCCCTTTCAACGCCTAGCAAACTAGAACCAGACTCTGTTGGCCAACTTTCTAACGCCCTCAAAGACCCTGACACTGATTCGCACTCAGGCGCAGCAAGCCCAAAAGCGTTTTTTGATTTGCCCAGTGTGCTGCCCCACTTGCAAGAAAAGTTACGCGAAAGAGTCGCCGTCTGGGTAGAACTGCCTGCCGTACGCGGCATGCGTGAAGATGCGTTGCAGCGGCTAATCAAACTGTTACAACGCACACAACAGTGGTTGCAAGACTCTCGCATCAGCGAAGAAGCGGCTTTGCGTTGGTGCGACTGGATCACACCCATGCTGCGCCGCGATAACTACATCGCTTTGTTAGCAGAGCGTCCCCGTGTGCATGAACAACTCGTGCAACTGCTCGGATTGGCGCGATGGCCTGCGCGTTATTTGATGCGACACCCTGGAGTGATCGACGAATTGGCTACAGACGCTTTGTTGGCAGAGCGCTTTGATCCTGTTGCATTCGATAAAGAACTTTCCATGCGTCTAGATGCGCTGACATCAACCCATGAAGACGATGAAGAGAGCTTGCTCAATGTGTTGCGCCGTGCCCACCATGCTGAGGTGTTTCGCACTTTGGCGCGCGATGTGCAGGGCCGTCTCACTGTAGAGCAAGTGGCAGATGACTTGAGCGCTTTAGCCGACAGCGTGCTCAACATCGCCAGCCGCTGGGTCTGGCAACGCATGAAGCAACGCCATCGCGATACACCCCAAATCGCTATCTTGGCGTATGGAAAACTCGGCGGCAAAGAGTTGGGATACGGCAGCGATCTAGACATTGTGTTTGTCTATGAAGACCCGCACGAACAAGCAGGTGAGATTTACGCCGCCTATGTACGCAAACTGATCCACTGGTTGAACGTCAAAACCAGCGAAGGCGATTTGTACGAAATCGATACCGCCTTGCGGCCTAATGGGAATTCTGGTTTGTTAGTGACTTCGCTAGAAGCCTTTGCGGATTACCAAACCCAACGCGGCAGCAATACCGCGTGGACATGGGAACACCAAGCCATGACGCGTGCGCGTAGTTGCTTTGGTGAGACATCTTTGCGTGAAAAACTTGAAGCGGTTCGCATGCAAGTCATCACTGCGCCACGCGATCACAGCGCATTGAAAGATGAAATCATTTCCATGCGCAATAAATTAAGTGCGGCACGCCCCGTCAAGCCAGAGGTGTTTGATGTGAAGCACAG
>JBBAOY010000043.1:7396-13057 GCA_040401095.1 Limnohabitans sp.
CGCCCACCATACGACACCACCAATTGCGTTTCTGCCAATGTCGCCATGTCGTAATCACCGCCTTTGACCAATATATCGGGACGCAGTGCATCGATGATTTGATAAGGTGTATCTTCATCAAACCATGTCACCATGCTCACACTGGCCAACGCTGCCATCAAGGCCGCTCTGTCTTCAAGCGTGTTGAGCGGGCGATCGTCGCCTTTGCCTAAGCGTTTAGAAGATGCGTCCGTATTGAGCGCCACCACCAGAGCCGAACCTAAACTACGCGCTTGTGCCAAATAAGTGGCATGGCCTCGGTGCAACACATCAAACACACCATTGGTGAAAACAATCGCACCCTTTTCACGCAACTGCGCTATGCGCGACACAGCCTCTTGGGGTGATGCAATTTTTGCTAAAAAATCTGGGGCTGCGAGGGCTGGCTGCATAGGGCATCATTCTAGGCGTGACAATTCCAGAACAGAGTCAAGGGAATTGGCTTAGCTTTGCAACGAATTACTTATATTCAGACATGATGGTGCTATGAAACAATTTTTAATTTCTCTTACTTTGCTATGTTCGGGTTTTGGCTGCAGTAACTTGGCATTGGCTGCTGCTGACGCTTCTGTTGCGTCCAGCGCGCCATCTGCTGCATGCCCCAAATTGCTGCAACACACCATGCTCAGACTGCAAGACGAAAAGCCGCAAGCGCTTTGTCAGTATGCAGGGCAAGTGGTGCTTGTTGTCAACACCGCTAGTTTTTGCGGTTTTACGCCGCAATACAAAGGCCTAGAAGCCCTCTATGCGAAATACAAAGGCCGTGGCTTAGTAGTCCTTGGTTTTCCAAGCAATGATTTTTCACAAGAGCCTGAGAGCAATGCCAAGATTGCAGATTTTTGCGACAACACCTTTGGCGTGAAATTTCCAATGTTCACCAAAACAGCGGTGCGCGGATCTGATGCCATCCCATTGTTCAAACAATTAGCCGAGCAAACAGGCGCCACGCCTAAATGGAATTTCTACAAATACCTCATCAGCCGCGATGGCAAAACCGTCAAAAGTTATGGGTCAGTCACTGGCCCACAAGACAAAGGGTTTATCAGCGAGGTTGAAAAAATGTTGGCGGTAAAAGGCTCTAACGAATGAAGAAACGGGTTGCCGTCATCGGCTCGGGCATCTCTGGTTTATCTGCGGCCTACCATTTAAGAGAGCAAGCAGAAGTCACTTTGTATGAGGCAGGCTCGTATTTTGGCGGCCACACACATACCGTCGATGTCACTTTGCCCAGTCCACAGGGCTTGGTGACACACGGAGTGGATACCGGTTTCTTGGTTTTTAACGAGCGCACCTACCCTGGTCTCATTGCGCTTTTTGCAAGCTTAGGCGTGAACACTTCAGCCTCTGATATGTCTTTTTCAGTGCAAACACCAGGCATTGCAGGTCGACGCGCGATGGAGTGGAGTGGCTCCAATCTAAATACCGTCTTTGCACAACGTAGCAATTTATTCAACCCAATATTTTTGGGTATGTTGCGCGATGTATTGCGCTTCAACACATTAGCCAATGCCTTGGCAGATCGCGGCCAAGACCATGCGCTGCTGCAACCCTTGGGTGAGTTTTTAGAGGCGCACAGTTTCGGTACCGCATTTCGGGATTGGTATTTGTTACCCATGCTTGGTTGCATCTGGAGTTGCCCCACAGACCAAATGCTGCAATTTCCAGTTGCCACCATGGTTCGTTTTTGCCATAACCATGGGCTGATTCAAGTGGTGAACCGTCCTCAATGGTTCACCGTCACGGGTGGCGCGAAACATTATGTTGAGAAGTTGTTACAACATATTTCTCACGCCCACTTGGAAACACCTGTTGTACGCATAGAACGCTTTGAGAGTGGTGCGCGTGTTTTCACAGCAAAGGGGCCCGAGCATTTTGATGCTGTGGTGTTGGCCTGCCATTCTGACCAAGCCTTGTCGCTTTTGGCGCAGCCCACCTCGCAAGAGCAAAACCTTCTTGGCGCTATACGCTATCACCCCAACCGGGCTGTCTTACATACCGATACATCGGTCATGCCCAAGAAGAAACTCGCATGGGCCGCTTGGAACTATGAACGCGCAAACGATGTCGGGCGTGAATCTAGCCGTGTGTGTTTGCATTATTGGATCAACCGTTTGCAGCCGCTACCCTTCTCAGAAGACGTCATGGTTTCGCTCAATCCCTTGAGCGCTATTGATCCGCGCAAAGTATTGGGCGAGTATGACTACGCGCATCCTGTGTTTGATCTGGCCGCTATCAAAGCGCAGTCACAGTTACCCGTCTTGCAAGGCCAACAAAACACTTGGTACGCGGGCGCATGGATGGGTTACGGGTTTCACGAAGATGGCTTCAAGGCTGGGCGTGATGCTGCATTAGGACTATTGGCTGCATGACAATCAGCGCGCACCAACCGCTGATTGGTTTTGGCCAAGTGCGCCACACCCGTTTGCGTCCTGCAACCAACGCATTTGCATATGGAACTTTTTTTCTCATGTTGCCCATGCGCTCATTGGCAAAATTTGGCAGTAAAGCATTGGCTGTAAATCGCTCGGGCGCTATCAGCTTTCATGACCAAGACCATGGCGATGGCAGAAGAATTGCAGAAGGTGGCGCATTGGCTTGGCTTGATGCATTGCTCTTCAGCGAAGGCATTGACGACGCCAATGGCGAGGTGTGGCTGCATTGTTATCCGCGCATATTTGGCTTCACCTTCAAACCTGTGAGTTTTTGGTATTGCCACGACTTATTGGGGGAGCTTCGCGCCATCGTGGCTGAAGTCAACAATACTTTTGGCGAGCGCCATTGTTATTTGTTAGACAAGCCGCAATGGGGCGTGGAACAAACCGCCAACAAGGTGTTTCATGTGTCGCCCTTTTGTAGCGTGGAAGGGCAATATCGATTTCGCTTTATGCGCACCGCAGACCGCACTGTTGCGCGCATCGACCACGACAACGACCTCGGTCCATTGATTCAAACCAGCGTGAGTGGGCGACTTGTTGCGTTAACAAAGCGCAGCCAATGGCACGCCTTACTTCGTTATCCTTTGATGACGCTGATGGTCGTGGCACGCATCCATTGGCAAGCCTTCAAGTTGTGGCGAAAAAAAGTTAGGTTTTTTTCTAAGCCCACGCCCCCGCAAGATTTTGTGACCCGCTGATATTTTTGAGGCTTTTCGATGACCATTACAAGTTCAACCTCTTTTGTTAAAACCGATGCGCTGCTCGAGACCATGCCAGCATCTGTTCGGCGTATTGTTGGCTTACTAGAGCAATTGCAGCATGGCATATTGACAGTGCATTGGCCCGAAGGACAAGTCTCCCAATTTGGTCAAGCACATGGTGACGCATTGCACGCCAGTTTGCACCTGCATAACTGGGAGCCTTTCACGCAAGCTATCAAGTCAGGTGATATTGGTTTTGCTGAAAGCTTTATTGCGGGCGACTGGACCTCCAGCGATATCCCCAGTTTGTTGCGGCTGTTTATTGCCAACCGCAAACATATTGATGACTTGATATTTGGTCATTGGCTAGGTCGCACGTATTACCGTATCAAACATTTCCTCAAGCGCAATACGAAAGCCAATAGCCAAAAAAATATACAAGCCCATTACGACCTAGGCAACAACTTTTACAAGCTGTGGCTAGATGAAACGATGAACTATTCGTCGGCATGGTTTGATGGCGATTTTTCTTCCACCACTTCGCACGCACAAAGCGCTAAGGTGCGTCGCGCATTGCATATGGCTGGCGTGCAAGCGGGCGACCGCGTAATGGAGATTGGCTGCGGCTGGGGCGCGTTGGCAGAGATGGGCGCCTTAGATTTTGGCGCGCAGATGTATGGCGTCACACTCAGCCATGAGCAGTTGGCTTTTGCACAAGAGCGCCTGCACCGAACCAGTGGCCAAGCACCCGAACAATTACGCTTGCAAGACTATCGCGACATCCATGACGGTCCCTATGACGCCATTTGCTCTATTGAGATGATCGAAGCTGTAGGCCAAGCCTTTTGGCCTGAGTACTTTGCAACCATCTCTCGATTACTCAAACACGGCGGTAAAGCCTGCGTGCAAAGTATCGTGATCGATGACGCCTTATTTGAACGCTATATACATAGCACCGACTTTATTCAGCAATACATTTTCCCGGGCGGTTGTCTGCCTTGTCCCAAGGAGTTTCAAGCGCAAGCCCAACGTGCAGGCTTGCGCATCGTCGACAACATGTCATTCGGATTGGACTATGCAGAAACCCTGCGTCGTTGGCGGGCTAAATTTTTAGAAGAAAAATCTAAAGTGTTGCAACTCGGCTTTGATACGCGCTTTATGCGTATTTGGGAGTTTTACCTGTGTTACTGCGAAGCGGCATTTGAAGAGCGCAGCATTGACGTTGTGCAATACACCTTAGAAAAAATTTAACATGGCTTTAAATCCTCGCATCACCCAATGGCAGGGCCGCAGTGTTTGGCTAATTGGTGCATCAAGTGGCATTGGCTTGGCGACTGCCAAAGCTCTGCATGCGGCAGGTGCGCGTGTCACGGTATCTGCGCGTAAGACAGATTTACTGGATGCATTTGTTCAATCGCACGCAGGTTCGCAAGCCATTGCCTTAGATGTGTGCGACACACTAGCGGTGCATGCTGCAACACAACAAGTTGCGCAAACGCACGGCATAGATGTAGTGGTGTATTGCTCAGGCTATTACAAAGCCGTTCGCGCCACCCGTTACTCTTTAGAAGAAATGGTGCAACACCAAAACGTGAACTATCTTGGCGTTGCGCGTGTACTCGAGGCTGTATTACCGATTTTTCTGGAACAAAAGCGCGGGCACATCAGCTTGATAGCCAGCGTTGCTGGTTACAGCGGCTTGCCCAATAGTTTGGCCTATGGTCCGACCAAAGCAGCGATGATCAACTTGGCAGAGTCTTTGTATTTCGATCTCTCACCACTGGGCATTGGCGTGAGCGTGGTCAATCCTGGTTTTGTGGCTACGCCTTTGACCGCGCAAAATAAGTTTGCCATGCCTGCATTACTGCAACCCGAGCAAGCTGCTGCTTACATGCTCGAAGGCTGGGCTGACGGAGACTTTGAGATTCATTACCCCAAACGTTTCTCGCGCTGGCTGAAGTTCATGCGCCTTTTGCCATACCGTTGGTATTTCCCTTTGGTGCGCTCTGCTACCAAAATGTGAGCATTTGAATCGCGCCTCCCCTAACAACCATGCAATCGCAAGACATAACGGCCACACCTGACATGGCACCAGACACGCCAAATCAAGCGGCTTCGCGCGTGGTGAAGTTTTTTGAAACCCTTGGGCCCAATGACTTAGCGCGCATAAAAGATATTTATTGTGCAGACGCTTTATTCAAAGATCCATTTAACGAGGTGCAAGGCGTAGATGCGATCACACCGATTTTTTCGCATATGTTTGATGCGCTCGTTCAACCGCGCTTCGTCATCACACAACAAGTTCAGCAAGGTGCGCAATGTTTTGTGACTTGGGATTTTCTGTTTGCGATGCGCAAGTTTGAACCCAACATAACGCAAAGGATTCGTGGCGCAAGCCATTTGGTTTTTCGCCTAGAGGATGGCGTGTGGCGCGTAGCCGTCCACCGAGACTATTGGGACGCGGCTGAAGAACTTTATGAAAAATT
>JBBAOY010000043.1:13157-18729 GCA_040401095.1 Limnohabitans sp.
GCGCCACGCCAGTCAATCTGTGGGAAACGGAAATCCAAATAACCTAAAGCGGCAGCACAGGCAATATCCGCCAAGCTCATGTGGTTGGCCACACAGAACTGGCGATCTGCCAATGCGCGGTCCATCGCTACCAGGCTGTTGTCGACCTTTTCTAATTGGCGGTCTATCCATGCTTGTGAACGCTCACCTTCTTTGCGTCCGGGCCATTGGGCTTCTAGTCGCGCCAAGATCGCAGCGTCTAGAACGCCGTCTGCCAGTGCTTCCCAAGTCTTCACTTCTGCACGTTCACGTCCGTTGGCTGGAATCAGTTTGCCAACAGGTGACAAGGTGTCTACATATTCAACGATAACGCGCGAATCAAATAAGGCTTCGCCACCTTCCATCACTAAGCAAGGAACTTTGCCAAGCGGGTTGTATTGGGCCATCACCGTATCTCCAGCCCATACATCTTCAGTCACAAACTGGTATTCCAGTTTTTTCTCGGCCATAACAATGCGCACTTTGCGAACATAGGGACTGGTGATTGCGCCAATAAGCTTCATAAACAATTTCAAAAAAGAGATTCTCTTATTTTAAGGAGTTCGGTTATCCATTGCCGGTAGAGTGGTGCGCCTAAAATCAAACCATGACGCTTACATCCAACATGACCCAAGTGACAGCTTTGTCACCACTCGACGGCCGCTACGCCGCCAAGCTCGCCACTTTGCGCCCCCTCATGAGCGAGCAGGGTTATATGCACCGTCGCGTGCAAGTTGAACTCGCTTGGTTTGCTGCTTTGAGCGATGCGGGCTTTGCTGAGTTCACACCATTGAGTGCTGATGCACGCAAATATCTTATTGGCCTAGTGACAAATTTTTCTACGGAAGATGCACTTGCCATCAAAGAGATTGAGAAGAAAACCAACCACGATGTCAAAGCCGTCGAGTATTGGATCAAAGACAAATTCAAAGCGTGCACTGTTGCTGCCGTTAAAAAAGAACTAGAGCACAGCGCTGAGTTTGTGCACTTTGCTTGTACCAGCGAAGACATCAACAACACCAGCCATGCTTTGCAATTGCAGATAAGCCGTGAGCAAGTGGTATTGCCCATGCTCGACGCCATCATCACCAAATTGCGTGACATGGCGCATATGTATGCCGATGTACCTATGTTGAGTCGGACACATGGCCAAACAGCCAGCCCCACCACCGTAGGCAAAGAGATTGCCAACGTCGTGATGCGTTTGCGTGCTGCCCGTGAGCGCATTGCTGATGTGGCCATACTTGCCAAGATGAACGGTGCGGTTGGTAACTACAACGCCCACCTAAGTGCTTGGCCTGAGTTTGATTGGGAAGCATTTAGTAAGCGCGTCGTAGAAACGCCTGCGCCTGTAGGACTTGGTCTTAATTTTCAGGCTTACAGCATTCAGATCGAACCGCATGACTACATGGCTGAGTTGTTTGACGCGATTGCACGCACCAACACCATATTGATAGATTGGTCGCGCGATGTGTGGGGCTATGTGTCGCTTGGTTATTTCAAACAAAGTTTGAAAGCTGGCGAGATAGGTTCGAGCACTATGCCGCACAAAGTCAACCCGATTGATTTTGAAAACGCTGAAGGTAATCTGGGTTTGGCCAATGCCTTACTCAAGCACTTGAGTGAAAAGCTTCCCATCAGCCGTTGGCAACGTGACCTCACTGACTCCACTGTGCTTCGCAATATGGGCGTAGCCCTTGGATACAGCGTGTTAGCTTATCAATCGCTAGGCGTTGGCTTGAATAAACTAGAAATCAACCACGAAGCGCTTGCGGCAGATTTAGACGCTGCTTGGGAAGTTCTCGCTGAACCGATTCAAACGGTGATGCGTCGCTATGGCGTAGAAAAAGCTTATGAGCAACTAAAAGAAGCCACACGTGGCAAGAGCGTGACGACTGAAGCCTTGCATAACTTGGTGCGCTCTTTACCCATTCCTGCCGCAGAAATTGAACGCTTGTTAGCCATGACTCCCGCTAGTTATATCGGTAAAGCTGCTGAGCTGGCGCGACGCGTGTAACGCGCCAGACTATGGCGATCAAATCCACCATCTTCAAGGCGAATGTACAAATCGCCGACATCGACCATGGCTATTACGCCGACCATGCGCTCACCCTAGCGCGCCATCCCAGCGAAACCGATGAACGCATGATGGTCCGCTTGGTAGCGATGTCGCTGCAAGCGCACGAACTACAAGACACCTGCAACGGTGATGGCGTCTTAGCGTTTGGTGCGGGACTCTCTGACCCTGATGAACCCGATGTGATGTTGACCGACTTCACAGGCCGCAAACGTTTGTGGATAGAAGTAGGCCAACCTGAAGACAAGCCCCTGCTCAAAGCTTGCAGCAAAGCCGATCAAGTGATGCTCTATGTGTTCTCGCATTCGGGCGACGTGTGGTGGAAGAGCATGCAAACCAAACTCACGCGTCCCAATAACTTGCAGGTCTGGCGTATTCCACACACCGCATCACAAGAGTTAGCCAAACTCGCTGAGCGCAGCATGCAATTGCAAGCCACGGTGCAAGAACAAGTGCTGATGATGGGCAATGGCTCCAACACCGTGGATATTGAATGTGTCCGCTGGCTTTAAGCTTGTTTTTCTAATTTTTTCTCAGTCGCCCGCTCAGCATATTTATTAAAGCGCCAAGCCGTTCCCAACATGGTGATGCGATGCCAGGTGTTGCGCTTCTCAGCTGGCGTCATATGCGTCCAGTTTTGTACTTCTTCAAATGTGCGACCACACCCTTTGCATTCTGGGTCACCCTGACTGGTGGAGCAAATCGCGATGCAAGGCGCGTCCACCGTGGTGTTGTACCAGCCCAGCCATGCGTCATGGGCTTTCGCTGGAAACCCTTTTTCTGCCGCTTCGTGTTCTTTGTAATAAATCATCAATGCATAGACTTCGGCCAATGCACGAATTTCAGGCGCGAGTGTGACGCCGTCTGGCGAAGGTTTTTTGTCACGCCAATAGTTAATGGCCGCTTCGATGTCGGTGATGTGAATACTGGCCATGGAAATAAATGCGTGCCTATGAATACAAAGCAGAGAATGATAGCTGGGATGCTATGCTTTAGCGCTTATGAAACTACTAATTAAATGGATCCTGCATGCAACGGCTTTACTCGCCTTGGCGCAGCTGGCTGTTGGAATTGAAGTTTCAGGCTTCGCAACCGCCATGGCCGCCGCCTTGTTAGTGGGTTTTCTTAATTTATTCGTGCGTCCAGCACTGGTGGTTTTGACATTGCCTGTGACCTTTCTCACGCTTGGGCTTTTCTTATTCATCATCAACGCATTGATGTTTTGGGCTGCGGCCGAATTACTAGACGGATTTCGCGTGAATGGGTTTGCGTCTGCGCTGTTAGGTTCTTTGCTGTATTCGACCTTTGGTATGGTGATCGATTCAGCGCTCCAACATTTGTTCCCGCCGCAACCGCTCTAACTCACGCAAACGCGCGTCGACGATAGACGCTTCTATATTGCCGCTGCGGTCTAGCTTGCCTTCTTTGGCCAGTTGGTATGCCACGGCTTGCGCTGCTTTGAATCGGTCCAGCGAGGCCGCGTAATCTAATTCTGCAGCTCGCGCCTCTGCTTGCGCACGAATTGCGTGCAGGGTGTCGCCTTGCAATTCATAAGCAGCAGACAAATACAGCCAAGCATTGGCATCACGCGGCATATGGTTGACCCACATCACCAAATCGTCTGCGGCTAATTTGCCTTGCGCAGGCAATTGTGTTGCTACACGGCTTTGCGCCAACAGTAAGCGTGATGCGCGGTCATTGATATTGATCACCGATGTTTTGGTGTTGAGCAAATTGACCGCTTGCATCGCTTCGCCCGACTGCAAAGCCAGCTCCGCTTTAAAAAGTAACACACCGCGTTGCGCAGCTGGCTCTGTGAGTGGCAACGCTTCTAAACGCACCAAGGTGCGCCGCGCATTCACCCAATCACGTTGACGCATTTCAGCCATGGCTGCCGCGTACAAAATGCCTGCTTGCCGCCATAGCGGTGCAGTGGCAACTGTTGTTGAAGCAGCTTGCACGCTCAAACCGCGCAAAGTATCAATGCCGGGGTTGGTCAACACCAATGCGCGTGCTGACATCATGGCGTGCAACGGGGTTGTCGCCACGGGGGGTCGTGCTGGCAATAACTGCTGCCTTGCTTGCGCATCGGCGATACGCTCGGTCGTCATGGGATGGCTACGCAAATAGGGAAACGACCCGTTGTCGTTCAAGCGTGCCGCCTGCTGTAACTTCTCAAACATGGTGACAAAACCTTGTGGCTCGAAACCTGCATCGGTCATCACGCCATATCCAACACGGTCTGCTTCGCGTTCCATATCGCGTGAGAAATTCAATTGGCTTTGAATTGCAGCGGCTTGCCCGCCAACGATCACCGCGTTGGCAGCACTCATGCCGCTGGCACTGGGCGTGCGGCTTGCGGCCAACATCCCCAAAATCATGGCGCCAATCACCATCGGACCTTGTCGGCCTTGTTGCGACATCATGCGTGCGATATGGCGTTGCGTCACATGGCTTAATTCATGCGCGAGCACAGACGCTAATTCGCCACCATTGCTGACCGCTGAAATTAGGCCTAGATGCACGCCCAAATAACCACCAGGCAATGCGAACGCGTTGATGCTGCGGTCACGAATCAGCGTGACTTCCCATGCAAATTGTTGTTCGAGTTCGGGGGTGAGTTCGCCACGTTGGCGCGCTGCATTGAGCAGCACTTGCCAGAACGATTGCACATAGTCGCCTAAAACGGGGTCGTCTATGTAATCAGGATCACGGTAAATTTCTCGGGCTATGTTTTCGCCTAAGCGGCGCTCTACACCTAAAGGAATTTCTATACCGTCGCCCAAATTGGGTAGTCGGTTGCCTGACATCACAAAGGGAGACGGGTTATTGGTTTGACCGTAAAGTGGTTGTCCGCCCATTGCCAGAGTAAAACTTAGTGCAAGTAGGCCAGTGCGTTTAAACACTGCATGACGCACAGCACGTGCAGCGCGTGTGTTCAAAGTTCTAAGCGTAGGTAAAGATGGCACAACAGCAACTGGCATAAAAAACAAGCCCCGTATGATGCGGGAGAAGCCATGTTAACCCTTCTCATCATCTATTCTTACGACCACCATGAGCACTTTCACCCACTTTGACGCCCAAGGCCAAGCCCATATGGTCGATGTCGCAGACAAAGCCCATACCCATCGCGTGGCTGTTGCTACAGGTACGATTCTTATGCAGGCGGCAACTTGGAAATTGATTGAAAGCGGTACAGCTAAAAAAGGCGATGTCTTGGGAATTGCACGTATTGCTGGTATTCAAGCTGCCAAGAAGGCCAGTGATTTGATTCCACTATGCCACCCTCTTGCGCTGACGCGTGTGGCGATTGCGTTTGATATGCACGCCGCTACGGATAGCGTGCAATGCAGTGCGACGGTTGAGACGGTTGGGCCTACTGGGGTGGAGATAGAGGCTTTAGCTGCTGTACAGATTGCTTTGTTGACTATTTACGATATGTGCAAGGCTGTGGATCGCGGGATGACTATGACGGAT
>JBBAOY010000044.1:0-2360 GCA_040401095.1 Limnohabitans sp.
CACGCTGTCGCAGGCCATGTCGATGACCTGGAGTTGTTGTGCGCGTTGGCGGGTTTTTTCAGAAGCGCTAAAACCTGCGATGGACTTCACCAAGCCAGCTTGTTTCAACCCAAGCGCAAACGAGCCGCCCATCAGGCCACAACCGATCACAGCAAGTTTTTGGAATGTCATGGAAATTAAAAAATCTCAAGCAAGCAACAACGAGGTTCGAACATCCTGTTGAAAAGATGTTCAAGACTCAGAAACAGGGTAAGAGCCCAACACTTTGTAAAACGCGCACAAGCCTTGCAACTCTTGCAATGCAGCCGCCACATGGGGTTGCGACACATGGCCTTGGATATCTATATAGAAGTAGTACTCCCACTGGCCAGATTTGGCTGGGCGAGACTCAAAGCGCGTCATCGACACGCCGTTGTTTTTCAGCGGCACCAGCAAGTCGTGAACCGCGCCTGGGCGATTGGGAACCGACACCACCAAACTGGTGCAGTCGTGTCCCGAGGCAGGAGGCGTAGCCAAGGTTTGGGGCAGGGCGATTACCGCAAAACGGGTGCGGTTGTAAGCCTCATCTTGTATCGCGTGGTGCACGATGTGCAAGGCAAACTGGCTCGCTGCGCGCTCGCTGGCCAAAGCTGCCCAAGCGGGGTTGGTCGCTGCGAGTCTTGCGCCTTCGGCATTGCTAGAAACAGCACGTCGCTCAGCCAAAGGCAAATGTTGTGACAACCAGCCTTGGCATTGCGCCAAAGCTTGCGGGTGCGCCAAGATCACTTCAACGCCTTGGTCGCTGTTGATTTGGCGCAGCAAGTTATGGCGAACCAATAAGCTGACCTCACCCACCACATGCACGGGCGAGCGCAAGAACAAATCTAGCGAGCGGGCCACTACGCCTTCGGTCGAGTTTTCCATGCCGACCACGCCGTATTGCGCAGTTCCTGCGGCGGTGGCGTGGAAGACTTCGTCAAAGTTGGCGCAGTAAATCAAGTTGGCGGCGCTTCCAAAAAACTCGATCGCCGCTTGTTCACAAAACGTGCCTTGGGGACCAAGCACCGCCACGCGTTGAGGGGCTTCGAGCGCCAAACAGGCTGACATGATTTCGCGCCAGATGGAGGCGACATGTTCGTTTTTGAGGGGACCCGCATTGGCTTGGGTGATTTTGTCGATGACTTGCGACACCCGGTCTGGCCTGAAAAACGGTGAGCCTTCAGCGCGCTTGATATCGCCCACTTCTTGCGCCACTTTGGCGCGGGCATTCAATATGCGCAACAACTCGGCATCGAGTTGGTCGATCTGCACGCGCAAGGCGGCCAAGGCGTCTGACTGGATAGGTGGGGTGGTCATGGGCAGATTGTGGGTCAGGCTTGGGTTTTCTCAAATTGGCGCAAAAAGTCGACCAAAGCTTGCACGCCTTCTAGCGGCATGGCGTTGTAAATGCTGGCGCGCATGCCGCCGATCGACTTGTGGCCTTTGAGTTGCAACAGCCCCGCTGCCTTAGAGGCCGACAAAAATGCGTCGTTGCGCGAGGCGTCTGCCAAAAAGAAGGGCACGTTCATGCGCGAGCGGTAGTTTTTGTCGACGGGGTTGTTGTAGAAATTCGAGCTGTCTAAAAAGTCATACAGCAATTGGGCCTTAGCGATATTGCGTTGCTCCATCGCCGCGACGCCTCGCAAACTGCCTTCTTTCTGGCGCTTGAGCCATTGGAAAGTCAAGCCCGCTATATAGATACCGTAAGTCGGAGGTGTGTTGTACATAGACCCAAATTCAGCCACGGTGGTGTAGTTGAACGCGCTCGGGCAAACCGACATCGCATGGCCAAGCAAGTCTTCGCGCACGATGACCAAGGTCAAGCCGGCAGGACCGATGTTTTTTTGCGCGCCGCCAAAGGCGAGGCCTACTTTCGACCAATCTACGGTGCGCGACAAAACATGTGAAGAGAAGTCGATCACCAGCGGGGCATCGCAACCCAATGCTTTCAAGTCAGGAAGCGCGTGGAACTCTACTCCGTGAATGGTCTCGTTGGTGCAGACGTGCACATAGCGCGCGTCTTGGCTGAGTTGCCATTTTTCGGGTGCTGGAACTGTGGTGAATTGCAAGTTAGCACCAGAAGCCGCTAAATGGATTTGGCAATACCTGGCCGCTTCTTTGTAAGACTTCTCGCTCCAACTGCCAGTCACCAAGATGTCGGCCGTTTCGCCGCGCGAGAGGTTGAGCGGCACGATGGCGTTTTCGCCAATGCCGCCGCCTTGCATGAACAAAATTTTGAAGTGGCTTGGAACCGCCAAGAGTTCACGCACATCGGCTTCGGCTTGTTCGTAAATCGAGATGAATTCTTTGCCGCGGTGGCTCATCTCCATCACGCCCATGCC
>JBBAOY010000044.1:2460-4451 GCA_040401095.1 Limnohabitans sp.
TCGCCGTCGCTGTCCACGCCGTTTTCAGCGTCGTTTTCAACGATGCGTTGCAAGCCGCTGAGTTTGGCGCCTTCGTCCAAACCGATCAAGGTTACGCCTTGTGTCGCGCGACCCATTTCGCGAATTTCTGCGACGCGGGTGCGCACCAACACGCCGGTGTCGGTGATGAGCATGATTTCGTCTTCGGCTTGCACCAAAGTTGCGGCTACCACTTTGCCGTTGCGCTCAGTTTGTTGGATGGCGATCATGCCTTTGGTGCCACGACCATGGCGGGTGTATTCAGAAATGCTGGTGCGTTTGCCGTAACCATTTTCGGTAGCAGTCAACACGCTGGCGCGCGGAGCGTCTGTGGCGTCTCCTCCTTCGACTTCTTGCTCGGCGACCAACATGGCAATGACGCTTTGCGTGTCGTCGATCATCATGCCTCGCACGCCACGAGCGCTTCGACCCAAGGGGCGTACATCGTTTTCGTCAAAACGCACGGCCTTGCCACCGTCGCTGAACAACATCACATCGTGCTTGCCGTCTGTCAAGGCAGCGCCGATCAGGAAGTCACCCTCGTCCAAATTGACAGCAATGATGCCGCCTTTGCGGGGGTTGTCGAACTCGTCTAACGAGGTTTTCTTGACCGTGCCCATCGAGGTCGCCATGAACACATAGTGGTCGGCTGGGAAGGTGCGCATGTCGCCAGTCAAAGGCAAGACCACGTTGATTTTTTCGCCTTCGATCAGCGGGAACATGTTGACGATGGGGCGACCGCGTGAACCGCGTGAGCCCTCTGGCACTTCCCATACTTTGAGCCAGTACAAACGGCCGCGGTTGGAGAAGCACAAGATGTAGTCGTGCGTGTTGGCGATGAAGAGCTGGTCGATCCAGTCGTCTTCTTTGGTGGCAGCCGCTTGCTTGCCTCGGCCCCCTCGCTTTTGCGCGCGGTATTCGCTCAAAGGCTGGCTCTTGATATAGCCGCTGTGGCTGAGGGTGACCACCATGTCGGTTGGGGTGATCAGGTCTTCGGTGCCTAAATCTTGGGCATTGTGTTCAATCACGCTACGGCGTGCGCCGAGTTTGGTTTGGCCGAACTCTTGTTTCACAGCCGTCAATTCATCGCTGATGATGGTGGAGACGCGTTCAGGCTTGGACAAGATGTCGAGTAAGTCGTCGATCTCTGCCATCACCTCTTTGTATTCGTTGACGATCTTGTCTTGCTCAAGACCCGTCAAGCGCTGCAAGCGCATTTGCAAGATTTCGTGGGCTTGGGTGTCGCTCAAGCGGTATAGGCCGTCGGCGCCCATGCCGAATTCTTTTTCTAAACCGTCGGGACGGTAGTCGTCTGAATTGATCGTGCCACCGTCTAAACGGCTGCGGGTCAACATTTCGCGCACCAGTTGGCTGTCCCATGATCGGGTCATCAATTCGGCTTTGGCGACAGGCGGTGTGGGCGCATTGCGGATGATGGCGATGAACTCGTCGATATTGGCCAAAGCAACGGCCAAACCTTCGAGCACATGGCCGCGTTCGCGGGCTTTGCGCAGGGTGAAGATGGTGCGGCGTGTTACCACTTCGCGGCGGTGCTGCAAGAAGACGCTGATCAAGTCTTTCAAATTGCACAACTTGGGTTGGCCGTTGATCAGCGCCACCATGTTGATGCCGAAGGTGTCTTGCAACTGGGTTTGCTTATAGAGGTTGTTGAGCACCACCTCTGGCACCGCGCCGCGCTTGAGTTCGATCACCAAGCGCATGCCCGATTTGTCGGACTCGTCTTGGATGTGGCTGATGTCTTCGATCTTCTTCTCGTGCACCAACTCGGCCATACGTTCTTGCAAGGTCTTCTTATTGACTTGGTAAGGCAGCTCGTCGACGATGATCGATTGGCGTTGGCCTTTGTCGATATCTTCAAAATGGCACTTGGCGCGCATCACCACGCGGCCTCGGCCAGTGCGGTAACCGTCTTTGACGCCGCTCATGCCGTAAATAATGCCGGCGGTCGGGAA
>JBBAOY010000044.1:4551-18588 GCA_040401095.1 Limnohabitans sp.
ATTTTGGAGAGGCGGATCTCGGTGTAACGCATCGCCGCGGCGTTGTCGCCGTCTACCGAGCCGAAGTTACCTTGGCCGTCTACCAACATGTGGCGCAAAGAGAAATCTTGGGCCATCCGCACGATGGTGTCGTAGACCGCGCTGTCGCCGTGGGGGTGGTACTTACCGATCACGTCACCGACGATACGGGCTGACTTTTTGTAAGGGCGGTTCCAGTCGTTGTTGAGTTCGTGCATGGCGAACAAAACGCGGCGGTGGACTGGCTTTAAACCGTCTCTGGCGTCGGGGAGGGCGCGGCCCACGATCACGCTCATGGCGTAATCTAGGTAGCTACGGCGCATCTCTTCTTCTAGGCTGATAGGCAGGGTTTCTTTAGCAAACTGAGTCATAGAAGAGGGCATCAAACAGGGAAACCGCTGATTTTAGGCTGTTTAGATAGTGAAATCCCTTGTGGCGACTCAGCAACAACCCGTGTTTATAAATTTATTAGTTTTGGCGGGATTTTCTGGGCGGTGTGTGGGTGTGGCACAATATTTACTAAGCGTTTGGGTGTTCCACCTTGAATGCCCTGATTCGCAGAGTGGTCTGCGTTGTACACATCCCTCAGAGGTAAATCATGAAAAACTTGAACAAATTGGTAGCTTTGCTGGCTTTCTCTGCTTTGGCAAGCTTGGCTTCTGCCCAAGCCATTGACAACTGGCGCAACGCCAACGGAGACGTTTGGAAAAACGCTTCTGGCGACTGCTGGCGCAACGCTAGCTGGACACCAGCTACTGCAGCACCAGGTTGCGGACCAGCACCTGCTCCTGCACCAGCACCAGCTGTTGCACCTCCACCAGCACCTCCAGAACCTGCAGTTGCTCCGAGAGCAGCTCCTGCGCCACAAGCACCAGCCGCCTCCAAAGTAACTTACGCTGCTGACGCTTTCTTTGACTTCGACAAAGCTACCTTGAAGCCAGCTGGCAAAGCCAAGCTGGACGACTTGGTTGGCAAAGTCAAAGGCATCAACTTAGAAGTCATCATCGCTGTCGGTCACACAGATAACGTTGGCTCTGACGCTTACAACCAAAAACTGGCTGTCAAGCGCGCTGAGTCAGTGAAGGCTTACCTGGTGTCTAAGGGCATTGAGAAAAACCGCATTTACACAGAAGGTAAAGGCGAGAAGCAACCAGTGGCTGACAACAAAACTACCGAAGGCCGTGCAAAGAACCGCCGCGTTGAGATCGAAGTTGTAGGCACACGCGCTAACTAATCTCTCGTAGATTGATCCATGAAACCCCGCCTTGGCGGGGTTTTTTGTTATTCGAGCGACAATCAAAATCATGCAAACCACACAAAACAACGTTGACCCCGCCGAGTTGGCTAAATTCTCAGAACTTGCCCACAGATGGTGGGATCCAGAGAGTGAATTTCGGCCCCTTCACCAAATCAATCCTTTGCGTTTGGACTGGATCAAAAGCTTGGTGCCCTTGCAGGGCAAAGAAGTTGTAGATATCGGATGTGGTGGCGGCATCTTGACCGACGCTATGGCCAGAAGTGGTGCCCACGCGTTGGGAGCCGATTTAGCAACCAAATCGCTCAAAGTCGCACAACTCCATGCACTCGAGGCCCAAACGCCCAACGTGCGCTACCAAGAAATCAGTGCAGAAGACTTGGCCGCTGAGCGCCCTGCGAGCTTTGATGTTGTTACTTGCATGGAAATGCTGGAGCATGTGCCTGACCCGTCTTCCATCGTGCGTGCCTGCGCCACATTGGTCAAGCCTGGTGGATGGGTGTTTTTCTCCACCTTGAACCGTAATGCCAAATCATTTTTATTTGCCATCGTCGGTGCCGAATATGTGTTGAATTTATTGCCGCGTGGCACACATGAGTATGCAAAATTCATTCGTCCCAGTGAGTTAGCGCGCGACTGTCGCGAATCTGGTTTGGAATGGAAGCAAACCCGTGGCATGCAATACAACCCAATTACGCGTCGCTATTGGATGAGTCAAGACACCAGCGTCAATTATTTGGTGGCGACACAGCGGCCAGTTTGATGGCTACTGAATTCGTCTAACGACTTATCTTTATTAAATAAATTCTCCTAGTAGATAGACAGCATGCTCCAACATATTCGCGCCGTTTTGTTTGACCTAGACGGAACATTGGTAGACAGCGCACCTGATCTCGGTGCAGCCGTCGACAAAATGCGCGTCGTGCGTGGTTTGTCCTCTTGGCCACTAGAGGTCTACCGCCCATTGGCTGGTGCTGGTGCGCGTGGCATGTTGCAAATTGCATTTGATATGACGCCAGAGCATCCTGAATTCATCGCCATGCGCGACGAGTTTTTTGACAATTACCAAAATGCGTTGGCTGTCAAAAGTAAATTGTTTGAGGGCGTTGAAGACGTGATTCGCGAGATCGAATCGCGCGCTTGGCTTTGGGGCGTAGTTACTAATAAAAGTTCGCGTTTTACAGACCCGATGACCCAAGCCATGCCTTTATTCAAAAGTGCTGGCGCCATCGTCAGTGGCGACACCACGCCGCATGCCAAGCCGCATCCAGAGCCCATGTTTGAAGCGGCTCGCAGATTAGGGTTGCCGCCCGAAGTCTGTTTGTATGTGGGTGACGATGAGCGCGACATCGTCGCAGGTCGTGCTGCAGGCATGAAAACCGTCGCAGCGACTTACGGTTATTTGGGTGAAAAGAACGATTTCACCCTCTGGGGCGCAGATTTCCACATCCATGCACCGAAAGAGCTATTGCAATTGCTGGCAAAGGCCTAAAATAGGAATCTTGGGGCTGCACTGGTTTCGACATCGGTTCGGACGCGTGGCAGGGCATGTCGAGGTTCTGTTACCTCGTAAAACAGCAGAAAAAAAACTAACTGCAAACGACGAACGTTTCGCACTCGCCGCTTAATCCGGTGAGCCTTGTAACAGTTGGCCGATAGGCTGGGTTAGGGTGAAAGGGGTGTTAAAGCCCCTCAAGTCCTAGCTACAAGGTAACTCATATTGGCTGGCATGGCATCGGGCACCTTGATGTTGTGTGAGAAATAAGGATGCTGGTTGCATACATAGCGTGTCGCTGTGCGATGTATGTGACGAGACCCAAATCAGACGACTACACATGTAGAACTGTACGAAAAAGGCTGATGGACGCGGGTTCAAATCCCGCCAGCTCCACCATACACAAGGGCTCGGAAAATCTCCGAGCCCTTCTTCTTTGCTCCCAAGCCCTGTATTTGCGGGCTTCCGACGGGACTGTTTTTCAGGGGGCTAACTCACTTACCCCTAAGCAGTCACAATGTTGGCGTTCCTCTAGAGTCAGACAGTCAATTTAGTGGAACTCATAGGTTTCAAATCATTCGTAAATATGGAACTCATGAGTTTTATATCTGTTGTCGAAATGGAACCCATAGGTTATTATTAGGCCTGTCTAACGAAACTCATAAGTACCATGAACAAGCAATTTCGTGATCTTCAGCTCCAGCAGATGGATGCTTTGCTCAGCTCTTGGAAGTCGGCGCAACTGTGCGCACGACCGAAATCGGGCTGGGTTCGTGCTGTGCGCGAGACTTTGGGAATGTCGGCAGCGGCCTTCGCTAGGCGGCTTGGTATTTCGCATGCAGGTGTGCGCAAGTTGGAGGCGTCTGAGGCTTCGGATGTCATCACGTTGGCGACGCTTCGCAAGTTGGCGCAGGCGTTGGACTGTGAGTTGCAGTACGCGCTTGTACCTCGAACAAGTCTTACGCAGCAGCTCCAAGATAGAGCACTAGCAGTTGCCAAGGAGCATTTGCAACCGATCGCGCATTCCATGGCGCTTGAGGACCAGGCTGTAGTTGGCCCTTTGAATAAACTTCAATTTGATCTCGCGGTCAAAGAGTTGCTTGAAGGATCGCGTCGCGAATTGTGGTGAGATAGGGCAAATGGAATTTCAGTACGCACCGGGGGCCACCCCTCTTGATCCTGATGAGGCTGCAGGTCTAGTACCTGTGCACATCACAACACAGGCAGACCTCAACGCTTGGGAGCAGGCCAACATCGTTTTAGGAGATCGCTGGGCAGCTCGCCAGAAAAAACGCGATCTGTTGGATGAAGGTATTGTGCGAGATTTGCACCGCCAGATGTTTGACAAGACTTGGCAGTGGGCTGGGACGTTTCGTCAGACCAATAAAAACATTGGTGTGGACTGGACTCAAATCGCCGTGAAATTGCGTGACTTGTTGGACAACACTCGCTACCAGATCGAAAACCATGTCTTCAAAGAAGATGAGGTAGCGGTGCGTTTTCATCACCAGCTTGTCTTGATTCACGCCTTCCCAAACGGGAACGGGCGTCATTCTCGTTTGATGGCAGATTTATTGATCACACGGCTTGGGCAACCAAGATTGACCTGGGGTGGTGCCAGTGCAGCTCTCACGCCTGTTGGAGCAATTCGTGACCGTTATTTGGTGGCCTTGCGTGAGGCAGACAAAGGGCAAATCAATGGGTTAATTGAATTTGCCCGTAGTTGAGAACGGAGTTGTGGCCGGTCAAGAAAGGCGGGCGATTGCTTCGTGAAGCATAAAACCGGACACAGCTTTTGGTGGGACTGGCTTGTGTACATCGGGGCGTTGAAATCGGCGCTCTGATTCGAATGCTTCGATGTCAATCAGTCGGTACATTACTTTGCCGCCAATTTTTAGATAAACTGGACCAGTGCCATCGCAACGGTAACGTTCGATTGTGTGGACTGATTTGTTCCATCTGTTGGCTAGGTCGTTTTGAGTTAGGTGTTTCACGGAATCTGTCATGTGTTTTCCTCTTTTTTGGGAAGACCATTGACGCGTAGATTCGAGAGAAAAGCCAGCTAATTCGAGAGGTAGCGGCGGAAATTTGTAAGTTATGCACTGCATACGCAACTACCGGTCAAGCAATATTCAAGTGCTGTTGGTGTGGAATTGAAACAGGGTCCACAATGCACCACCATCACACATAAACTATTGAAAAATAAATCTATGTCTCTGTATTCAGCAACAGTACCCGTTTTCAAGCAAATGCTTTTAGCACTAAGCGATGTTCTAAAAAAAGGTGAAGAGCAAGCGCAACTGCGCAAATTTGATCCTGCTGCGTTATTGCAGTCCCGCTTATTTCCAGACATGTTGCCATTGGTACGTCAAGTGCAAATCGCTTGCGATTTTGCAAAAAGTGTGCCCCTACGAATCGCTGGCCTTGAGGTGACTGCTTACGAAGATACCGAGCAAAGTTTTGCTGAGTTGCAACAGCGCATCTCAAAGACGCTAACACTCATTGATGCTCTATCTCCAGCGCAACTTGACGCGAGTGCAGTCAAGGAGATTGTTTTACGCCCAGGTACGCCAAAAGAGAAAAAGCTATCGGTAGAAGACTACGCTTTTAAATATGGCATGCCACAGTTTTTCTTTCACGTCACAACCGCATACAACTTGTTGCGTCACAACGGTATTGAGATCGGAAAGAAAGACTTTATGGGGTCTTATTAGGTCGAGTAGTTTTGAATAATCGCCAAGATCCGCAGCGTGCTTAGGCCTTGGGTATGCAGCGATCTAAAATTACGTGGCTTTTTTAGCCACTCACCTTCAACATAATCTTGCCAATGTGCACTGAAGACTCCATCAATGCATGCGCAAGATTGGCTTGGGCTAATTCAAACACTTGGTGGATAACTGGCTTAACAGTGCCAGCTTCAAGAAGAGGCCATACCTGTTGTTTGAGTTCTTTTGCCATTTGCGCTTTGTCGGCTGCAGTGCGTGGGCGTAAGGTAGAGCCAGTAAACGTCAAGCGTTTGGCCATGAGTGATACCCAATCTACTTCTACTTTGGAAGGCTGCAAAAAGGCGATTTGTACCAATCGGCCATCAGGTGCAAGCGATTGCAAGTTGCGCTGAATATAGCTGCCACCCACCATGTCTAATAAGATGTTGACACCTTGCTTGTTGGTGTGCTCCATCACCACTTCAACATAGTCTTGCGTGTTGTAGTTGATAGCGACATCTGCACCCACATCGCGACAGGCCTTAGCTTTTTCTTCATTGCCGACCGTGCAAAACACTTTGGCGCCAAACGCATGGGCGAGTTGAATGGCGGTTAAGCCAATGCCAGAGGAGCCGCCATGCACCAAAAACGTTTCACCCTTTTGGAGCTTGCCACGCTGAAACACATTGGTCCAAACGGTGAAGAAGTTTTCAGGCAATGCTGCCGCCTGCAGCATGGAATAGCCCTTTGGAATAGGCAAGGCCTGTCCTTCAGGAACCGTGGCATATTCCGCATAAGCGCCGCCATTGGTGAGTGCGCATAATTTGTCGCCTACTTTCCATTGCGTCACACCTTCGCCCAAGGCAACCACTTCACCCGAGACTTCTAAGCCAACGATAGGAGATGCACCTGGAGGCGGAGGATAACGGCCACTGCGCTGTAAGCAATCAGGTCGATTGACGCCAGCATAGGCAACACGCACCAAGACTTCGCCAGGATTTGGGTTTGGAACTGCACATTGGCTAGGAACAAGAATGTCTGGACCGCCACCTTTTCCGTGGTCAACAAAATGCATGGTGGATGGAATGGACATGACTTAACCTTTTATAAGATAGCAAGGGGGTTTCAATAGCGAATCGCCCTAAGGCACAACGCAATCAAAATGCGTGGTGATGATACATTCAGCATAGTCTCTTAAACGGCCTCTCGCTTGTCAGTAACAACCCTAGTAACGCCTTCTCACCATTGACCATGCTCAGCCATCTCATAAGCCATGAAACCCTATTGCGACTGGCAGTTTTTATGCTGCTTGGTTGTGTATTTTGGGTTTTGTCTCTTCGGTTTCCCATGCGAGGGTTTGGCCTGCAAAAAGTAAAAATCTTTGACGGGTTTTTCATTTTTATAGCTTTACTTCTTGCAGGGCTAGCAGAAGAGTTTTTAACGCCTGCTGTAGTGGTTGGGGTAGACGCCGTGCATCACTTTTGGCAGAGCGGGCCTTTGCAAGATATCAGTCTGAGTGCCCCAGCCAAGTTGCTGCTTTATTTACTTTGCGTTGATTTTTGTAGTTATTGGTTGCACCGCTTGATGCACACCAAAACCTTTTGGAGCTGCCACGCTTTCCACCACTCGCCTAAAGCGATCAATTGGCTATCGGGCGCAAGGGGATCGCCACTGCATATGGCATTCATTGTTTTGCCAGGATTGGTGTTTTCCACGCTATTTTTTATACATGACGGCGCGACTATCTTCTACATCATTGTGTTGATTGAAGTGGGCAGCCAGCATCTGACACACACCAATCTTCGACTCCCGTTTGAAAAACAATTGGAATGGTTTTTAGTCACCCCAAGAATGCATTTCATTCACCACAACCATCAGAAGCAATATGGGGACAGTAATTTCGGGTCTTATTTTTCTGTGTGGGACCATCTCTTTGGAACGTACACCGATCCGTCTACCGTTCCAGACAAAGACCGATTAGGTTTGGACGCCGACTACACCATGGGCTCTTTGATCTTGGGTCTGCGTTTGAAAGAAGTAACGCAGAAAGTGGATGCATGAAATTCTTTATCAGTGCGCTGTGCCTGTTTGCCACCCAAGTGTGGGCCAGCCCGCAGTTGCAGTGTGAGTTTGAATTGAATGGACACAGCGAAACGCATGTGTTTAAGCCTGTCGCTGATCCGTACCTAGCTGAAAGCGTTGATATTGGTGGACGCTTTCGTTTCAAAGCAGTCGTTCTTACCTCGGCCAATCAAGTTGATTTAGTCAATCTCTACGTGTCTTACCAAACCAGACGGCAACCGATCATCTTGCAGCATGTCAAATTCATCAAACCCACTTTGCAGTCCTCGCAGCAAGCCAATAGCTTGACTGGACGTATTGCCTTGTACTCCCCTTTTTTAGGCAAAGAATTGGCTTACGGGTGCAGTTTGTTTGAGGTGCCTTCATGAATTTTCTTCGCCGCTGTGTCTATCTTTTGGTTCAAGCACTCGCTGTATTTTTGGTGTTTCTAAATCCATCCATAGCGCTTGCACAAACTTCACCCAAATCTTCCACGGTTTCACTTTTGGTGGTGGGCGACATGATGCTCGCTGGCGCACCTGGCCGTGCAATGCAACAAGGTCAAGATCCATTCTTAGGTTTTGCCAAGTTGTTCAAAGAAAGCGATATTCGTATCGGCAATTTAGAGTGCGTTGTAGCCACAAAAGGAACCGAAGAGCCCGATAAACCCAATACATTCAGAGCCCACCCACGCAGTTTGAAATACCTGCGTAAATATTTTGATGCTGTGGGCTTAGCCAACAACCACTCTGGTGATTTTGGTCCTCAGGCTTTTTCTGAAATGCTGGGACTACTAAAGAAGAATGGCATAGGTTATTACGGTGCTGGCTACAACCTCAAAGAAGCGCACACACCTAAAGTATTTGAGCGAAATGGAATTCGTATCGCCATTTTGGGATATGACGAGTTTCAACCGCGTAGTTTTGAAGCCGACCATGATCGTGTAGGCGTGGCATGGAGCGAAGACGAACAAGTGGTGCGTGATATCCGAGCAGCAAGAACCCAATGGCGAGCCGACATTGTTATTCCGGTGATGCATTGGGGATGGGAAGGGCCAATTTCCAACGAACGTCAACGCCAATTAGCACGCTTAATGATCGACGCAGGTGCTGACGCTGTTATCGGCGGTCATCCCCATCAAGTGCAAGATACCGACCGTTATAAAAACAAACCTATTTTTTATAGCCTTGGCAACTTTGTATTTGATGGATTCAATTTGCCCGAAAACAACCGAGGTTGGGCGCTACGTATGGAGCTGGATAAAACAGGTGTTCGCACCTGGCAAATTCATACTGCAGCCATTAGCGCAAAAGGTATCCCAACCCCCACCAAACAAGTCATTCACTTTGACAACACCATGATCCAAAGCTTTGCACCCACAGGAAAACTACGCGCCGGTATCAACGTCGGAAATCCCATACTGGCTAAGCTCGATGCGGCGACCCAAAAGCCAGTAGGTGTATCGGTCGACTTGGCAACAGAACTCGCCAAGCGCTTAGGCGTGCCGGTGGAATACGTGGTGTTTGATGCGGCTGGTAAATCTGTTGAGGCTCTATCGACTGAGAAGGTCGACATCGGGTTTTTTGCAGTGGACCCCATGCGCGCTGATGCCATCGCCTTTACTGCCCCCTACGTATTGATAGAAGGCAGTTATTTGGTACAAAAAAATTCACCCTTGCAGCGCAATGAGGAAGTAGACCGCGCTGAGCATTCCATCGTTGTAGGCAAGGGCAGTGCCTACGATTTATTTCTTACCCGAGAGATCAAGCAAGCTAAATTAGTACGCAGTCCTACTTCTCCCACCGTAGTGGATATGTTTGTAGCGGAAAAACATGATGTCGCTGCTGGCGTCAAACAACAACTCGAGTTAGACGCCAAGCGCTTGTCTGATCTGCGTTTATTGCCTGGAAGTTTTATGGTGATCTCCCAAGCCATGGGTGTTCCCAAAAAACGTGGCGCTGATGCAGAAAATTTTCTGCGTACTTTTGTTGAGGATATGAAGGCAAGCGGATTTGTAAAGCAAGCCTTGGAGCGCCACAAAATTGAAGGGGCGTCTATTGCGCCCACTAGTCGTTAAGCATTTCTGCAAAGGCTAGCTAGGAGTAGCCAGTCAAAAACTAATTAGTTTGGCAGCATGCCTTTGGTCACAATAAAGTCGACTACGACTTGTAAGCCTGTGAGCGTTCGCAAATTGGTCATGACAAAAGGCTTCAATCCTTGCGTATTGGTGCGCATGCGAATGGTGTCGGCTTCCATCACAGATAAATCTGCGCCGACATAAGGTGCCAAGTCGGTTTTGTTGATCACAAACAAATCGCTTTTAGTGATGCCAGGGCCACCTTTACGCGGTATTTTTTCTCCAGCTGCCACGTCGATTACGTAAATAGTCAAATCGCTCAACTCTGGGCTGAAAGTAGCGGCCAGGTTGTCACCACCGCTCTCAATAAACACCACATCGGCATTGGGAAACTCCACCAACATACGGTCAATCGCTTCTAGATTGATAGAGGTGAAATATCGAAAGACCCCGGGATTGAAAACCGTGTCACATTTTGTGCGATTGGCTTTTTTTCCGTAATCCAACTCCAAAGTGTGCTAACTGGTCGTGGAGCTTCATAACTTTTCTACCACTAGGACATGCGTAATTGGTTATTTGCGCGGATATGATTTATTGATTACAAATGGCTTATAAATACATCTTTGCGTCATAAATCTGTCAAATTAAATGATGGTGGGGCTCTAATAATAGACACATACTTTATCCAAAGGAAATTTATGAACTTCAAAAAATTATTGACTGCTTTGGCAGTCATAACTAGCAGCATTGGTGCACACGCACAAACCGAAATTCAGTGGTGGCACTCCATGTCAGGCGCCTTAGGTGATTGGGTCGGAGATATCGCCAAAGATTTCAACAGCAAACAGACCGATTACAAAGTTGTTCCAGTTTTTAAGGGCAACTACGACGAATCCATGACGGCAGCCGTTGCTGCTTTCAGAGCAGGTAATGCACCACATATTTTGCAAGTGTTTGAAGTGGGCACAGCCACCATGATGGCGTCCAAAGGCGTAGTAGTTCCTGTCGAAAAAATAATGCGTGACAGTGGTTACCAATTTGACCCTAAGGCCTATGTACCAGCTGTGTCTGGTTATTACACAGCCCCTAATGGTCAGATGATGTCCTTTCCATTCAATAGCTCCACCACGGTGATGTGGGTTAATTTAGACGCCTTGAAAGCAGCAGGCGTGTCAACAGATAAGTTGCCACAAACTTGGCCCGAAGTCACACTGGCAGCAGCCAAACTCAAGGCAAGTGGCCATAAGTGCCCAGTCACTACTGCATGGCAGGGGTGGACGCAACTAGAGAGTTTCTCGACTTGGCACAACACCGAGTTGGCGACCAAAGGCAACGGTATGAAGGGTATGGATGCGCGCTTAGTGGTCAATTCCCCTTTGCATGTGCGTCACATCGAGAACTTGGGCAATATGGCGCAACAAGGCTTGTTTGTTTATAAGGGCCGTGCTGGTAGCGCAGGTGCCAATTTTGAGTCCGGTGAATGTGCGATCAGTTTCAACTCCTCTGCCGCCTATGCGGGTATCAGTAAAAACGCAAAATTTAAATTTGCAGTGGGTACCTTGCCTTATTACCCCGATGTGCAGGGCGCGCCACAAAATACTGTGATCGGTGGCGCTAGCTTGTGGGCCATGTCGGGTAAGAAATCTGAGGAATACAAGGGTGTTGCTTCCTTCTTCAATTACTTGTCTGACCCAGCGATTCAATCTGCCAACCACAAGCGCACAGGTTACTTGCCGGTGACGATGGCTTCTTTTAAGATGACTGAAGATTCTGGTTTTTACAAGCAAAACCCAGGCACGGATGTGTCGGTCAACCAAATGATTCGCAAAACGACTGATAAATCGCGCGGTATTCGTTTGGGTAACTATGTTCAAATTCGTACTATTGAAGACGAAGAACTCGAGCAAGTTTGGGCTGGTAAAAAGACTGCTAAAGAAGCCTTAGACAGCATCGTTAAGCGTGGTAATGAGTTGTTGGATAAATTTGAAAAAGCTAATAAGTCTTGATTTTCAAGACTAGTAAAAAAGGAAGCCCAGTTTGCGTAACAACGCACTGGGCTTTGCACTTTGAGTAGTGATAAAAAAGTAACTTTTAGATCTTCGTGGTTGCCTTGGGTTCTCATTGCACCCCAGGCTTTTATCGTCTTAGCTTTCTTCTTTTGGCCTGCTGGTCAGGCGTTAATGCAATCTTTGCAACAGTCCGATGCGTTTGGCACATCGGTAGAGTGGGTCGGGTTTGACAACTTCTTGTCGTTATGGCGAGACGATACGTATCTTGCATCGTTTAAGACTACAGCGATTTTTTCTTCACTGGTCGCGGGGTTGGGTATTTCAATATCCTTGTTGCTGGCTTTTTTCGCAGACCGTATTGTGCGAGGCGCTTGGGTTTATCGATCGCTACTTATCTTGCCGTATGCCGTCGCACCTGTGGTGGCTGGAGTTTTGTGGTTGTTTTTATTTTCGCCATCGGTTGGATTGGCTTCTTATGTGTTGGAGCAGTGGGGTGTGCGTTGGAATATTTTGCTCAAAAGCAACCATGCGATGACGTTGATTGTGATTGCAGCTGTTTGGAAGCAAATCTCTTATAACTTTTTGTTTTTTTTAGCGGGTTTCCAAAGTATTCCTAAATCTTTGATAGAGGCAGCTGCCATAGATGGTGCTGGCGTATGGAGACGCTTTTGGACAATTCAGTTTCCGCTACTTACCCCTACGACATTCTTTTTATTAGTCGTGAACACTGTGTATGCTTTTTTTGAAACGTTTGGCGTAGTGGATGCCACTACAAAGGGCGGGCCAGGCAAAGACACAGCGATCCTTATTTATAAAGTGTATTTTGATGGGTTTAAAGCCATGGACCTAGGCAGCTCTGCTGCGCAATCTGTGGTGCTGATGTTGATTGTGATTGGTTTGACTGTTTTGCAGTTTCGCTACATTGAGCGGAAAGTGAATTACTAACATGATGGGCCGTCACCGCTTGCTCGACGCACTGTCGCACCTAGTGCTTTGCATAGGTGTATTGATAACGGTTTTTCCAATCTATGTGGCTTTGGTGGGGGCCTCACATACTGCGCAAGAAATGGCGCAATCTCCAATACCGCTTTGGTTTGGCCATGAAACTTGGAATAATTTAAAAACGGTTTTGTGGGGGGAGGGTCCTGGTGTCACCACGCAAGTGCCCGTCTATCGCATGCTGTGGGTAAGCTGTGTCACAGCCATCAGCATTGCAGTCGGAAAAATTATCATTTCGTTGCTCAGCGCTTTTGCCATCGTATATTTTCGATTCCCGTTTCGCAAAGCTGTTTTTTGGGGTATTTTTGTTACCTTGATGCTGCCTGTAGAGGTGCGGATCGTTCCTACCTACCAAGTCATTGCAGATTTTCATATGGTCAATAGTTTTGCCGGATTGACTATTCCATTGATTGCCTCGGCAACCGCTACTTTTTTATTTAGGCAATTTTTCCTGACTGTCCCCGATGAGTTGGCAGAAGCTTCCAAGATGGATGGTGCCACGCCTATGCGGTTTTTTTGGGACGTATTGTTGCCACTTTCGCGAACCACCATCGCAGCGCTTTTTGTGATTCAGTTTATTTACGGTTGGAATCAATATCTCTGGCCCTTACTGATTAGTACCGAAGAACGCATGTACCCCATCGTCATGGGAATTAGAAGCATGACGGCCGGTGCTGATTCACAAGTGCAATGGAACTTGGTCATGGCGACGGCTTTGTTGGCTTTGCTGCCGCCCTTATTGGTGGTGCTGTGCATGCAAAAGTGGTTCATCAAAGGTTTGGTTGATACAGAGAAATAATGATGGCAGCAATTGAACTTAAAAACTTAGTGAAGCGTTACGGCGTAGGTACCAAGGCCGTGCAGGTTTTGCATAACGTCAGCGCTGAGATACACGATGGCGAGTTTGTTGTGATCGTAGGCCCCTCCGGTTGCGGTAAATCAACTTTGTTGCGCATGGTGGCTGGCCTAGAGGACATTACCGAGGGTGAAATTCGAATTGGTAACAACAGAGTCAACGACTTAGAACCCTCAAAGCGCGATATTGCCATGGTGTTCCAAAACTATGCGCTGTATCCACACATGAGTGTTTTTGACAACATGGCGTATGGTTTAAAAATCGCCAAAGTTTCAAAAGAAGAGATCAAGAAGCGCGTCCATGCCGCTGCAAGCGCTTTAGAGTTATCGCAGCTGTTGGAGCGTAAGCCCAGAGAACTATCAGGAGGACAACGCCAACGCGTAGCGATGGGACGGGCAATTGTTAGGCAACCCCAAGTGTTTTTATTTGATGAGCCTCTTTCTAACTTAGACGCCAAGCTCAGGGCGCATACCCGTTTAGAAATACAAAAGCTGCACAGAGAATTAGGAACGACTTCTTTGTTTGTGACGCATGATCAAGTAGAGGCGATGACCTTGGCGCA
>JBBAOY010000045.1:0-17579 GCA_040401095.1 Limnohabitans sp.
CGACAGCGGTCATGCCGATAGGCAAAAGGCTTTTGCCCTCTTTGCGCACTTTGTCTACTGCGCCCTTGTCGACGGTGATAGAGCCACGCAACTGCAAGTGGTCGGCCATCCACTGCTTGCGGGCCTGTTGTTTTTGGGTGGGTGCGACCAACAAGGTGCCAATGGCTTCGCCTTTAGCTAGTCGCAAGAGAACGTCGGTCTCGCGACCCCAAGCAATGACAGTCGATGCGCCGGATCCCGCCGCACGTTTGGCCGCCAAGATTTTGGTGATCATTCCGCCCTTTCCAATACTGGAGCCTGCTCCGCCAGCCATAGCCTCGAGTTGTGCATCGCCCGCACGCGCGGTGTGCACGAAGGTCGCGCTGGGGTCCACGCGCGGGTCAGCGCTGTACAGACCTTTTTGGTCGGTGAGGATGATGAGTGCATCGGCCTCGACCAAGTTGGCGACCAAAGCACCCAAGGTGTCGTTGTCACCAAATTTGATTTCGTCGTTGACCACCGTGTCGTTCTCGTTGATCACAGGAATCACGCCGTGGCTGAGGAGAGTGAGCAAGGTGGAGCGCGCGTTGAGGTAGCGCTCGCGGTCGGCTAGGTCTGCATGCGTCAACAGCACTTGGGCAGAGCCCAGACCGTTGTGGCGTAACTGGGTCTCGTACATCTGGGCCAAGCCCATCTGTCCCACCGCTGCGGCAGCTTGCAATTCGTTCAAGGCTTTGGGGCGCTGCTGCCATCCCAAGCGCTTCATGCCTTCGGCAATCGCGCCGCTAGAGACCATGATGAGCTCGCGACCCTCGCGCACCAGAGCGCTCAATTGACGGCACCACTCGCCTATGGCCTGCTCGTCCAAGCCACGGCCCTCGTTGGTCACCAAACTAGAGCCGACCTTGACCACGATGCGTCGTGCATCTTGCAAGATCTTGCTGTTGTCTGTAGTCATGTCAAAAGTTTTTGGAGTCACTAAAACGGTTGGCGGGTTTCATCTGCCCAAGGGCTAACAAGACTTTATGGCGTTTGCTCGACAAAGCGAGGGTCGATATAGACAGGCGCCTGCTCGGCCACCTGCTGCGCTTTGATGTGCTTGTAAATGTCTTTGATCAAATGCTCGCAACCTTCACGCGTGAAGGCAGATATTTCGTAGACAGGGCCTTTGTATTTGAAGCGCTTGACGAAGTCTGCTACGACCTTGGCGCGTTCATCGGCACCGACCATGTCGAGCTTGTTCAAGACCAACCAACGCGGTTTGTCATACAAAGCCTTGTCGTATTTTTTGAGCTCGTTAACAATCGCCTTTGCTTGTGCCACAGGGTCGACCGCATCATCAAACGGCGCGATGTCCACAAGATGCAACAACAAGCGCGTGCGCTGCAAGTGCCGCAAGAACTGGTGGCCCAAGCCTGCACCTTCAGAGGCTCCTTCGATCAGACCAGGCACATCCGCCACTACAAAGCTTTGCTCAGGGGCCACGCGCACCACACCTAAATTGGGGTGCAAGGTGGTGAAGGGATAGTCGGCTATCTTGGGGCGCGCATTAGAGATAGCGGAGATAAGCGTCGACTTGCCAGCATTGGGCATCCCCAATAGCCCGACGTCGGCCAGCACTTTGAGTTCGAGCTTGAGTTCTTTTTTCTCACCAGGCCAGCCAGGCGTTTTTTGACGCGGCGCGCGGTTGATGGCGCTCTTAAAACGCATATTGCCAAAGCCGCCGTCGCCACCCTTGGCGATGGTGATGACCTCGCCAGGAGTGAGTAACTCGAACAGCACGTCCCCCGTCTCGACGTCGGTGATGATGGTGCCCACGGGCATTTTTAAGGTGATGTCGTCGCCCGCATGGCCGAACATGTCGGAGCCTAAGCCGTGCTGACCACGCTTGGCCTCGTGGCGGCGGGAGAAACGGAAGTCGACCAAGGTGTTGAGGTTGGGGTCTGCGATGGCAAACACATGGCCGCCACGTCCGCCGTCGCCACCGTTGGGGCCACCGAACTCTTTGTACTTTTCGTGCCGAAACGAGACGCAACCGTTCCCGCCATCTCCTGCGGAGATGTCGATATAAGCTTCGTCGACAAATTTCATGGGCTAAAGTTTAATAAAGTGCGCTAAAAACGAAAGCCCCGACAAGTCGGGGCTTTGTCGGGGAACGTTAAGACCGATTAGACCGGTGTGACGTTGACCATGTGCTTGTTCAAAGCGCCTTTGATGTTGAACGACACGTGGCCGTCCACCAAGGCAAACAAGGTGTGGTCTTTGCCCAAGCCGACATTGGTGCCGGGATGGAACTTGGTACCACGTTGGCGAACGATGATCGCGCCAGCAGTGATTAACTCACCACCGAAAGCTTTTACACCGAGCATTTTGGGGTTGGAATCACGCCCGTTACGCGTAGAGCCGCCGCCTTTTTTCTGTGCCATTTCAGTGCTCCTTATCCGTTGATGGAAGCAATCTGCAGTTCAGTGAACTGCTGACGATGCCCTTGGCGTTTTTGATAGTGCTTACGACGGCGCATTTTGAAAATGCGCACTTTGTCGTGCTTGCCATGTGCCAACACTGTGGCTTTGACTGTTGCGCCGGACACCAAGGGTGTGCCAACCTTGAGATCAGCGCCGTTTCCGACTGCTAACACTTGGTCTAACACGATCTCTTGGCCCACATCCGCAGCAATCTGTTCTACTTTAATTTTTTCGCCGGCAGCAACACGATACTGTTTGCCACCGGTTTTTATGACCGCGTACATATGAAACCTCTAGACGAGTGAATTGACTCTACAGACGAATTTCCGCAGAGCCAAACATTATAGCAATTCTTTGGTTTTCATGCCAATCCCTATAATCAACGTGTTGTTTGGCCCTCAGACCCCCGCTTTACAAGCCCTCAAACCACTTTCCCCTTTGTCAGCCGCCCAAAACACTGCCCATCCCCTCGTTGCTGCCGATATGGAGGCCGTCGACCGAGTGATCATCGAGCGGCTTGACTCGGGCGTGGCCTTGGTGGGCACCGTGTCGCAGTACATCATCTCTGCGGGGGGCAAGCGTATTCGCCCTGCCCTGTTGCTCATGATGGCGGGCGCTTTGGGCTACCAAGGAACACAGCATCACAACCTGGCCGCCGTTGTCGAATTTATACATACCGCCACCCTGTTGCATGACGATGTGGTGGACGAATCTACCTTGAGACGCGGGCGCCCCACGGCCAACGAGAGTTTTGGCAACCCCGCCAGTGTGCTGGTGGGTGACTTTCTCTATTCCCGCGCATTTCAGATGATGGTCGACGCGCAGGACATGCGGGTGATGGAGGTCTTAGCCGAAGCCACCAACGTGATCGCCGAAGGCGAAGTCATGCAACTGATGAATATGCACGACGCGAGCTTGGACGAGGCAGGCTATTTGCGCGTCATCCGCTCTAAAACCGCCAAGCTTTTTGAGGCCAGCACGCGCCTAGCCGCTATTTTGGTCAAAAGCCCTAAACAGGTTGAAGAGGCTTGCGCCGAATATGGACAAGCCTTGGGCACCGCCTTCCAGGTAATAGACGACTTGCTGGACTACGACGGCGATACCCAGGAACTCGGCAAGAACCTAGGAGACGACTTGCGCGAGGGCAAGAGCACCTTGCCGCTCATCATTGCCATGCAGCGCGGCACGCCAACGGAGCGCAGTTTGATCCAACAGGCGATTGAACAAGGCACAGTCAATGGGCTAACAGATATTGTTGAGATTGTGCGCAGAACTGGCGCACTAGACGCCACCCGCGCCGCCGCCTTGGCCGAGGCCGAACGTGCGCTGTCTACTTTGGAATATATTCCGGATGGTATTTATAAAAACGCCCTGCACGATCTGGCGTCCCAACTGTTGGTAAGACGAAGCTGAAAGGCATACCCTATGAGCGATACCGATACCCCATACTTAGACAGCATGCAGCAATGGGATCAAGCTTGCCAGCGCTTTCAAGACGAATTTGGTTTTGACGCCCACGAAATCATCACGATTAATACGATTCGGGAAATGTTTTCCGAATTGGTAGAGGAATATCAATTATCTTTAAATGCGTCTATCTCGCTGATGTACGGATTATATTTTTTGGGCTACATCACCTTAATTGAAATGATGAAAGCCAAAGACGAAGAATATGTAATAGGCGATCTGACCGATTTTTACGCCATATTAGACGCGGCCGATGACTGGGCTGGGCGCTCTAGCGATATTGAAAAACTCGTGCAAGCCGCACAACCAATTGTGGAGACCACTGAGCAGGTCATGCAAAAACTTAACTTGTCGCGTAACTAATTCCAACTGTTAAAACGGCAGAGAAATAACTGCCAAATTATTTAATTTAAGGTTGCACCAAGCGACAAGGTGCTTTAATTTTCTTTTCGGCGCGCTTTTCTTCACAATATTGCATGGAGCGACGCTCGCCCTCTGCCGACATTTTGATATAGATCGAGCACTTAAATACCATGCGGTCGCCGTCATTTTGGCTATCCCAGGCTGCGGCGCAATGGCTAAATTCATTCATCTCGGGTTTGAGTTGCTGAAAAGTAGACCGCAGGCCATCTGGAAGGTCTTTTAAAGGCACTGTCGGATATGGGGCAGCGGCTTGGGCCAAGCCTAAAGCCAAGGCAAGACAAGCGCCACGCAAATAAGTTAGAACCATATAAAAACCACCACTTCTAAATAAACAAAGCCACCCTATTATGGGTGGCTTTGATATGCCCTTGAATCAACCTATAAGCATTGCATGAGGGAGGGCCATGCAAACTAAAGAGGGGATTTACGCGGCAGCGATGAGCGCTGAATCTAATTTACCGGCAGTTTTTAATTCTTGTACCCAAGTTGGCGATACGCCGCGGCCGGTCCAAGTTTGCTCTGCGTTGGCGGGGTTGCGGTATTTAGGGGCTACTTTTTTACCAGCCAGGGTGCCTTTTTTGGCGGCCTTAGGCGCTTTAGTGCCTTTGGCAGCTTTACCAGCGCCTAGAGCTTTAGAGATATCGCTGGCAGTTAAACCAGCCTCTTTGGCCATTTGGACAATCTTGGTTAATACTTTATCGTGTGATCTGCTCAATAAAGCTTGTTCTTTTTTAGCGATTAAGTCGCGTTGTTTACGCAGGGCGGCTAATTGGGTTGCAACGGTATTACGTGCCATGGAATATTCTCCTAATAATTAATAACGGCAAATTATATATTTAAAACCACCGTTGTAACAGCCCTAATTAATATTGAGTAAAGGTATCAATATTATTAATATAAACTCAAAAACGCACGCGGTGGGTTAATGAACGCACCAGTTTTTTATAAGAGTCCCCCGTAACAGGGGTGAAATCCATCTTATTGTCTTTTTTAATATCTACCGCCTTGTTGTGTAGCAATTGGGCCGCCCACATATGGGCAAAAGCAGACTTGGCGTGCTCAGACCAGTCTTTCCAACCCTTTACCTTTTTAATATGCTTTCGTAATTCTTTGTCAAAGGCCTGATCGTCCAAACTGGTGGCGATGGTGGATTTCACCTTTTCAATCAGTATCTGTAGGTCGTCGCCCTCAGCAGGTGAATCTGCAGACTGGTTGGAAGCGTCCTGTGCACCCTTGGCCGATGCCGCAGCTTTAGCCTTAGATTCGTTGGGTGTGGCGCCAGCCGCAGTGTCAAGCGTTTCGTCAGTCTTGGGGGAGGCAGTTTGTTCAAGGGTTTCAGCCATATATATCTTTTTAATAATGAGCTTAATTAAAGCTTGCAGGCCAAGGTCAGCATTCTGACGCTTTTAGGAAACTCGGGCGCAACTGTTGTCACCCTAAATTGTTGGGCAAATCTAGAATTACTTTCTTGAATAAATGTGTCCTTATATCCGTGTTTCACCATCAGGATTTTGGCGTCACGGTCTGAATAAAAGCTACGGCTGGTTAAACGCACCGTTCTTTTTTTGCACTCGACGTCATATTCCGATAACTCAGAGTTATAAAGTTTAAGGCTTACCTTGGGATCTGCATTGGGGTCATAAACAGGCACCTGAGCCCGAATTGGCAGCACCATGAAGGTGCGAATGGTCGACAGAGTGCCCTTGCTCCTGATCGCAGAATCATAATATTCGTCTGCATTGCCGTAGTTATCGTCCATCAATACCCAAGCCGCAGGCGCAGCGGCGCTTGCGAGGGTTAAAAGGACGAGGGCGATAAATTTGTGCATATCGGTCTTATATCGGCACAAAGCCAGAAAAATTAATTCTATTTCTCAAAAAAGTGAATATTTAAATATTTTTGAGTGGCGCTTTAACACGCAGCTAAAGAATATTCCCAAAATTTAGTTTTTATATCCATAAATAATGTGGCCAATTTATCCCATGCCCCGCTCGCTACCCACCCAGGTGGGGCGGTTCAACAATTAGACGCGTTATTTGACCGCGCTTGTGAATTGGGCGCGTCTGACATGCATTTTGAATCTGGAGCCGAATCGTTTCGGGTGCGTTTGCGTATAGACGGACGCTTGCAGGTGGTAGCCCGCCCACCCATGGCCGTGCGCGACGCCATGGTCTCGCGCATCAAAGTGATGGCGCGGATGGACATAGCCGAAAAACGCTTGCCGCAAGACGGGCGCATGCAGTTTTTGCACAAAGGCCAGCCTGTCGATGTGCGGGCAAGCTCTTTGCCCACGGTGTATGGCGAAAAGGTGGTGCTGCGCTTGCTGCACTTCCACCAAGAGCGACCGACGCTATCCGCACTGGGGTTTGAGGCAGAAGACGAAGCGTTGCTGCTGCAAGCCATATCTCGTCCCCACGGCATGGTCTTAGTAACGGGGCCAACGGGCTCCGGTAAAACGCTTTCGCTTTACAGCTGCTTGGAACACATCAACCGCGAAGATATCAATGTTTCTTGCGTGGAAGACCCTTGCGAGATTTATCTGCCTGGCGCCAATCAGGTCAGTATCCATGAGCGCGCTGGACTCACCTTTGCCAGCGCTCTGCGCGCGCTGCTGCGGCAGGACCCCGACGTCATCATGGTCGGTGAAATTCGAGACACCGAAACCGCTGAAATCGCCATCCAAGCGGCGCACACAGGCCACTTGGTCCTGTCGACCTTACACACCAATGATGCGCCCAGTACCTTGGAGCGCCTACGCCATATGGGAGTTGCGCCATTTCAAGTAGCGTCAAGCGTCCACTTGGTAGTCGCCCAACGTTTGGTCAGGCGCCTGTGCTCCCATTGCAAAAAACCATCCATGGACGAGCCACCGATTTACCAACCAAGTAGCTGCGGGCTGTGCGACCAAGGCTACAAAGGCCGTGTCGGCGTCTTTCAGGTCATGCCTATCTCCGCAACGCTGCAGCAATTGATTTTGCAAGGCTGCGATGCCATCACCCTACACGCACAAGCCCAGCAAGAAGGCATGCGCACTTTGCGACAGGCCGGATGGGGCAAAGTCTTACAAGGCGTGACGTCGGCGCAAGAAGTGTTGGCACTGGGTCCCGATGCGTAGCCAAGAGATCACGCAATTCACCAGGCAACTGGCTACTTTGCTGCAGTCCGGTGTGGCTTTGTTGCAGGCTTTAGACATCGTCATCAAAGGCATGGCCACTGGCAAAGCTAAAAACGTGGTGCGCGCCATCCGCAGGCGTGTTGAATCTGGTTCTGCCCTGCACATTGCACTGCGAAGACACGCCGTGTTTGGAAGCGTGTATTGCGACGTTGTCGCAGCAGGCGAGGCAGCAGGCATGCTAGAGACCATGCTCGAGCGCTTGGCAGAGCACCGCGAAAAAACCGAAAAACTGCAACGCAGCGTCCGCAGTGCCATGGCCTATCCAATCGCAGTGCTCGTGATAGCCTTGTCCGTTATGTTGCTGTTATTCACCTACGTCGTACCCGCGTTCGAAAACACCTTCGCCGCGTTTCATGCCGAGTTGCCCGTGCTCACGCGTGGCGTGATTGCTCTTAGCCATGCATGTGTTCAATATGGTGGTTGGGTATTTGCAGTTCTTGTGCCCTGCATATGGCTGTGTTTAAAACTTCTTAGATCTACTACCCAATGGCAAAAACCCTGGCACGCCTTTGTTTTGCGCCTACCCGTCATCGGACTTTTGGTACGCCAAGCCTGCATAGCCCGCTGGAGTCGCACCATGTCTACTTTATTTGCCACAGGCATGCCCTTGAACGAGGCGATGGTTGCGGTCAAAGGCGTCACCGGCAATAGCATGTATGCCAGCGCCAGCGAACTCATGCGCAGCCACTTGATTCGTGGTCGCTCGATGGCAAAAGCCATGGCCAGCGTTGAACACCTTTTCACGCCTTGGGTGGTGCATATGTGCGCGATCGGCGAGGAGTCTGGCACTTTGGAACATATGCTCAGCAAAACCGCAGACCACTTCGAGGCCGAGGTTGATGCGAACGTGGCGCGTTTGTCGAGCCTGATGGAGCCCCTACTGATTAGCGTGCTCGGATTGATTGTTGGTGTGATGGTGGTGGCCTTGTACTTACCCATTTTTGAATTAGGAAACGTCGTATGAGCGCGCCAGAAATTTTGCTGGTACTGGCGTTGGGCTTGGTAGTCGGCAGTTTTTTAAATGTCGTGATCTATAGATTGCCGCGTATGTTGGAGGGCCAGAGTAACGAAACCCTTAGTCTTCCTGCTTCCCATTGCCCGTCTTGCAAAACGCCACTAAAACTCTGGCACAACATCCCTTTACTAAGTTTTGTGTTGTTAAAGGGGCGTTGTGGGTTTTGCCAAACGCCTATCGATTGGCAGTACCCATTGGTCGAGTTAAGCAATGTTTGTTTATGGGTGTTATGCGCTTGGCACTGGGGCATGCATCCAACAGCCTTGGCTTGGGCGATTTGTATGAGTCTCTTGCTCGCCTTGTCTGTTATCGACTGGCAAACCACCTACCTGCCTGATGCCTTGACGCAACCCTTGCTGTGGTTGGGTCTGTTGGCTAGCAGCTGGGGCTTTTTAGATATTTCCGTGCAACACGCCGTCTGGGGTGCGGTCGCGGGATATGGGTCGCTGTGGTTGGTCGCCACCATCTTTGAAAGACTGACTGGCAAAGAGGGCATGGGCGCGGGCGACTTCAAATTACTTGCCGCTTTGGGCGCATGGCTCGGGCCATTCGCATTAATCCCCTTGGTGCTGATGGCCAGCGTGGGTGGCGCGTTCGTAGGTATTTGGTTGCAGTCCACCCATCGCTTGGAGCGCGGCGGCTATGTGCCCTTTGGACCATTTTTAGCGGTGGCGGGTGCAGTGCAGGCGTTCTATGGTGGGGCTGACGTGTTTTTTTACATAAACTGGTTGCTATGACAGCAACTTCTCCCCTTCGACTCGGTTTAACCGGCGGCATTGGTAGCGGCAAGAGCACGATCGCCCAAATGCTCGCAGGGCGCGGTGGCGCGGTGATCGACTCCGATGCCATTGCGCGCAGTGTGACTGCCGCGAACGGCAGTGCGATGCCAGCTATTGCAGAGGCTTTTGGCAAAGAATTTGTGACTCCAGAAGGCGCCTTAGACAGAGAGCGTATGCGCGCGCTCGTCTTTTCAGACCCCAGCGCTAAGTTGCGCTTGGAAGCTATCGTGCATCCCTTGGTCGGGTTGGCCACACAAGCGCAAGCGCAATCGGCAATTCAAGCTGGTCACACGCTCTTGGTATTTGACGTGCCCTTACTCGTGGAGTCACCCCGCTGGCGCCAGTTGGTCGACGAGGTGTTGGTAGTCGATTGCCTTGAAAGTACGCAAGTTGCGCGGGTTATGGCACGCAGTGGAATGACTAGCGACGCGGTGCAATCCATCATCCGCGCGCAAGCGACACGCGCGCAGCGATTGGCGGCGGCAGACATCGCACTATTTAACGAAGGGCTTGATTTAGAGCAGTTGCGCCTGGCTGTTGAAGCGATAACACTGAATGTATGATTGCGGGAGTCACTTTCGACGCAAATCTTTTCGTTTTTCCACGTGATTCTTTACGAACATCCTTTCAACGAACGCGTTCGCACCTATTTGCGTCTAGAGCATCTGTTCAAGCGTTTTGAATCGCTGAATTTACGTGACACCGCGATAGACAACCACTATGCACTCACCACCTTGTTTGAGTTGGTGGAAGCAGGTGGCCGCACCGACCTGAAATCTGACATTCTCAAAGACCTCGAGCGCCACAAGCAGCAGTTCACCGCATTGCGAGGCAACCCTTCGGTGTCGGAAGAAGCCTTAGACCAATTGCTAGAACAACTCGAGCGTTGTTTTGCTGGTTTGAACTCTGCGGTTGGCAAGATTGGCCAAAATATTTTGGACAACGAGTGGCTCACGGCCTTGCGCAACCGCGTGACGATTCCGGGCGGCACGTGCTCTTTTGATTTGCCTGCCTACCATGCATGGCAGCACCAAGACTCTGTCGCGCGCAGGACCGACATCCAGCGCTGGGCGAAAGTCTTCCAACCCATGAATGCTTCGGTCAACTTGTTGCTCTCATTGATGCGTGACACGGGCACCACCCAAAAGATGATGGCTATGGGCGGGCAGTTTCAGCAATCCCTCGCGCAAGGGCGCTTTATGTTGATGCGTGTGGCCATTGAACCAAGCCTGGGATTTATTCCAGAAATCAGCGGGAACCGGTTGATGATTTGGGTACGCATGATGCGCCAAGATGGTGACGGTCGCCTGCAGCACAACACGGACGACGTACCTTTTGAGATGGCACTCTGCGTTTAATTATTTGCGCTAGCGCCACTAAGCAACGGTGCTGCCAACAAAACTTCTCTCTGCAGCAAACCACTCCAGCACCGGCAAAGTCCCAGGCAACACCGGTTTAACAGTTACCGGCAATTGCTGCCACGCATACAACTGCGCTTCACGCATCTGCAACTCACCTGACCAGCTTCTCACCTTACAAAAGTTCAATTGCACCAAGGCGTGCGGATAGTCGATCTGCTCCGTCTTCCAAGCAGTGCAGTCTTCGATGGTGACCCCAATCTCTTCTTGCAGTTCGCGCTTTAAGGCTTGGGCGACGGTTTCACCAACTTCTAACTTGCCGCCTGGAAACTCCCAAAAGCCCGCATAGGCTTTGCCTTCTGGTCGGCTGGTGAGTAAAAAAGAATCGTCACTGCGAATCAACACACCAACCGCGACTTGTACTAATTGGCGATTGGCCGCGCGCGGTATTTGTGCGTCGACCACACGAACGGTGACTGTTTCAGTCTTGACTGGTTGAGAGGAAGTCACAACGCGAAGCCTGCGAAGACTAGCGCGTCACCACATGTTTGCCCGCATAGTCGCGGGCAAACTGGTAGGCCACACGGCCACTGCGCGAACCGCGCTCCAACGCCCAGACTAAAGCCTCGGGCTTGGCGGCATCGATCGCAGCTGCATTCACACCGAATGAAGACAACCACTGCGCGGTGATCGCCAAATATTCGTCTTGGCTAAACGGGTAAAAGCTCACCCACAAACCAAAACGCTCGGAGAGTGAAATTTTTTCTTCCACACCTTCACCGGGATGCACTTCACCGTCGTCGGTGTGGGTGTAGGTGAGGTTTTCTTTCATGTACTCGGGTAACAGATGTCGCCGATTACTCGTGGCGTAGATCAATACATTGGCAGTCGATGCTGCCACCGTGCCGTCCAAAATAGATTTCAAAGCCTTGTAGCCTGGCTCGCCGTCTTCAAAGCTCAGGTCGTCGCAATAGACAATAAATTTTTCTGCGCGCGCTGCAACCACTTCAACAATGTCGGGCAGGTCGACCAAGTCATCCTTATCTACCTCGATCAAACGCAAGCCGCGGGGCGCGTAGGTGTTTAAGCACGCTTTGATGAGGGATGACTTGCCGGTGCCGCGTGCACCGGTGAGCAACACATTGTTGGCAGGCAAACCATCCACAAACTGCTCGGTGTTGCGCTGGATTTTTTCTTTTTGCTGGTCGATCTCTTTTAAATCCTGCAAGCCCAGTTGCGCGACGTGGCGCACAGGCTCCAAGGTGCCGTGGCCACTGCTGCGTTTGCGATAGCGGTAGGCGACGCTGGCAGACCAGTCTGGCGCTTGCAAGGGTTGGGGCAAGACCGACTCAATGCGTTGCATCAAAGCCTCTGCGCGTTGGAGTACGCGTTCTAAACTGCTAGACATGTCTGCTGCCATCGTGGAGACCTAAGGTTGGAAAAGATTTAACTGCGGTAGTCAGCGTTGATGCTCACGTACTCGTGGCTCAAGTCGCAAGTCCATACCGTCTCGCTGGCAGCACCGCGGCCCAGCACAACGCGCACCGTGATTTCAGATTGCTGCATCACGCGCTGGCCGTCTTCTTCTTTGTAAGTGGGGTTGCGACCGCCGTTCACTGCAACGTGCACATCGTCTAAATAGAGATCGATCTTGGTTTGGTCTAAATCTGTGATGCCCGCATAGCCCACAGCCGCCAAGATGCGGCCTAGGTTGGGGTCGCTGGCGAAGAAGGCTGTTTTGACCAAGGGAGAGTGCCCGATGGCGTAGGCCACTTGCAAGCACTCCGCGCTGTTGCGACCACCTTCCACTTGCACGGTGATGAACTTGGTAGCACCTTCGCCGTCTCGCACAATCGCTTGCGCGAGTTGACGCGCTACTTGCAACATGGCTTGGAACAAGGCCTTGCCTTCCTCGCTCTCCAAAGTGGTAATGGGCGCATGCCCTGCCTTGTTGGTAGCGATGAACACAAATGAATCGTTGGTCGAAGTGTCACCGTCGACCGTGATGCGATTGAACGACCCTTCAGCCAGCGCAAACGTCAACGCGTGCATCAACTCTGGCGCTACGCAGGCATCGGTCGCCATAAAGCCCAACATGGTCGCCATGTTCGGGTGGATCATGCCCGCGCCTTTGCTGATACCCGTTACGCTGATGGTCTTGCCCGCAATCATGGTCTGTACGCTGGCAGCTTTGGGCACGGTGTCAGTTGTCATGATGCCTTCTGCGGCATCCAACCACTGCTGTGAAGATGGCGTGTTGCCCGCAGCTGCAATAGCAGCAGGCAGACCCGCCACGATGCGAGTGTGGGGCAAGGGCTCCATGATCACGCCGGTGGAAAAAGGTAACACCTGTTGCGGTTTTATAGAGAGCGCTTGCGCTAAAGCTTCGCAGGTTTCTTTAGCGCGTTGCAAACCTTCTTCGCCCGTGCCTGCGTTGGCGTTACCGGTATTGATGAGTAATGCACGAATGCCTTGGCTTGTACCTAGTGGCTTGTCATCAGGTTTGGCTTGTGTAGCCGATAAGTGCTGACGGCAAATTTGCACAGGCGCTGCACAGAAACGGTTTTGCGTAAACACGCCACCCACAGAGGCGCCTTCGTCGATCAGCACCACCGTCAAATCTTTGCGGCCTGGTTTTTTTATACCTGCTTGGGTGACACCGATGCGTAGACCTTGGACGGTATGGAGATGGGCTGCAGTGGGAGGTGCAAGGTGAACAGGCATAGCGGTTTGCTTGTAGAAATTGAAGTGTGTGTAAGAGGTTGCGTGTTGATTAACTCAACTGGCCATGACAAAACTTGAATTTTTTACCGCTACCGCAAGGGCATGGCTCATTACGCCCCACCACCGGAAACTTCTCAGCAAATGTGGTCGCGTCCATCGTCGTTTCGGCTTCGCCAGATTCGTTAGGCGCCGTGTATGTGACGTTGTTAATTTTTTCTGCGCGCTCTTCTAATTCTTGTGCGGCTTGTTCGATCTGGGTGTTGGACTCGATCTTCACCGTCATCAAGACGCGGGTAACTTCCACCTTCACCATGTCGAGCAACTGGCCAAACAGCTCAAACGCTTCGCGCTTGTATTCTTGTTTAGGTTGTTTCTGCGCATAACCACGCAGGTGAATACCTTGGCGCAAATAATCCAACGCCGCCAAATGCTCGCGCCAATGGCTGTCGATGTTTTGCAACAACACCACACGCATAAAGGGAGTGAATTGCTCCAATCCGACGCGATCGACTTTGGCTTGGAAGGCTTCGTTGGCAGAGGCTACTACGTGGTCGACGATGTCTCCATCGGTGATCGCTGAGGCGTCTTTCACCATATCGACCAAAGGCAACTCTAGTTGCCACTCTTGCGCCAAGACGCGCTGTAAGGCAGCGACGTCCCACTGCTCTTCCACAGATTCTTCGGGGACATACTGACGCGCCAACTCTGTAAACGTGCCCTCGCGCAGGCCAGCGATTTGGGCGGATAGGTCAGACGCATCCAAGATGTCGTTGCGCTGCTGATAAATCACACGGCGTTGGTCGTTCGACACGTCGTCGTATTCGAGCAGCTGTTTGCGGATATCGAAGTTGCGCGCTTCTACTTTGCGTTGCGCGCTCTCAATGCTGCGCGTGACCATGCCGGCTTCAATCGCCTCGCCCTCAGGCATATTGAGACGGTCCATGATGGACTTGACGCGCTCGCCTGCGAAGATGCGCATTAGAGAATCGTCCAAGCTCAAATAAAAGCGTGAGGAACCTGGGTCGCCTTGGCGGCCCGAGCGTCCGCGCAATTGGTTGTCAATACGGCGCGACTCGTGGCGCTCGGTGGCGATGATGCGCAAGCCACCCAAAGATTTCACATGCTCGTGGTCTTTGGTCCATTGCACGCGCAAGGTATCGATTTCTTTCTTTTTGGCTTGCGCGTCCAGCGACGCATTGGCCTCGACTTCCGCAATGAGTTTTTCGACATTACCGCCCAACACGATGTCAGTACCGCGACCTGCCATATTGGTCGCGATGGTGATCATCTTGGCGCGACCAGCTTGGGCCACGATGTCAGCCTCGCGTGCGTGCTGCTTGGCGTTGAGCACTTGGTGTGGCAACTTGGCCTTGTCCAACATCTCGGCGATGAGTTCCGAGTTCTCAATCGAGGTAGTACCCACTAAAACGGGTTGGCCACGGTCGTAACACTCACGGATATCGTCGATCGCGGCTTTGTATTTTTCTGCGGTGGTTTTGTAGACGCGGTCGAGTTGGTCTTCACGGCGGCTGATGCGGTTGGGTGGCACCACCAAAGTTTCGAGGCCGTAGATCTCTTGGAATTCGTAGGCCTCTGTGTCCGCCGTTCCCGTCATACCGCCCAACTTTTTGTAGAGGCGGAAATAGTTTTGGAAGGTGATGGAAGCCATGGTCTGGTTTTCCGCCTGAATAGGCACACCTTCTTTGGCTTCTACCGCTTGGTGCAGTCCGTCACTCCAACGACGGCCTGTCATCAAACGGCCTGTGAATTCGTCGACGATCACAATCTCGCCGTCTTGGCTCACATAGTGTTGGTCGCGGTGGTAGAGATGGTTGGCGCGCAAGGCCGCATACAGGTGGTGCACCAAACTGATGTTCGCGGGGTCATACAACGAAGCGCCAGAGGGCAAGAGACCACGGCTATTGAGCAAGCTCTCGGATTTCTCATGGCCTTGTTCCGTTAAAAACACTTGGTGCGATTTTTCGTCGACCGTGAAGTCGCCGGGGGTGATGATGCCCTCGCCTGTGCGTGGGTCTTCTTCTCCGATTTGCCGCGTCAACGCGGGCACCACTTGGTTGATGGCGACGTAAAGATCAGTATGGTCTTCTGCTTGTCCGCTGATGATCAGCGGTGTGCGGGCTTCGTCAATCAGAATTGAGTCGACCTCGTCGACGATGGCGAAGTGCATGCCACGCTGCACACGGTCTTCGGTCTCGTAGACCATGTTGTCGCGCAAATAATCAAATCCAAATTCGTTGTTGGTACCGTAGGTGATGTCTGCACGATAGGCGGCTTGTTTGTCGGCACGTGGCATTTGTGGCAGATTTACGCCAACCGTCAGGCCTAAGAAGTTGTATAAGCGGCCCATCCACTGTGCATCGCGGTTGGCCAAGTAATCATTCACTGTGACCACATGCACGCCTTTTCCGGTCAGTGCGTTGAGGTAGACGGGCAAGGTGGCGGTCAAGGTCTTGCCTTCGCCTGTGCGCATCTCTGCAACTTTGCCTTGGTGCAAGGCGATGCCACCGACCAATTGCACGTCAAAGTGGCGCATTTTCATGACGCGCTTCGAGCCCTCTCGAACAACCGCAAAGGCTTCAGGCAAAACATCATCCACGGTTTCGCCTGATTGCAGTCGGGCTTTGAACGCATCGGTCTTTGCGCGCAAGTCTTCGTCGCTCAAGGATTCCAATGCGCTTTCCAATGCGTTGATCTGCGCGACGTTTTTGCGATAGGTTTTTAGCATCCGATCGTTGCGGCTGCCAAAAATAGAAGTCAGTAATTTAAAAGCCATGCGTGCGATGCGGTGTTTTTATAAGCGTGTCACCGCAAAAAAGACCGCAATATCCTTTGAAGAAGGCGTGAGGGGTGAAGCCCGCCATTTTACCCGCCACAAGATCGCATAATTAGTCCATGCATCAGCCGCCCCAAGACCCGTCACCCAAGAGAGCCGACTCGCTCGCAGCCTTGCGTGATTTGGGTTACAACGCCGTGCCGAAGTCCAACTTTGTCATACGTGGCAAGGCGCAGTCGGTCACGCAAATTCTTGACGGTGCCACGTCGCTCTCGCAACTCCAAGCGCTTGCCCGCGACGGGCAAAACCGCTTAAAAGCCATTCTTCCGCTTTTACCTGTCTCAATGCGAAGCCTAGTGCAATCTGGCGGGGTTGAAAGTGATTCTTGGTGCATCTTGGTTCCCAATAGCGCCATGGCAGCAAAACTGCGCCAGCTTTTACCGTCGCTTTGCGCGCACTTGCGGACTAAGGGGTGGAATGTGCAGGCAATTACGGTGAAAGTTATCAATAGCTAGTTCGATAGTCTTTCCGCTAAATCCATGTTTTATTTATCCAAAATTTTGTCCGCCATCACACAGCCTATGTTTTGGCTGGCGATATGGTGGTTTGCAGCGCTTTTAATCATTTCTAAATGGCATCGCGCAGCACTGCGCATGCTCTGGTTTGGTTTGTTGGTTTTATTTTTACTGGGATTTGAAGCATTTCCCAATATGCTGCTTCGCCCACTAGAGAACCGCTACCCTGTGCCACAATCCCAAGAGATTTCCTCTCATGTCGGTTTTATTGTTCTCGGCGGTGCAACGGGTCACCCCCATAGTTTCCTAGAGCATGGCCAAGTACCGCTGGGTGGTGCTGCTGAACGCATGACTGTTCCTGTGGGTTGGATGCGAACTAACAAACATTTTGAATTAGTTTTCTCTGGCGGCGAGGGTCGCATGATTACCACGGGTACGACTGAAGCCACTTTGGCAGGTGCGTTTTACAAAGAGCAAGGTTTGGAAATGCAACGCGTGCGATTAGAAGACGGTTCGCGCAACACGCGCGAGAACGCCCAAAAAGTTGCCGCATTGCTTGGAGACGGTTGCCAAAAGAGTTGGTTGCTTGTGACATCGGCATGGCACATGCCAAGGTCCATGGAAGAGTTCAACGCCGTTGGATGCCACGTCACACCCTATCCTGTCGACTTCCAAACTTCCAACAACACCGCATGGACAGAATATTCACTGGCCAGCAGTCTGATGCGCTGGCAAGTCGCACTGCATGAGTGGTTGGGTTTGGCTGTTTACGCTTTGACGCGATAAAAAGACAACAAAAAAGCCAGTTCTTCTTGTGGAAGAACTGGCTTGCATGTGGTGCCGCTTGTCGGAATCGAACTGACGACCTACCGCTTACAAGGCGGG
>JBBAOY010000046.1:0-17515 GCA_040401095.1 Limnohabitans sp.
GGCGCCTACACCCTCAGCTACAAAGTAATCTAAGTCGCTGTCTCCGTATTACGCAAGCGAATATGTAACTCGCGTAATTGCTTTTCATCCACAGGGCTCGGTGCTTGCGTCAGCAAACACTGGGCCCTTTGCGTTTTAGGAAATGCAATCACGTCACGAATAGATTCAGCGCCGGTCATCAAGGTCACGATGCGGTCCAGACCAAACGCTAAACCACCGTGCGGTGGCGCACCGTATTGCAGCGCGTCTAACAAGAAGCCAAATTTAAGTTGCGCTTCTTCGGGTGTAATTTTTAAAGCGTCAAACACCTTTTGCTGCACATCAGCACGGTGGATACGCACAGATCCACCACCCATCTCCCAGCCGTTGAGCACCATGTCGTAGCCTTTGGAGATGCATTTCTCGGGGGCTGTAACCATCCAGTCTTCGTGTCCATCTTTCGGTGCGGTGAAGGGGTGGTGCACTGCGGTGTAGCGCTCTGACTCTTCGTCGAATTCGAACATCGGGAAATCAACCACCCACAATGGCGCCCAACGGTCCTCGAACAAACCATTTTTACGGCCAAATTCGCTGTGGCCAATCTTGATACGCAAGGCGCCGATGGCGTCGTTGACAACTTTGGCTTTATCCGCCCCAAAGAATATTAAGTCGCCGTCTTTGGCGCCAGTACGCGCCAGCACTTCGGCTATTGCACCGTCGTGCAAGTTTTTAACGATGGGGCTTTGCAAGCCGTCACGGCCCTTTGCCACGTCGTTGACCTTGATGTAGGCCAAACCTTTGGCGCCATAAATTTTGACGAACTCGGTGTAAGCGTCGATCTCGCCACGGCTCAGTCCACCCTCTTCGCGTGCGCCACCAGGAACACGCAAAGCAACTACACGGCCGCCTTTCATTTGGGCCGCACCAGAGAACACTTTGAAGTCCACGTCTTGCATGACCTTGGTCACTTCGGTGAACTCCATCTTCACGCGCAGGTCTGGTTTGTCTGAACCATACTTGAACATCGCATCTTGGTAAGTCATTACGGGGAATACGCCCAAGTCCACACCAATCGCATTGCGGAAGACAGTTTTAATCATGCCTTGGAAGAGTTCACGAATCTCTTCTTCGGTCATGAAGGAAGTTTCAATATCTATCTGCGTGAATTCGGGTTGACGGTCCGCACGCAAGTCTTCGTCGCGAAAACATTTGGTGATTTGGTAGTAACGGTCAAAGCCCGCGACCATCAACAGCTGCTTGAACAACTGTGGCGACTGGGGCAGTGCAAAGAACTGGCCGTCATGCACACGGCTAGGCACTAGATAGTCTCGCGCACCTTCGGGCGTGCTCTTGGTGAGCATCGGTGTCTCTATATCGACGAAACCATTGGCGTCTAAAAATTTACGCACTTCCATAGACACGCGGTAGCGCAGCATGAGGTTGTTTTGCATATAAGGACGGCGCAGGTCTAACACACGGTGTGTCAGGCGGGTGGTCTCTGATAAATGCTCGTCGTCAATTTGGAATGGGGGCGTGACAGACTCATTGAGCACGATGAGTTCATGGCACAGCACCTCAATCTTGCCGCTTTTCATGCCGTCGTTGGTCGTGCCCTCAGGCCGAAAACGCACTAGACCTTTGATCTGCACGCAGAACTCATTGCGCACGTCTTCGGCTATCTTGAACATCTCTGCGCGGTCGGGGTCGCACACCACTTGGCACTGGCCTTCGCGGTCACGCAGGTCGATGAAGATCACGCCACCGTGGTCACGGCGACGGTTCACCCAACCACACAACTCGACGTTTTGCCCGTTGAGGGCTTCGGTCACCAGACCACAGTAATGGGAACGCATAGCCATTGTTAGTTTCTCTTTTCTTCAATCTTGAGAGTGCCGGAGGGCGCCACTGCGCCCATTGAAATGACGTAGGTCAATGCCTCGTCAACGCTGAGTTCGAGCTCGATCACGTCTTTGCGTTGCATCAATAAAAAGAAGCCGCTCGTTGGGTTGGGTGTAGTGGGAACGTAGACGCTGATGTAGTCGTCCCCTAACTTAGAGGCCACCTCACCACTGGCAACGCCCGACTGAAAACCAATCGTCCAACTGCCCGCATGCGGGTACTGCACCAACAAGGCTTGGCGAAATGCTGTGCCGTTGCTAGAGAACAAGGTGTCAGAGACTTTTTTGACACTGGTGTAGACGGTTTTAAAAACAGGAATGCGCGTGAAGACCTTGTTTAATTGACGCATCCACCAGCGTCCGGCGACGTTAGAAACTAATGCACCAGAAATCAACAAGCCTAAAAACACAATGACGACACCAAGGCCGGGCATTTGACGCAATGAGGTGACAGTCTCGGATGACACCAAGGGACCAAAACTGGAAACAGCACCGATGAAAATGCCATCCATAACGCCAACTAACCACGTTAGGACCCACAAGGTAATGGCCAATGGCGTCCACACCAACAGGCCAGCGAAAAGGTATTTTTTAAATGGCATCAGTGACACGCACAAGATGCGCCGCACGATGCAGCGCTGGTAGTTGAATTTGGGTTTGAGGTTGAAGCAGGGACCGGAGATGAGGCAACGGCACTTGTGCCTTCACTTGAAGATGTAGAAGCTCCGCCAGAACCACCGCTTGAAGAACCTTCACCAGAAGCATCACCAGATGAAGTTGCACCAGAGGCTGGAGCACCGCCCTCAACTGCTGCAGGCGCGGGTGCATTCGAGCCACCCTTGAAATCAGTCGCGTACCAACCCGAGCCTTTGAGCTGAAAGCCAGCAGCCGTTAGCTGTTTGGTGAAGGTTGCCGCGTGGCACGCTGGGCAATCGGTAAGCAAATCGTCTGAGATTTTTTGCAAAACGTCTTTGGCATGGCCGCAGGCGCTGCATTTGTAAGCGTAAATAGGCATGGTAGACGGTAGGTAAAACCGTCAATTATAGGTCGAGCGCCTGATTTCAAGTCCCAGAGAGCTTATAGTGGCCAGCGTGCGTGTTGTTTATAAATTGTGGTGCCAACGAACCTACAACCATACCGAACAAACTCGCCAACAAGCCGGCCAATTGCGCAGGAAATTCCTCGCCTAAGGGGGTGAATAACAACACCGCCCAGACCGAGAGACCCAACATGATTGCGGCAATGGCGCCTTGGGTAGACGCCCTCTTCCAATACAAGCCAAAGGTCAAGGGCACAAAGGCTCCTACGAGCGGCACTTGATAAGCGCTCGAGACCATCTCGTAAATCGAGGTGCCTTGCATCAGGATGGCGTAGCACAGGACGATCCCGCTAAAACACAAAACCGTCACGCGCATGGCACGCAGTTCTTGCTGGTCACTTTGGTGCGGATTGAATTGCCGCCAAATGTTCTCTGTGAAGGTAACACTGGGCGCAAGCAAAGTGGCGGAGGCACACGACTTGATGGCCGACAGCAAGGCACCAAAGAACAGCACCTGCATGACAAACGGCATCTGCTCCATCACCAAGGTGGGCAATACTTTTTGTGGGTCTTCTGCCATCAATGTTGCCGCCTTCTCGGGCATGATGATCATGGCACTGACCACCAAGAACATGGGCACAAACGCAAACAAGATGTAACAAATGCCGCCGATCACCGGGCCGTGTGTGGCGGCCTTGATGTTGTTGGCAGACATCACGCGCTGAAATACGTCTTGCTGCGGGATAGAACCAAACATGATGGTCACGGCACCCGCTATAAAGAATGCAATCTCTTTGAAACTAGGCTCAGGCCAAAACTTAAACATGTCTTGGCTCACCGCCAAGGCCACCACCTTGTCTGCGCCACCCGCTTGGTCCGCCGCAAACACGGCCAACACCGACAAACCCACCACCAAAATAATCATCTGAATAAAGTCGGTGATAGCGACCGACCACATCCCACCAAACAAGGTGTAGGCCAAGATGGAGACGACTCCGATCACCATGCCCCAAGGCACGCTGATGGCGCCAGCAGAGAGCACGTTAAACACCAAACCCAAGGCAGTGACTTGTGCAGAGACCCAGCCCAAATAACTCAGCATGATGATGAGTGAGCAAGCAACTTCAACAACCCGACCATAGCGCTCGCGGTAGTAGTCACTGATGGTCAAGAGCGTCATTTGGTAGAGCTTGCCTGCAAAGAAGAGCCCCACAAAGATCAAACAAAAGCCCGCACCAAACGGGTCTTCCACCACGCCTTGCAATCCGCCGTTGACAAACTTGGCGGGGATACCCAAAACAGTTTCAGAGCCGAACCACGTCGCAAAGGTAGTGGTGACGATCATCGCTAATGGAAGATGTCGGCCAGCGATCGCAAAGTCTGCCGAGTTATGCACCTTCTTGGCGGCCAACAACCCAATGGCGATGGTGATAAACAAATAAACAAAAACGAGTGCGAGCAGCATAGGTTAATGAAGGTGTGTGAACAATTGCATGGCAGCCAAGCCCCCGACAAAACCAACGCCCGCCCAGATCAGGCGTTGCAACAATCGGTTGGTTTGGCGCTGTGATTCAATCAACGCGTCGAGCGACGGGTTGTTAGTGTTTTGGCGGTGCTTCAAGAAGTCATGCACCAAGCGTGGCAACTCGGGCAAGAGCTTGGCATAACGCGGCGCTTCGTCTTTGAGTTGCTGCCAAAGTTTTTGGGGGCCAACTTGGTCGAGCATCCACTTTTCTAAAAAAGGTTTCGCAGTGCTCCACAGATCTAAATCGGGATCGAGTTGACGCCCCAAACCTTCAATGTTGAGCAAGGTCTTTTGCAACAACACCAGTTGCGGTTGTATTTCGACATTAAAGCGACGCGAGGTTTGGAACAAGCGCATCAGCACCAAACCTAAAGAAATTTCTTTCAACGGACGGTCAAAGTAAGGCTCGCACACCGCGCGGACCGCAGACTCGAGTTCATCTATGCGCGTGTCTGCTGGCACCCAGCCAGACTCCACATGCAACTCGGCCACCCGCTTGTAGTCACGCCGAAAGAAGGCGGCAAAGTTTTGCGCCAAGTATTCTTTGTCGGATTCAGTGAGCGTGCCCACAATGCCGAAATCGAGCGACACATAGCGTCCAAACGTGGCAGGGTCTACGCTGACCTGAATGTTGCCTGGGTGCATGTCCGCATGGAAAAACCCATCACGAAATACTTGCGTAAAAAAGATAGTGACGCCATCGCGCGCCAATTTTGGAATGTCGACACCCGCTTCACGCAAGCGGTCTACTTGGCTAATAGGAATGCCGTTCATGCGCTCCATCACCATCACGTCGGTGTGGCAGAAGTCCCAGAACATTTCTGGAATCAAGACAAGGTTTAAGCCGTTCATATTGCGACGCAGTTGGGTCGCGTTAGCGGCTTCTCGCACCAGATCTAATTCGTCGTGCAAATACTTATCGAACTCGGCCACAACCTCTTTGGGCTTGAGTCGCTTGCCGTCGACCGACAAGCGGTCGACCCAGTTGGCCAACATGCGCATGAGGCTCAAGTCTTTATTCATGACTTTGAGCATGCCTGGGCGCAACACTTTCACTGCGACATCGCGGCTCACGCCGTTGCGGTCGACGATGACCGCAAAGTGCACTTGTGCAATCGATGCACTGGCAACAGGTTGCAGGGTGAACTCTGTGAATATCTCGCCCAAGGGTTTGGCGAACGCGCGCTCGATGATGGCCACAGCCTGCTCAGAGGGAAAAGGTGGCACGCGCTCTTGCAGCTTGGCCAACTCGTCTGCAATATCAAAAGGCAGTAAGTCGCGTCGGGTAGAGAGCACTTGCCCGAACTTCACAAAGATGGGGCCCAAGTGCTCCAAGGCTTCACGCAAACGCTCTCCGCGGGGTGCAGAGAGATCTCGACCAATCGACACAATGCGCGCCAACAGGCGCAGACCAGGTCTTTGAAAACTCGTCAGCACCAACTCGTCTAGCCCATAGCGCAGAACAATAAAGACGATGTAGACACCGCGAAACAAGCGGGTCATAGCGACTCTTTCGTGGCGGAATTAGTAGGCATTTTGTTGAGCACAAAACTGCGCAAGGCCTCAATCACCTTCTTGGCGTTTTGCGCCACCATATGGGCAGGTGCATCGCCGATGATGCGAGAGAGGTCTTCTTCTACATCCCAGCGCACATGGTCAATCAACCAATTAATCTCTGCGGCTAACTGCACGTCGCCCTCAATACGAATCGGTGGCTTATCGCCTTGCAAAACAGACTTGACTAATACAAATGGTGAAGGCTCATTGACCTGCAAAATTAGATCGGGTTTAGACGATTCGCTAGGGGGCGTCCATTCCATCAAGCCTGCAGGTGTGCAGACGCATTGAAAAACAAAATCACGCCACACCAGTTGAATGCTGCGCCCTTTTTGGCGTTGCAAACGCTCACGCGCAGCAGGCTCTTGCATCAGCACATGGTTGATAAATAGGATGACGCGTTGTTGGGCCTCGTCAATCAGCCAAGGAAAGGGGAACTGTGTTGCCATAGCCCCCAATTATTCCTTGTTTATTGCAGCGCTTGAACGCCTGCGACCAACCAGCCCATGCTGCCGTCTTTGGGCTTAGACATATTCCACACTTCTCTAAATGGCGTGGGACCAGAAGATGGCTCTTCGCGTATCAAGCCAGAGAACTCCACGCTCGCCATGTAGTGTGTAGGGAGCTCCTCAATGCCAAGCATTTTGGCTTCGAGCATGACCACATCGGTTTGGTTGGGCTGTCCGCTAGCGGTGGTCTCGCGCTCAGCGAGTTGGGTTTTGATTTCTTCGACCATGGTATCGGTCATCATGGTGCGCAGCGTTGGGATGTCGGCAGCGTCCCATGCACTTTGAAGCAACATGAAATTTTGTTTGGCTGCAGTCACAAAGCCTTGTGTATCAAAACCTGCAGGCACGCCCCAAGTTTGGTCTCCCGTCAAAGCAGAACCAATGATGGCGCCAGAACGAGGCGTTGCAGGTTGGTAAGCGGGGTCTGTGTCGTTGGGACGGGCTGATGCATCGTTGCCCACATTCTTGGGGTTGTATTGCGTTGGGGTTTGTATGTCACCCGATCTGTTTGCGCCTTCAAATGCATATGGGCTGTTGTTCTCATGAGCAGGCGTTGCACGACGACGCATGATCATGCCTACCACCATCATGATGACCAAGGCCAATACACCAAACATCAAGAACTGACCAAATTCCGCGCCAAAGCCGAGTGAATGCGCGAGCCATGCCAAACCTAAGCCAGCAGCCAAGCCGCCCAGCATGCCAGCCCATGGTCTGCTGGGCGCCGCCACTGGGGCAGGAGCCGTTGGGCGCGCCGCATTGGGCGATGCGTTGGGTGCTGCATTAGGCGCAGCATTTGGCGTCGCAGGCTTTACTGCCTCGCGCTGCGTCACTTGGTTGGACTGCTGCCCCATCGACTTGCCACCACCAAAACGCTTGGCCGCATCTGCTGGGACGCAAACAAATGTCAAAGCCATCATGGCCACTGCGATCCAATTTTTCATGTCATCTCCTTTTTTTATGAGTGATTGCTGCACGTGTGTGCATCAACACTTGATACCTACATGTAACGCCACCACACCTGCGCTCATGTTGTGAAAGTCCACGTGGCCAAAGCCACACTGCTTCATCAATTGTTTGAGTTCTTCTTGGCTGGGGTGCATGCGTATCGACTCAGCTAAGTAACGATAACTCGCGTCATCGCCCGCTACCAAGTTGCCGAGCTTAGGCAATATGTTGAAGGAATACCAATCGTAGGGTTTTTCTAAGGGCTTGGCGACTTTAGAAAACTCCAACACCAACAACTTGCCGTTGGGTTTGAGGACGCGGCACATTTCTTTCAATGCAGCATCTTTGTGCGTCATATTGCGGAGACCAAAGGCAACACTCACCACATCAAAGTGGTTATCGGCAAAAGGTAATTTCTCTGCGTCGCACACCAAGGTGGGCAAATTAAAGCCGTTATCAACCAAACGGTCGCGTCCTGTTCGCAGCATGGCTTCGTTGATATCCGTGTGCACCACACGCCCAGTGGGGCCGACTTGTTTTGCAAAGGCCATCGACAAATCACCCGTACCACCAGCGATATCCAGAACTTGGTATCCAGGACGAATGTCTGCCACTGTGGTGGTGTATTGCTTCCAGACGCGGTGCAAACCTAGCGACATCAGGTCGTTCATCACGTCGTATTTGCTAGCAACTGAATCAAACACGCGGCGCACGTGCTTGGATTTATCTTGCTCGTTTACCGTCTGAAAGCCGAAGTGTGTAGAACTCATTTTTTTGTGTCGGTGGCTGCTTAGTGTTCGTGGCTGCTGCATGCGCCGCCTGCACTGCCTGCAGCACTTTGCATAGGCGTGTCGCGCGTCACACCAGCTGCGGCCAAACGCTTTTCGTAGTCAGCCCACAAGCTGTCTTGTTCAGAGCCTAAGAAGTACAAATATTCCCAAGTGAATAAGCCACTGTCGTGGCCATCGGTGAAGGTGGGCTTGATGGCGTAATTACCAACGGGCTCTACATCTAGCAAGCCAACATTGCGCTTGCCTGTTTGCAATACCTCTTGGCCTGGTCCATGGCCTTTGACTTCGGCAGAAGGGCTGTGGACACGCATCAACTCAAACGGAATGCGAAACGTCGCACCATCAGAGAACTTCACCTCGAGCACACGACTCGCGCTGTGGGCGGTGATGTCCTCAGGGGTTGGGGTATTGGTTTGCAGGCCTGCCATTTAGACCAAGACCCGCTCTATGCCGCCAGTGTTGGCAAGCTGCACGTACTGCGCCATCCACTCTTTGCCCAAAATTTTGTTGGCCATCTCGACCACGATGTAGTCGGCCTCTAACAAACCGTTTTGCAAATCGTTGCCGTAGCGGCTCAACCCTTGCAAGCAACTCGGGCAGCTCGTGAGAATTTTTAAGTCGCCCTTTGCTTCGCCCGTCATGGTGCGCAAGGCCGTCTCATCAGCACGCAACTCTTCTTCTTTGCGAAAGCGCACTTGGGTCGAGATGTCTGGACGTGATACGCCCAAGGTGCCGGACTCGCCACAGCAACGCTCGCTTTTCAAAATTTGATCCCCCATCAAAGCCTTCACCGTCTTCATCGGGTCTTGTTGTTTCATGGGGCTGTGGCAAGGGTCGTGGAACAAGTAGCCCGCCTGTTGGCTGGCGTTGAGTTGGATACCCTTCTCCAACAAGTATTCGTGGATATCAACGATGCGACAACCTGGGAAAATTTTGTCGAACTGGTAACCCTGCAACTGGTCGTAGCAGGTGCCGCAACTCACCACCACAGTTTTGATATCGAGGTAATTCAGCGTATTGGCCACGCGATGAAACAACACACGGTTGTCGGTGATGATTTTTTCAGCCTTGTCAAACTGACCGCTGCCGCGCTGCGGATAACCGCAACACAAATACCCAGGTGGCAAAACAGTTTGCACGCCCGCATGCCACAACATGGCTTGCGTAGCCAAGCCGACTTGGCTGAACAAGCGCTCCGAACCACAACCTGGGAAATAGAACACCGCCTCGGTGTCTGATGTCGTCGTCTGCGGGTTGCGAATAATTGGCACGTAGTCTTTGTCTTCAATATCCAACAAAGCGCGCGCTGTTTTCTTGGGCAGATTGCCAGGCATTTTTTTATTAATGAAATGGATGATCTGCTGCTTGATTGGCGCAGTACCCACGGTGGCTGGCGGCGCGCTAGTTTGCTTGCGCGCGACCACGCGCAACACATCATTGGCAAAGCGTTGTAGCTTCATACCCACATCGACCATGGCGCTTCGCGCGAACTTAATGGTCTCAGGGTTGGTGGCGTTGAGCATAAACATCGCTGCTGCGTTGCCGGGCCTGAATGTTTTTTGTCCCATCTTGCGCAACAAGTTGCGCATATGCATAGACACTTCACCAAAGTCAATCTTCACAGGGCAAGGCGAGAGGCACTTATGGCAAACGGTGCAGTGGTCGGCCACGTCTTCAAATTCTTGCCAGTGCTTGATGGACACACCGCGGCGGGTTTGTTCTTCGTACAAGAAGGCCTCGACCAACAAAGAGGTCGCCAAGATTTTGTTGCGCGGGCTGTAGAGCAAGTTAGCGCGGGGCACGTGGGTGGCGCAGACTGGCTTGCACTTGCCACAACGCAAACAGTCTTTGACGCTGTCAGCAATCGCGCCGATGTCGGACTGCTGCATGATGAGTGACTCGTGCCCCATCAAACCAAAACTAGGGGTGTAGGCCTGGCTCAGATTGGCATCACGAACCATGGTCTGCGATGCGTCATGGCGTAACAGTTTGCCTTTGTTGAAACGCCCTTCAGGATCGACCCGCTTTTTGTAGTCGGCAAACGGTTGCAACTCTGCGTCTGTCAAAAACTCGAGCTTGGTGATGCCAATGCCGTGCTCACCAGAAATCACACCATCCAATGAACGCGCCAGCACCATGATGCGAGCCACCGCCTCATGTGCGGTTTGGAGCATCACATAGTTGTCGCTGTTGACAGGAATATTGGTGTGCACATTGCCGTCACCTGCGTGCATGTGCAGCGCAATCCAAACGCGTCCTTTGAGCACGCGTTGGTGAATCGCGTTGCACTCATCCAAGATGGGCTGGAACTGCACGCCTGTGAATACGTTCTCCAGCACAGCACGGATTTGTGTTTTCCAACTCGCACGCAGGCTGTGGTCTTGCAGTTGCGAGAAAAGTGCGTCGCAGTTGTCCTGCCACTGCTGCCAGGTGGCACGTACATCGGCCAACACCGCACGCGCTTGTTGCACACGCTCTTCTAACAACTCTGGAGAAGGCACATCGTTGGCGTCATCCATAGAGCCCAATGGCAAATTGCCTTCGGCAAAGAATGTATCCAACGCGTTGCACAGTTCGAGCTTGTTGCGCAATGAGAATTCGATGTTTAAACGCTCGATCCCGTCGGTGTACTCACCCATGCGTGGCAAGGGAATGACAACGTCTTCGTTGATCTTGAAGGCGTTGGTGTGGCGACTGATGGCGGCCGTGCGTTTGCGATCAAGCCAAAATTTCTTGCGCGCTTCTGGGCTTATGGCCACAAACCCTTCGCCACTGCGCGAGTTGGCCAAACGCACCACCTCCGATGTGGCGCGTGCCACGTCGTCAGCGTTGTCGCCAGCGATATCGCCCACCAACACCATCTTGGGCAAGCCGCCGCGTTTACTCTTGGTGGCGTAACCCACTGCCTTGAGGTAACGGTCGTCTAAATGCTCCAAGCCAGCCAACACGGTATTTGTGCGCTTGTGCTCGGCAAACATAAAGTCTTTGATTTCAACAATGCTGGGCACCGCATCTTTGGCATTGCCAAAAAACTCTAAGCAGACGGTGCGCATATGCACTGGCATGCGGTGCAAGATCCAGCGTGCGCTGGTGATCAAGCCATCGCAGCCTTCTTTTTGGATGCCAGGCAAGCCACTTAAAAATTTATCGGTGACGTCTTTGCCCAATCCCTCTTTGCGAAAACTTTTTCCAGGGATGTCTAGACGCTCTTGGCGAATAGGCGTTTTGCCATCGGCTTCGAAATACTGCAACTCAAAACTTGCAACTTCTGCGTCATGGATCTTGCCTAAGTTGTGCCCAACGCGTGTCACTTCTAACCACTGCGCGTCGGGCGTGACCATGCGCCAACTGGCGAGGTTGTCTAGCGCAGTGCCCCAGAGCACGGCCTTTTTACCGCCTGCGTTCATGGCGATGTTGCCGCCTATGCAAGAAGCTTCTGCCGAGGTGGGGTCCACCGCGAACACAAAGCCTGCGCGCTCAGCTGCATCCGCCACACGCTGGGTAACAACACCAGCCTCCGTCCAAATCGTGGGCACTGGGTTGTCTAACCCAGATAATTTCATGTGCTCGACTTCGGTCATGGCTTCGAGCTTTTCGGTGTTGATAACAGCGCTCTTCCATGTGAGAGGCACAGCGCCACCGGTGTAACCTGTGCCACCGCCCCGTGGCACGATGGTCAGACCCAAATCGATACAGCCTTTGACCAAGCCTGCCATCTCCTCTTCGGTGTCTGGTGTGAGCACGACGAACGGGTATTCGACACGCCAGTCGGTCGCATCCGTCACATGGGACACGCGCGACAAACCGTCGAACTTGATGTTGTCGTTGGCTGTGTATTTTTTGAGCTGGCGTGCGGTTTTTTTACGCAGGCTGGTGATGGCCTCGAACTCGGCATTGAAAGCCTCCACTGCGCGACTCGCGGACTCTAAAAGTTGGCCTACAAGCGCGTCGCGCTCTGCGTCTTCATTAGAGCGGCGGTTTTGCACTTCGCCCAAACGGTGGTGCAAGGCCTCAACCAACTGGCGGCGACGCTTTGGGTTGTCTAGCAGGTCGTCTTGTAAGTAGGGGTTACGTTGTACCACCCAAATGTCGCCCAGCACTTCGTACAACATGCGCGCCGAGCGGCCCGTGCGACGCTCTTGGCGCAGGCGTAAAAGCAAATCCCACACCTCGATGCCCAACAGTCTGATGACGATTTCACGGTCAGAAAAAGAGGTGTAGTTGTAAGGAATTTCGCGCAGTCGGGGCGCTTCCGTGGGGTTTGCTAGCAATAAATTCAGCGGGGTAGGAGCGTTCATATTGGGGTCAGCACGGGACAACCCCACATATTAACGCAGGGCCCAAGAAGTAAGGCTTTGTAAGGGCTATTCGTACCAGCCGCGGCACATGACCCACTGCGCGCTTGCGCAGACCAAGACCAAGACCCCATAAGTTGCCATCTTTCCGTCTACCCCCCAAAACAGCAAGCCAGCAACCATCACCCCAGAACCCAAGAGGGCACTGATACTGAACTGGCGCCGCCAACCCAAGCGAGACTCTGGCAGCCAACGGCGCGCGGCAAACTGGGCAAAAACCACGCAGAAAAACGCAACGGCCCAGGCCGGCGCAAAAAAATTAAGCAGATGAATTAGTTGGTCTAAGGGGCTCATTGGCGTCAATTTTATAATTCGACGATGGCAGTCTGGGCTCTTGGCCTCAATCACAACACCGCCCCGCTCGATTTGCGGGGCCGTTTTGCATTTACAACAGAGCAAATGGGTGCCACCTTAGACGGCCTTCGCCAAGCCGTGTCGCAAGATAGCGAGGTCGCTATTTTGTCGACCTGCAACCGCACCGAAATTTACGGTGCTGGGAGCGAGAAGCAAATCCAGCAAACCTTGGATTGGCTTGCCAACTCTGGCGGCGTCAGTTCCGATGCTTTGAAATCCCACACCTACACCCTGCAAGAAAACGACGCCACGCGGCACGCATTCAGGGTGGCCAGCGGGCTCGACTCTATGGTGCTGGGCGAGCCCCAAATTTTGGGTCAGATGAAAGACGCCGTGCGCGCCGCATCCGACGCCGGCGCATTGGGCACCACCCTCAACCAGCTCTTCCAGCGCTCGTTTGCGGTTGCGAAAGAGGTTCGCAGTTCCACCGAAATTGGCGCGCATTCGATCAGTATGGCAGCTGCTGCTGTGCGTCTAGCCTCTCAATTATTCGAAGACCTTAGCGAGACCCACGTGCTGTTTGTCGGTGCTGGCGAAATGATCGAGTTGTGCGCCACCCACTTTGCCGCCAAAAGTCCGCGCAGCATGGCAGTCGCCAACCGCACCTTAGAGCGCGGTGAAAAAATTGCCACCCATTTGGGCGGCATCGCTTTGCGTTTAGGTGAGTTGCCCGAGCGCTTGCATGAATTCGACATCGTTGTCAGTTGCACCGCCAGCACACTGCCCCTGATTGGCTTGGGCGCTGTGGAGCGTGCTCTGCGCAAACGCAAGCACCGCCCCATGTTCATGGTCGACCTGGCAGTGCCACGCGATATCGAGCCAGAGGTGAAGTCGCTCGCTGACGTCTATTTATATACCGTAGACGACTTGTCTGAGGTTGTGCAAACCGGACAAGCCAGCCGCCAGGCCGCGGTGGCCCAGGCAGAAGTCATCATCGATGCGGGCGTGCAAAGCTTTGCCCATTGGCTAGACCAAAGAAGCAATGTCCCCTTGATACAGCAACTCAACTCCCAAGCCAATGCTTGGCGCGAGGCTGAGTTGGCGCGTGCACATAAGTTGCTCGCCAAAGGAGAGTCGCCAGAGGCCGTGCTTGAGGCGCTATCCAAAGGGCTAACCCAAAAAATGCTCCACGGCGCTATGGCTGAACTCCACACTGGGGACGTTCAGGCGCGCGAGAAAGCGCGCTACGCGATTGAGCATTTCTTTTTACGTAACAACCGTTAGGGTCTGTGGCTATGAAACCCTTCTTACGCGCTCAACTAGAGCGGTTTGCACAACGGCTGTCTGAGCTAGATTTTTTGCTCTCGCGTGAAGACATCATGCAAGACATGTCACAGTTTTTAGTGCTCTCGCGCGAGCACACAGAGCTGACTGCCAGCGCGAGTCGCTACTCGCGCTACCAACAGCGCGAGTCAGACCTGCAATCCGCCCAGCAGATGTTGCAAGACAGCGGTTCAGATGACGCGCTGCGCGAGATGGCGCAGGAAGAAGTCGCCAGCGCCGAGGCAGAACTGACCCAACTCGAGGCCGAGTTGCAACGCATGCTCCTGCCCAAAGACCCCGACGACGCGCGCCCCGTCTTTTTAGAAATTCGGGCGGGCACCGGAGGTGACGAGTCCGCCTTGTTTGCGGCGGACTTGCTACGCATGTACATACGCTTTGCAGAGCGCCAAGGATGGCGCAGTGAGGTGATGAGCGAGTCGGCCAGCGAACTCGGAGGCTACAAAGAGGTGGTGGTGCGCATTGACGCCGGCTCTTCCAGTGATGGGGTGTACGGCTTGTTGAAGTTTGAGTCTGGCGGCCACCGCGTGCAACGCGTTCCTACCACCGAAACACAAGGGCGTATTCATACCAGTGCCTGCACGGTAGCGGTTTTGGCAGAGCCCGACGAAGCGCAGGCCATCAAGATCAACCCTTCTGACTTGCGCATTGACACCTACCGCGCCAGCGGTGCCGGTGGCCAGCACATCAACAAGACCGACTCTGCGGTGCGCATCACGCACTTGCCCACGGGCATCGTGGCCGAGTGCCAAGACGGTCGTAGCCAACACAGCAACAAGGCGCAAGCCCTGAGGGTGTTGACGGCGCGCATACAAGAGAAAGATCGCTCGGAGCGCGCTGCCAAAGACGCGGCCTTGCGTAAAGGGTTGATCGGCAGTGGTGATCGAAGCGACCGCATTCGTACCTACAACTTCCCGCAAGGACGATGGAGTGACCACCGCATCAACCTGACGCTCTACAAGCTCAACACCATCATGGAAGGCGACTTGGCCGAAGCCATGCAAGCACTGCGACACGCGCACGAGGCGGAGCAGTTGGCGGCGCTGGAAGTGAATGCGTGACGTCGGCTGAACCCACGCCACCTCTGCAGGTACAGCAAGCCATCCAATTTGGCCAAGAGCAGTTTGGGCTACCCCGCCTCGATGCCCAAATGTTGGTCTTGCATGCTTGCGAATTGCCGATACACGATAGAGCGTGGCTTCTTTCGCACAGCGAAGAGGTTTTGAACGTCAAGGCACAGGCGCGGTATCTCGATTTTTTGCAAAGACGCGCTGGCCTAGAACCCCTTGCCTACATCACCGGCGTGAAAGAATTTTTTGGACTGCAGTTGCACATTGACAAGCGGGTGCTAGACCCTAGGCCTGAGACGGAGACGCTTGTGGAGTGGGCGCTAACCTGCTTGGCAGATACTTTGAAGCCTTGCATCGCAGACTTAGGCACTGGCAGCGGTGCGATTGCACTGGCGTTGAAGCACTGCCTGCCCAGCGCGCATGTCACCGCGGTGGATGCCAGCGCCTACGCGATAGCTGTGGCGAGTGCCAACGCCCAAAGCCTTGGATTAGAGATAGCCACTTATGTAGGCAACTGGTGCGCTCCACTAACCAACCAATCGTTTGACCTGATAGTGAGCAACCCGCCCTATGTTGCAGATGGCGATGCCCATTTGGCGCAGCTGACCCACGAACCTCTCTCGGCCCTAGTGGCAGGCAAGGACGGCTTGGACGACATACGCGACATCGTGTCGCAAGCTGTTCGTTACCTCAAGCCCAGCGCTTGGTTGCTACTAGAGCACGGGTTTGACCAAGCGCAAGCAGTGCAAGACATGCTCGCAAACAAAGGGTTTGTATCAGTGCAAAGCCGCCAAGATCTAGCGGGCATCATGCGCTGTACGGGCGGGCAGTGGCCGAGGGTGAAATAATAGGGTTTTGTTTGGGAGCAAAGTTATGAGTGATGTGCAACAACGCATAGATGAATTGGTCAAAGGCAACGAGGTATTGCTTTTCATGAAGGGCAACGCGAGCTTCCCCATGTGCGGGTTTTCAGGTCGAGCCATCCAAGTGCTTAAAGCTTGTGGCGTAGACGCCAAGTCCATCGCCACCGTCAACGTACTCGACGATGCTGAAATCCGGAACGGCATCAAGGAATACAGCAACTGGCCGACAATCCCCCAGCTCTACATCAAAGGTGAATTTATCGGCGGCTCTGACATCATGATGGAGATGTATGAGTCAGGTGAGTTGCAGAAGGTGATTACTGGCTAATTATTTCAAGCCGCCATGACCGACAGTGAAAACTGTCCATGACTTTTATCGTAATAGCTACCCGCGTCTAAAAAGTATGTGGCGTTTTGGGTGGCTTTGAACTGAATCAAAGAATTTAGATCACCGGCTGAGTCGTCGTCACTTTTGATGATTTTTCCTTTGGTATCTCGCAGATTGAGCCACGGGTCAAGGTGGTCTGTGTTGTTCACGTGTTTGAGAAAAAACTTGTAGTTAGTTCCAGCTCTTACATCAACTTTGTACCAGTCATGGTCTTGGTTATTCTCTAGCGTGCCACGGATTGTCTCGCCCTTCACAATCTTGGCACTCGTGGTAGTGACTGCCAACACATCATCTCGGCTGCTCGAGAGTCGGTATTGCCCCGTGCTTGCGGAGTGCGAACTGCCGACGTCTAAAAAGTAGTCGCCACTTTGTAGAGCGGTGAAGTCGATGGATGCAAACGGCGCGAGTTGGAAATCGCCATTGCTGTCACTGGTCAACTTGGCGTTACCTTGCGCGTCGCGTAGACACAGCAGTGGCTGTAATCCGTCTTGAGGGTTGTGCTCAAGCTTGAAGTGGTAGCGCTCTCCCCTGTTTAGGTGAATTTGATACCAGTCACGGTCGGTATTTACTTCAATGAGGTCGACCGCTTGAGCGCCTACGTCGAGGGCCATCTTTTGTACCAAAGCCGAGGACAGTCGGTAGCCTCCTGCTCCATGGAAAACAGCGACGGAAGGATTACCCATATCGCTGGGCACTTCGCCCACGTTAGGTGAGACACCATCGCTGCTGGCATCAAGGTAATAGTCGCCACTGTAAGGAGCGATAAAGGAGATCAGTGCGTTACGCCCACCAGCGACGCTGAGGAATTGGGTATGCCCCCCACCTAGGCCGGTATCGGTGGCCACCACCGCGCCCGTGGTGTCGCGCAAGACGAGGTTGGCGTCTAAGTTGCTAACACCCTCTTTGACCATGTTGAAGTTGTAAATGGATCCCTTGCTCAGAGTGATGCGGTACCAAT
>JBBAOY010000047.1:0-17255 GCA_040401095.1 Limnohabitans sp.
GCAACTGCAACTGCAACTGCAACTGCAACTGCAATTGCAACCGTAAGCGCAACTGAAACAGCAACTGCACAACGCCAGGGCGGATCCACAACGCGTCAGCGCGTGCTGGTTGAATTCGTCTCGGCAAACCCCACCGGCCCATTGCATGTAGGCCACGGACGCCAAGCCGCATTGGGCGACGCGATTTGTAATTTGCTCGAAACCCAGGGCTTAGATGTCTACCGCGAGTTCTATTACAACGATGCCGGCGTGCAAATTGACACCTTGGCCAAAAGCACCCATTTGCGCGCGCTGGGTTTCAAACCGGGCGACGATTGTTGGCCGACTGACCCAGATAACCCTGCCAGCAAAGCTTTTTACAACGGTGAATACATTGCAGACATCGCAGCCGATTTCTTAGCCAAGAAAACCGTGACCGCTGACGATCGCAGTTTCACCGCCAGTGGCGACGTGAACGACTTGAACGGCATCCGCCAATTCGCCGTCGCCTATTTGCGCCACGAGCAAGACTTGGATTTGAAGGCTTTCGCCGTCAAGTTTGACAACTACTACCTCGAGTCCAGCCTTTACACCGACGGCAAAGTGGCCGATGCGGTGGCGCGTTTGCAAGCGGCTGGCAAAACTTACGAACAAGATGGCGCCTTGTGGCTGAAGTCAACCGATTACGGCGACGACAAAGACCGCGTCATGCGTAAGTCTGACGGCACTTTTACCTACTTTGTGCCTGATGTGGCTTACCACATCGCCAAATGGCAACGTGGTTTTGCGCGGGTGGTAAATATCCAAGGCAGTGACCACCACGGCACCATCGCGCGTGTGCGCGCTGGATTGCAAGCGGCGAATGTGGGCATCCCAGAGGGCTACCCTGACTATGTCTTGCACACCATGGTGCGCGTGATGCGTGGTGGCGAAGAAGTCAAAATTTCTAAGCGCGCAGGCAGCTACGTCACCTTGCGCGATCTAATCGTGTGGACTAGCAAAGACGCGGTGCGCTTTTTCTTGCTCAGCCGCAAGCCCGATACCGAATACACCTTCGACGTTGACTTAGCAGTCACCAAAAACAACGACAACCCTGTGTACTACGTGCAATACGCGCATGCGCGGATTTGTTCGGTGTTGGCAAAGGCCTCGACAGACTTTTCGTCAGCCGATTTGTCCCCGTTAGACAGCGCCCCAGCGCAAGCCTTGATGCTGCTCTTATCCAAATACCCCGATATGCTGAGCGCCGCTGCCCAAGACTTTGCGCCGCATGATGTGACGTTTTATTTGCGCGAACTGGCCGCGGCGTATCACAGCTACTACGACGCCGAGCGCATCTTGGTGGATGACCCACTGGTCAAGCAAGCGCGCTTGGCCTTGGTGGCCGCTACGGCACAGGTATTGCACAATGGTTTGGCATTGCTGGGCGTGAGTGCGCCTGAGAGCATGTAACAAGTTTTAGAGGCAGACACACGATGGCATTGACACAACAGCGCGGAAACACTTTGGTCGGTTTCATCATCGGCTTGGTGGTGGGTTTGACGGTGGCTTTAGGGCTGGCGATTTACGTCACCAAAATGCCGATCCCTTTTATGAACAAAGGACAAGCCCGCTCTAGCGATGCCGACAGCGCCGAAGACAAGAAAAACAAAGACTGGGACCCCAACGCACCGCTCTACGGCAAAAACCCCGCCAAGTCTGCAGACAAAGCCGATGGCGACACCAAGACGGATGGCAAGTCAGATACGCCGGTTAAACCAGATGCCAAAACTGCAGACCCCATTGGAGACTTCGCCAAATCCAAGCCCACAGAAAGTAAGCCGCTAGAGGTGAAATCGGTCGAACCCAAGCCCACCGAAGACCCATCCGCCGCAAACGATCCCTTTATTTATTTTGTTCAAGCTGGCGCGTTTCGCACCGCAGACGAGGCCGAGACACAGCGCGCCAAGCTCGGATTTTTGGGGCTAGACGCCAAATTGAGCGAACGCGAACAAGGCGGTCGCACGGTGTTTCGTGTGCGTGTCGGTCCTGTCGACAAGGTCGAAGCCGAACGCGTGCGAAACAAGCTGGAGAATGCGCACATCGAATCCGCGATGGTGCGGGTGCAGCGTTAATTTTTTTATACGGGGTAGAGATGAAACGTCGTGAATTTTCTGTGGCTGCATTAGCGGCCTGCACTTTGGGCCAGTCTGTCCATGCCCAAGGCAATAAAAAACCTGAAGAAGGCATTGAATACGTATCGCTCGACAAGCGCGTACCGACGGAAGTGGGCGACGGCAAGGTCGAGGTGATCGAGTTTTTTTGGTACAGCTGCCCGCATTGCAACGCCTTTGAACCGCGGTTCTCGTCGTGGATCAAAGCCGTGTCCAAAGATGTGGTGGTCAAACGCGTGCCGGTGCGTTTCCGCGAGGACTTTGAGGCGCAACAACGTGCCTACTACGTGTGGGAATCGCTGGGAATGCTTGAAACGATGCACGGCAAACTGTTCAATGCCATTCATAACGAAAAGCAGAACTTGACGTCTGGCAACGCTCTGGCCGCTTGGGCTGGCAAAAACGGATTGGCTGAGCAAAAGTTCTTAGAAACCTTCAATAGCTTTGGTGTTGCCACCAAAGCACGTCGCGCCACGCAGTTGCAAGAAGCCTTCAAAGTGCAAGGTGTGCCTGCGCTGGGCGTGGCAGGGCGTTTTTATACCGACGGGTCTTTAGCGGGCTCTATGGAGCGCGCTTTGCAAATCACTGACTATTTAATTGGCGAAGTACGCCGCGGACGCTGATATCATTCGGGCACTTACAGCAATATTCGTGCCTTGACTCATTTCTCTGCCATTTTTCTCGCTTCGCTCTTGGCACTACTGCCGGTAGTGGCGTCGGCAGAAAAAGCAGACCGCGACAAGCCGATGAATATTGAGGCCGACAATTTGGTGCACGACGAGCTGCGCCAAGTCAGCATCTTCACAGGACGCGCCGTCCTCAACAAAGGCACCATGGTGATGCGCGGAACGAAGATAGAAATCCGTGAAGACGCCGATGGCTACCAATACGGCACCATCCTGCCCGAACCCAATAAACGTGCTTTCTTTCGCCAAAAGCGTGAAGGTGTCGATGAATTTGTCGAAGGCGAAGGCCTGCGCATTGAATACGACGGCAAAGTCGACCGCGTCAAATTGATTGAGAGCGCCGAAGTGCGTCGCTACAAAGGCCCGATCTTGAATGACCAAATGATGGGCAAGATCATTACCTACGAAAACCTCACCGACGTCTTTACCGTCGACGGCCGCCCGACAGACGACAACGTGAACAAAACTGGTGGCCGTGTGCGCGCCACCTTGGCGCCGCGCAAAAAACTGCTGGAGTCGCGCTGATGGACATGCCCGTGAGCCGCCTCGAAGCCCGCAACCTAGAAAAAACCTATGGCTCACGCACCGTGGTGCATGATGTGTCTATCGCTGTACAAAAAGGCGAAGTGGTGGGTTTGTTGGGCCCCAATGGCGCTGGCAAAACCACATCGTTCTACATGATCGTCGGCTTGGTGCGGGCCGACTCAGGCACGATCACCATCGACGGCAAGTCGGTCACTGATCTACCGATACACCGTCGTTCCCGCTTAGGCCTAAGCTATTTGCCGCAAGAAGCGTCTATCTTTCGCAAACTCAATGTCGAAGACAACGTGCGTGCGGTGCTCGAATTGCAACGCGATGACAAAGACCAACCTCTGGGCGAAGCCGAAATCGAAAAGCGCTTGGTGGATTTGTTGCAAGAGTTGCGCGTCTTGCATTTGCGTAAATCGCCGGCAGTCGCCTTGTCAGGAGGCGAGCGTCGTCGTGTAGAAATTGCCCGCGCGTTGGCCACGCAACCACGCTTTATTTTGTTGGACGAACCCTTTGCGGGTATCGATCCAATTGCGGTGATTGAAATCCAGCGCATCATCGGTTTCTTAAAAGCGCGCGGTATTGGTGTTTTGATCACCGACCACAACGTGCGTGAAACTTTGGGCATTTGCGACCACGCTTGCATCATCAGCGAAGGCCGCGTGCTGGCACAAGGAACGCCCCTTGAAATTGTCGAGAACGCGGATGTGCGCCGCGTTTATCTCGGCGAACATTTCCGAATGTGATGCAGGACTGGCCATGAAGCAAGGACTCTCCCTTCGCGTCTCCCAGCATCTGGCCCTCACGCCGCAGTTGCAGCAGTCGATCCGCCTGCTCCAGCTCTCCACCCTTGAATTAAGTCAAGAAATCGAGCAAATGCTCGACGAGAACCCGTTTCTCGACAAAGAGTTTGAAGAAGCGCCACGCGAAGAATTCGGCATCGACAAAGCGGATACGCCCGTTCGCGAAGAGGATGTCTCTAACGAAGCAGAAGCTGAGAGCCTGCGCGAGATGCCTTCGCTCGATGGGGGCATGTCGGAGATCACCGTCGATAACACTGCCAGCGATACCGAACCGAGTGTGGACGGCATTGCCGAGAGCTGGGAAGGCGACGGCAGTGTGGAGTTCTCGCCCGATGATTCGGAATGGGGCGGCGACGCTCCTGCCAGCAAAAATAACAATTCGTCCGATGAAGTAGCCGACGCCACCGAACTCGCGCGCAGTCAAGAATCGTTGACCGCACACTTGCATCGCCAAGCTTTGGGCTTGCGTTTGAGCGAGACCGATCGCGCAGCTTTGCGTTTCTTGATTGAAAACCTCAACGACGACGGCTATCTCGAAGACACCTTGCGCAGTTTGGCCGAAGGCTTAGGAGGGGACGACGAAGAGCAAATCGAAGAACTCGAGCACCGCTTTCAAGTCGCTCTGCACTTGTTACAAAACCTAGACCCCGTGGGTGTGGGCGCCCGAACCTTAGCCGAATGTTTAACTTTGCAACTCAAGGCACTCAACCCCAAAGGTGCTGACGCCTTACAAGTCCGTGATGTGGCAGTGAAGATGTGCCATCAACCTATGGAAATGCTGGCCAAGCGGGACTTCAAACGCTTGGCGGTGTTAGTCAATGACAGCGAAGCCAATGTCAAAGTCGCGATTGCTTTGATCGCGCGGTTGGAACCTAAACCAGGCAGACGCTTTGCCGACGTTGAGCGCAATGTGGTGGTGCCCGATGTGTTGGTGACACGCATTGGTAAAGCGTCTGCAACGCCAAAGTTTCGTGTGGCGCTCAACCCTGATGTCATGCCGCGTTTGCGTGTGCATGACATTTATGCCAACGCACTCAAGGGCGGCAAAGGGGAAGCGCATGCTGGTTTGCAGCAACGTCTGCAAGAAGCACGTTGGTTTATCAAAAACATCCAGCAACGCTTCGACACAATTTTGCGGGTCAGCAATGCGATTGCGGAGCGACAAAAGAATTTCTTTATCCACGGTGAATTGGCTATGCGGCCTATGGTGCTCCGCGAGATTGCCGAAGAGTTGGGATTGCATGAGTCGACGATCAGTCGCGTCACCACCAACAAATACATGAACACGCCCTTTGGTACGTTTGAGTTGAAGTACTTCTTTGGCTCAGGCCTCGAGACCGAGAGCGGCAACAACGCATCAAGCACCGCAGTGCGTGCCTTGATTAAACAATTCGTCGCCAGCGAGAACCCTAAGAAACCACTCTCTGATAACCAGTTGTCTGAAATGCTCAAAGAGCAAGGCATTGAATGCGCGCGGCGTACCGTCGCCAAATACCGCGAAGCCCTGCGCATCGCCCCCACCACGCTACGTAAGTCTTTGTAAATGCAAACCCTACATTTGTTCCTGCCTTGTGCGGCAGGCGTTGAGACCTTTCTTGCGCAAGAGGTGCAAAGCATTTGCGGTATCACTGCGCACGACTTACGCGTTTTGCGTGCTGGTGTGATGGTGCGAGGCAACTGGCGTTTCGTGTTGTTGCTGAACTTGCATAGCCGTTTGGCGCAACGCGTATTGGTCGAAGTGGCGTACGCGCCTTATAGACAAGAGCAAGATTTGTATGACGCTGCTTGTGCAGTCGCATGGGAACAGTGGTTCACGCCCAAGCAAAGTTTCAAAATTGAAATCACGGCGCAGCACAGTCCGCTCAAGAGTTTGAATTTTGCAGCCTTGAAAATCAAAGACGCAGTGGCCGATAGATTTCGTGAGCAGACGGGCGTGCGGCCTGACGTTGAGACGCGTTGGCCTGATGCACGCATTTATGCCCATTTGACGCATGAGCAACTCACGCTCTATATCGACACCTCAGGCGAACCGCTGTTCAAACGCGGTTGGCGTACCGACAAAGGCGATGCTCCTTTGAAAGAAACCTTGGCTGCCGCGATGTTGGCCGCAAGCGGTTGGAGCCAATGCGATGGATCGGCCGACAACCCCAACGGTTGGTGCGACCAAGGCGTCCCCGTCTACGACCCGTGTTGCGGTAGCGGCACGATTGCGATTGAAGCTGCGCAAATTGCTTGCCGCATTGCTCCAGGGGTGATGCGACGTTTTGGGTTCGAGAAACTTTTGCCTTTTGCGCCGCGCGAGTGGCAAGACTTATTGACCCAAGCCCGTGCCCAACAATGCGCGCCGCGTGCCAAAGTGTTTGGCAGCGATGTGGCGTTTCGTATGGTTGACTTTGCAGAGCGCAACGCTGAACGTGCTGGCGTGTCTAGCGCGATTGAGTTTCGCGGCGGTGACGCATTGCAGCGTATGCCACCGACTGAACATGCAGGTGTGATGTTGGTGAACCCGCCTTATGGCGAGCGGATTGAAACTGCGGGAGTTGCTGGCCCTTCCGGTTCACGCGAATCTGCGCAGACCGAAGACGGTGGCGACTTCTTTGCGCAACTGGCGACGCACTGGAAAAAGAATTACGCGGGTTGGACGGCTTGGATGTTGACGCCTGATCTCAAATTGCCGAGCCGTATGCGTTTCAAAGAGTCACGTCGTGTGCCGATGTGGAATGGCCCGATCGAGTGCCGCATGTTCCGATTCGATTTGCGTGCGGGTTCTATGCGCGACAAGCCTGCTGTCAAGTGACGGAGATTGCTGCTCAGACGATTGTGTTGGACACGAATATCGTGCTTGACCTTTGGCTGTATGTGGATCCTGCTACGCCTGCTTTGCTGGAGGCTTTAACTTCTGAACGTGTGGACTGGGTGGCTACGCAAGCTATGCGTGATGAGTTGGAGCGGGTGCTTAGCTATCCGCATATTGTTTTGCGGATGCACAAGGGTGGGTTGGTAGCGGAAGATGTGTTGGCGCAGTTTGATCGGTTTGCTCGGGTGGTGCCTGTGGCTGATCGGGCGCCATACGTTTGCAAGGATGCGGACGACCAGAAGTTTATTGACCTAGCTTGTGCTTATTCTTGTGCGCTGGTTAGTAAGGACAAGGCGGTGTTGACCATGCGCAATCGCTTGGCGCGTGTTGGTGTTTCAGTTGTTTCTCGGTTTGCTATTTAGGCTTTAGGCATCTGGGCTTACAGGTCGTATCGACTTGCCAGAAAAGTCATGTTGAGGCTTTCAGAAGTTGCAGCAAGGTTTGTAGTGCGTGTGAGATGGTGGCCTGGCGAACTGCAGCGCGGTCGCCGGCAAATTGCATGCGTTCGGTTTTGACCCATGCGGTTTCTGCGCCTAAAGTGGGGCCGGTGTCGCTCGGTACGCCCCATGCAAACCACACGGTGCCGACGGGCTTGTCTTTGGAGCCGCCCGTCGGTCCAGCAACACCTGTGACGGCGATGGAGACTTGCGCGCGCGAGTGGCGCAACGCGCCTAGTGCCATGGCTTGTGCGGTGGGTTCGCTCACTGCGCCGTTTTCGTTGAGGATGGCGTTATCAACGCCCAGCATATCGTGTTTGGCTTCGTTGGAGTAGGTGACAAATCCGCGTTCGAACCATTGGCTGGAGCCAGCCAGGTCGGTGCAGTGGCCTGCGATCAATCCGCCTGTGCAACTCTCTGCGGTGGTAAGCATCCAACCGTGTTGCATCAAGGTGTCGGCAACTGAGCTGACCAATTGCGCGACAGCACTATGCGTGGAGGTTGATGATGAGGTTGATGTGGCGTGAGGTTGTGAAGTGCCGTCTGTCATATGACTCTCCATAAAGCGATGACCAACAAAGTACAAAAGGCGGCGACAAAGTCGTCAAACAAGATGCCCCAACCGCCACGCCAACCGAATCCTTTAAAGGCTTGATCAGCCCAACGCACAGGACCGGGTTTGGCGATGTCGAAATAGCGAAACAACACAAAGGCCGCGAACTGCGCGAGCCATCCGCATGGTGTGATGAGCCACAAAACTAACCAGAACGCGACGATTTCGTCCCATACAATGGCGCCAGGATCGACCACTCCTAAATGCCTTGCGGTGACGGTGCAGGCCCACCAACCAATCAGCGTGGATGCGCCAATGAGCCAACCTATTTCCATGGGTGAGAGCCATAGCTGTAGCACCAAAAATGAAGCCCATGCCCAAAGCGTTCCAACCGTTCCGGCGCCTAAGCGACTTAAGCCTGCGCCAAAACCGAGCGCTATGAGATGCGCTGGATGGGCTTTTAAAAATTGTTGGTTCAACATGGGAACTTGATTTTGTTGGTAGAGACAGTGCTTTGTCGTCAAGCGAAATGGTCAAACGAAGCAAAGCGTCGCGTAATCGCTTGGCCTTCAGGATCCATAACAACCAAGCCTTGCCCCTCGTTAATACGACCGATGCGTGTCACGGGCGTATTACTTTCCCAAGCCGCAGCATGCACCATTTCTCTTTGGTGCACAGGCGCGGTGAAACACAGTTCGTAGTCGTCACCACCAGCCAGTGCGAAGTCGATACGCTTGTTCCAAGGCAGTTGCGCCAGTGTTGGGCTGATGCCAGCGACTTGCACGTCTTCGCCAAACGTGTTGCTGTGTTGAAGCCATGCGGTGTCGATTTGCGCGCCCACTTTTGAGCGTTGCAAGATGTGGCCTAAATCGCCCAACAAACCGTCGCTAACATCAATCGCTGCATTCGCAATGGCGCGCAGGGCAATGCCTAATGCGATGCGTGGTGTGGGCATCTCCATCCGTGCGCGAACCGATTCGAATGCCTTGGAATCTAAAGTCTGCGTTCCACGAAACACTTCTAACGCCAAGCGAGCATCACCTACTGTGCCGCTCACATAAATATCGTCACCGACTTGTGCGTTTTGCCTCAGCAATGCGTCACCAGGTGGTACTTCGCCAAATGCGGTGATACAAATATTCAAAGGGCCTTGCGTGGTGTCGCCGCCCACCAGCTCACACCCGTGTTCATTTGCCAACTGCAACAACCCAATTGAAAAACCCTCTAGCCAGATTTCGTCGATCCGCGGAAGCGATAAGGCCAGCGTAAAGGCGGTTGGTTCAGCGCCACAAGCGGCCAAATCGCTCAAATTTACGGCTAGGGCTTTGTGGCCTAGGCGCGTGGGGTCTACTGTGCTGAGGAAGTGGCGTCCTTCGACCAGCATATCGCTCGACATTGCCATATGCATGCCGGGGGTTGGCGCCAGCAAGGCGCAATCGTCGCCTACACCGAGCACCGCTCGTTGCGTGGGGCGCTTGAAGTACCGCGCGATCAGGTCGAATTCGCCCATGGCTTTAGTGCAAATTGCGTTTGGACGGGTCATTGCTCAAAGCGTCGAGCACAAACATGGGGATGTCAACGTCAAATTTTTCACCATCTTCGGCAACACAAAAATAACTGCCGTGCATGGTGCCGGTGGGTGTGCGCATGCGGGTGCCACTGGTGTATTCAAACTGCTCGCCGGGTTTGAGCAGCGGTTGGTGGCCAACCACGCCCAAGCCACGAATTTTTTCGTGCAGGCCGTCGGCGTCATTCACATTCCAAGTGCGCGAGATCAATTGCCCGGGGATGGTGCCTGTGTTCGTGATGGTGATGGTGTAAGCGAATACATAGAGCGAGGCGTCTGGGTCAGACTGCTCGGGCAGGTATTGCGGGTGGACTTCGACTTGGAATGAGTAACGGTGCATAGTGCTGATTTTGACGCATGCTCGGAGTGCCGCTAATAGGGGTTAGGGCGGAGGTGAAATAATCCAACTATGACACGTGCCCCATCCACCTTTCGTATAGCCCCTTCCATTTTGTCTGCCGACTTTGCCCGTTTGGGCGAAGAAGTGCACAAGGTCATCGCCGCTGGTGCCGACTGGATCCACTTTGACGTGATGGACAACCACTACGTGCCCAATCTGACCTTTGGGCCCATGGTCTGTCAAGCCTTGAAGCCCCATGCCAAAACTGCTTTGGGCCAAGCGGTGCCAATCGATGTGCATTTGATGGTCTCACCCGTCGACGCCTTGGCCGCGGCATTCGCCCAAGCCGGTGCTGACTTGATCAGCTTTCACCCCGACGCCAGCGACCACGTGCACCGTAGCATCCAAGCGATCAAAAGCCACGGCGTGAAAGCAGGCTTGGTGTTTAACCCCGCCGAGCCGCTCGATGTGTTGGAGTGGACGATTGATGATATCGACCTCATCCTCATCATGAGCGTCAACCCTGGCTTTGGAGGGCAGAGCTTTATCGACTCAGCTCTGCACAAAATCGAAAAAGTTCGCAAATTGATTGACGCCAGTGGACGTGATATTCGTTTGGAAGTGGATGGCGGCATCAAAGTAGACAACATCCGACGTGTCGCAGATGCTGGCGCGGACACGTTTGTGGCGGGTAGTGCGATTTTTGGCAGGCCTGATTACAAGGTGGTGATGGACCAAATGAGGTCCGCCTTACCATGAAATTCGAAAGTCAGACTTTCGAATTTCATGGTGTTCTGCTACCATGAGCATCCATGCTCGAACGTACTGAACTTGAAAAAACCGTTGAACGCGCTTTGTCTCGTTCGCGCGGCGTTGTGTTGGTCGGACCACGCCAAGCAGGTAAGAGCACGTTGGCACAGCGTTTTTTAGAACGCGACTCTCCTAATTACTTTGACTTGGAATATCCGCCACACGCCCAGCGTTTGACGCAAGCGACCGGTGTGCTGGAGGGCTTGCAGGGCAGGGTGGTCATTGACGAAATTCAGCGCAAGCCGGAGTTGTTCCCTTTGTTGCGGGTGTTGATGGACCGATCCAATGCGCCAGGCCAATTCCTTTTGCTGGGTAGCGCATCTCCAAGTTTGCTTAGGCAAGCAGGTGAATCTTTGCTGGGGCGTATTGAAACCGTGGAAGTCGGGGGGTTTGATCTGCAAGAGGCCTGCGTGCAAGATGGCGCATGGAATGCGACGGCCGCGCAAAACCTGTGGTTACGCGGCGGATTCCCTTTGTCATATTTGGCGCATACAGACCAAGACAGCATGGTTTGGAGGCATAACGCCATAGCCAATCACGTACAAGTGGACTTGCCTCAATTCGGTCTGAATGTGGCGCCACCCATGATGATGCGGTTTTGGAATATGTTGGCGCATTTCAACGGCCAGGTTTGGTCGGCGTCGCATCCAGCAAGGTCCATGGGTGTATCTGAGCCGACCGTGAGACGGTATTTGGATGTGCTGACCCAGACCATGATGGTGCGCCAGTTGCAACCATGGCATGAAAACTTAGGTAAGCGCCAAGTGAAAGCACCGAAGATTTATTTCCGTGATACCGGTTTGTTGCATGCATTACTCGGAATTCAAGACGCAGCGCATTTGTTGACACATCCAAACAGCGGCGCAAGTTGGGAAGGCTTTGCGCTGGAGCAAGTCTTGCGTTTAGCCAAACCTGACCAAGCTTATTTTTGGGCTACTCACCAAGGAGCGGAATTGGACTTGTTAATGTTCAAAGGAACGCAACGTATTGGCGTTGAGTTCAAACGCGCGGATGCCCCAGTGTTGACGGCTAGCATGCGTGTTGCTTTAGAAGACTTGAAGTTAGACCACTTGTACGTGGTGTATCCCGGCAAGCATCGATTTAAATTGGCAGAGCATGTAGAAGCAGTACCACTGTGGGCTGTTTTGCCCAACCCCCAAGGCGCTATGTCATGACCGAAAACGAATTTAACTTGCTTGCTGCTCAAGGCTACAACCGAATCGCTTTGGTAGCCGAGGCGTTTGCAGACCTTGAGACGCCGCTTTCTCTCTATCTCAAACTCGCCCATGTTCAAAATGGTGGGCAATACAGCTTTTTACTCGAATCCGTGGTGGGTGGCGAGCGTTTTGGGCGTTATAGCTTTATCGGCTTGCCTGCTAACACTTTGTTGCGTGCATCAGGCTTTGGCGATGCAGCTAAGACCGAGGTAGTGACAAACGGCCAGGTGGTCGAAACCCACCAGGGCAATCCACTCGATTTTGTTTCCGATTATCAAAAGCGTTTCAAAGTTGCTTTGCGCGAAGGTATGCCGCGTTTTTGTGGTGGCTTAGCGGGCTACTTTGGTTACGACACCGTGCGCCACATCGAGAAAAAACTCGCGCACACTTGCCCGCCAGACGATTTAGGCATGCCCGATATTTTGTTGTTGCAGTGCGAAGAGTTGGCAGTGATCGACAACCTCTCGGGCAAGTTGTCGCTGATGGTCTATGCCGATCCTGCACAACCACAGGCATACGCCAAGGCGCAAGCACGTTTGGAAGAACTCAAGTTGCGTTTGAGAGCGCCTGCAATTGCACCGTCTATCGCGGCGAGTACCAGCCACAGTGTCGAGCGCAGTTTTGCCAAGACCGATTACTTGGCCGCAGTCGAGCGCGCCAAAGAGTTGATCGCAGCGGGCGACTTTATGCAAGTGCAAGTTGGGCAACGCATCCACAAAGAATTCACGGCAAGCCCACTGTCTCTATACCGCGCCTTACGTTCGCTTAACCCTAGCCCGTATATGTATTACTACCACTTGGGCGATGCCCATGTGGTGGGCGCATCGCCAGAAATCTTGGTGCGCCAAGAAAACACGCCCGAGGGCCAAAAAGTCACCATCCGCCCATTGGCTGGTACGCGTCCACGTGGTGCCACACCAGAGGCAGACAAAGCAGCAGAACTCGAACTTATCAACGATCCAAAAGAGCGTGCCGAACATGTCATGTTGATCGACTTGGCGCGCAACGATATCGGTCGCATCGCACAAATTGGTAGCGTCAAAGTGACCGAAGCGTTTGTGGTCGAGCGCTACAGCCACGTGATGCATATCGTCAGTAACGTCGAAGGTATCTTGCGTGAAGGTGAAGATGGCAAACCGCTCACCAGCATGGATGTGCTCAAAGCGACTTTCCCTGCCGGCACCTTGACGGGTGCGCCGAAAGTGCATGCGATGGAACTGATCGACCAGCTCGAGCCCACCAAGCGTGGCTTGTACGGCGGCGCTTGCGGCTACCTGAGTTTTGCGGGCGATATGGATGTCGCGATTGCTATCCGCACCGGCATCGTAAAAAACAACACGCTGTATGTGCAAGCTGCTGCAGGTGTCGTAGCCGACTCCATTCCTGAAATGGAATGGCGCGAGACCGAGCACAAAGCCCGCGCATTGCTTCGCGCCGCGGAGTTGGTCGAAGAGGGGATGGAATGAAAAAAATCAAACTCCTCATGGTTGACAACTACGACAGTTTCACCTTCAACATCGTGCAGTACTTTGGTGAGCTGGGTGCTGAGGTTGAGGTGTTTCGCAATGACGAAATCACTTTGGAAGGCATTGCGGCCCGCAAACCAGACCGCTTGGTGATTTCGCCCGGCCCGTGTTCACCAGCAGAGGCAGGTATCTCGGTTACTGCTATTCAACACTTCGCGGGCAAGTTGCCCATCTTGGGCGTGTGCTTAGGCCACCAAAGCATTGGTGCTGCATTTGGCGGACAGATCGTGCGTGCGCAAACTTTGATGCATGGAAAAACCAGCACGATCCATACAACCCAAGAAGGCGTGTTCGCTGGATTGCCTGAAACCTTTATCGTGAACCGCTACCACTCGCTGGCGATTGAGCGCCAACATTGCCCCGCATGTTTGAAAGTCACTGCGTGGACGGACGACGGCGAAATCATGGGCGTGCGCCACACGGAACTCGATATCCAAGGCGTGCAGTTCCACCCGGAATCCATCTTGACCGAACATGGCCACGCCATGTTAAAAAACTTTTTGTAAGGCCCAGTCTTATGACCGCACTCCATTCCATCACGCCGCAAGAAGCATTGCAGCGCGTGATTGAACACCGTGAAATTTTTCATGACGAAATGCTGCACATCATGCGTCTCATCATGGGTGGCGAAATGTCGCCCGTCTTGATGGCCGCCTTTATCAGCGCCTTGCGTGTGAAAAAAGAAACTATCGGTGAGATCACCGCAGCTGCGCAAGTGATGCGTGAGTTCTCGACCAAAGTGCAGGTGGCTGATACAAAACACATGGTCGATATCGTTGGCACTGGGGGTGACGGCTCGCACACCTTCAACATCTCCACTTGCTCCATGTTTGTCGTGGCTGCGGCTGGCGCCAAAGTCAGCAAGCACGGTGGTCGCAGTGTGAGCAGCAAAAGCGGCAGTGCCGATGTGCTTGAGAGTTTGGGTGTGCAAATCAATCTTCCGCCTGCGCAAATTGCCGCATGTCTGAAAGAAGTTGGCATCGGTTTTATGTTTGCGCCCAACCACCATCCTGCGATGAAAAACGTGGCGCCAGTGCGCAAAGAGTTGGGTGTGCGCACCCTCTTCAACATCTTGGGGCCACTCACCAATCCAGCTGGCGCGCCGAATATTTTGATGGGCGTGTTTCACCCTGATTTGGTCGGTATCCAAGTGCGCGCCTTAGAACGCTTAGGTGCAGAACATGCTTTGGTGGTGTACGGGCAAGATGGTTTGGACGAGGTGTCTTTGGGCGCAGCGACTTTGGTGGGCGAACTGAAAAACGGCAAGATCACCGAATACGAAATCCATCCAGAAGATTTTGGATTCGCCATGAGCAGCAACCGCGCCTTGCGGGTCGAAACGCCCGAGCAATCGCGCGCCATGTTGCAAGGCGTACTCGACAACCAAGAAGGCCCCGCCCGCGATATCGTGGTGTTCAACTCCGCCGTGGCTCTGTATGCGGCCAATGTGGTCGATAGCATCGAAGCTGGCTTAGCGCCTGCGCGTGCAGCGATTGCCGATGGCGCTGCCAAAGCCAAACTCCAGCAATTGATTGCCCGCACACAACAAATGGCCAAGGTTTGAAGCCTGCGCTTACAGAGAAAAAACTATGTCTGATATTTTGAAAAAAATCGTTGAGGTCAAGCACCAAGAAGTGGCTGCCGCTTTGAAACGCAAACCCTTGCACGCGATGCGCGCAGATGCTGAGAGCCGCGTGCTCACCCGCGACTTCATTGGCGCCATGCGCAACAAGATTGCACAAGGCCTGCCCGCGGTGATTGCCGAAGTCAAAAAAGCCAGTCCGTCCAAAGGCGTGTTGCGGGCCGACTTTATTCCTGCGGATATTGCGCAAAGCTATGCCGAGCATGGTGCGGCGTGTTTGTCCGTCTTGACGGACAAAGAATTTTTCCAAGGCAGTGTGGACTATCTCAAGCAAGCGCGAGCCTCATGCGACTTGCCTGTGTTGCGCAAAGACTTCATGGTCGACCCCTACCAAGTGTTTGAAGCGCGCGTCATGGGCGCCGACTGCATTTTGCTGATCGCTGCGTGCTTGGACGATGCGCAAATGGCTGAGCTTGAAGCCATAGCGCGTAGCTTAGATATGGCGGTCTTGGTAGAAGTGCACGATGCCGAAGAGTTGCAGCGCGCGTTGAAACTCAAAACCCCGCTGATCGGTGTGAACAACCGCAATCTGCGTACCTTTGAGGTGTCGCTGCAAACTACGTTGGACTTGATGAAAGATGTGCCCGCGGACCGCTTGTTGGTGACCGAGAGCGGCATCTTGACTTCTGAGGATGTCCGCCTTATGCGTGATGCAAATGTGCACGCGTTTTTGGTGGGTGAGGCCTTCATGCGGGCTGAAGATCCTGGGCTTGAATTGGCTACGCTTTTTGAGCTTTGAAGGTTGGTCTTTCAAGCTAACTAGCAAAAGCCGATCCGTAAAACTGGGTAAGCAGTTGAAAACTTCGTATCCCGCTTTGCTTTTTATGCGTAATAAATAAATTGATTTCCTTTTCATGGCAGTACTAAGCACCTGGCAACCCAAAGATTGGCCTGTGCACGTTGAATGGCAACCCGTTCTCGATGCCTTTTGGCGTACCACGGAAGGCGAAAGACTCTCGCAATTTGTGACGGCCCGTTTGAACAGCGGTGCCGTGGTCTACCCAGCACATCCCCTGCGGGCTTTGCAACTCACGCCGCTGTCTGCTGTGCGCGTGGTGATCTTGGGCCAAGACCCGTATCACGGACCCGGCCAAGCGCAGGGCTTGTCGTTTTCTGTGGCGGGTGGCGTGAAGTTCCCGCCGTCTTTGCGCAATATCTTCAAAGAATTGCAACGCGATTTGCAGCAACCCTTGCCCATGAGCGGATCCTTGGAAGCATGGGCAAGGCGAGGTGTGTTGTTGCTCAACACCAGTTTCACTGTCGAGGACGGCCTGCCCGCTAGCCACGCCAAGCGTGGCTGGGAGAGTCTGAGCGACGCGATTTTGCGTGAGGTGGCTTTAAACGCCCCTGCTTGCGTTTATATGCTTTGGGGCGGACATGCCCAAGCAAAAGCGGGGTTGATTGAGTCTGCTACGACCCAGACAGCCCCAGACTTTCTGGGTTTGCGCGAAAGATCGGCTCTGGCAGCAGGCTCTGGCGGGTTAGCTGGGGGTCCAATGGCTGGAGTCGAGAACCAAGAAGCCCAAGCCCAAGTTTCAGATGCTCGACAAGCCTTGATTCTTAAGGCCAACCATCCATCCCCCCTCTCCGCCCTCCGCCCACCAGTCCCCTTTATCGGCAGCGGTCACTTTTCCAAGGCGCATCACTGGCTGGCCGCGCGCGGATTCGACCTTGATTGGTCGTTATGAAGACTTTACGCTGACATTTTGGTCAATGCGCAAATGTGCGCTATACTTTGAGGTTCGCCGGAGGGGTGCCCGAGTGGCTAAAGGGGGCAGACTGTAAATCTGTTGGCTTACGCCTACACTGGTTCGAATCCAGTCTCCTCCACCAGCGAAAACACGGCCTTTAGTATCTACCAGATGTCTGGTTTGATGCGGGAGTAGTTCAATGGTAGAACCTTAGCCTTCCAAGCTAATGACACGGGTTCGATTCCCGTTTCCCGCTCCATTGTGTTTTTGGTGGTGGTGATGAGGTTTTGCCCTTGTGGCTCAGTGGTAGAGCACTCCCTTGGTAAGGGAGAGGTCGCGGGTCCGATTCCCGCCAAGGGCACCAGAATTTTTGTGATTAGCTTAAAACTTTAACGCGGAGTCTAGAAGATGGCAAAAGGAAAATTTGAACGTACCAAGCCCCACGTGAACGTGGGCACGATTG
>JBBAOY010000048.1:0-16399 GCA_040401095.1 Limnohabitans sp.
CGCATAGAACTTGCGTAGGTTGGGTCGTAATGCGTTTCCAACAACGCATGCACCACTGGTTCAAATTGGCCTTGTTGTACCAGCGCTTTCCATTCCTCAACCAGTGCTTTGCCACGAATCGCTACCAAAGCGTCCAGTCTCCGACAAAATAAACTGGGATCGCTTACAAAGAAGTTGTAGTCTTCCATCAGCAACGCAACCCGCTCTTGTAGGGGAAGTAATAGCTCATGGCAAGGACTATTTCGCATAGCCAGCATCACAGGCTCTGGAATCGAGAGGTTACCTACCTTACGACTCTCAGATTCAGTAAACACCACACGCGTTGGGTCAAATTGCTTCAAGGTTTGCCAGACCAACATATCGAAATGTTTCTGGCTCGGCTGGGGTTGCCCGGGGATATGACCCAAAACAGAACTGCGGTGTTGTGCTAAATCTTCCAAGTCCAACACTTGAGCACCCTCCATCTTGAGCGCTTGCAACAAACGGGTTTTGCCAGAACCTGTCGGGCCTGAAATAACTTGGTATTGAAAGCTTGGCGCAATGTGCGCAATGTCTTCAAGCATGGCGGCACGAAAAGCTTTGTAACCACCTTCTATGAGGTAGATTTTGAAACCAATCTGTCCCAACACCATCGCCAAAGAACCGCTGCGCTTGCCACCACGCCAGCAATAAATCAAAGGTTGCCAGTTTCTCGGTAATTCCAATACATGGCTTTGTATGTGCTTTGCGATATTGGCAGCCACCAAGGCCGCACCATGCTTTTGCGCTTCAAATCCACCCAATTGCTTGTACATGGTTCCGACGGTGATGCGCTCTGCATTGTTTAGCGATGGCCAGTTCACGGCATGCGGTAAGTGGTCTAGCGCATATTCGTCTTCGCTGCGAGCGTCGATGATGGTGTCGAACCCACCCGGTTGACCGAGGGGAATACGCATACGCTCAATAGCTTCAACAGCCGATAAAAGATTAACGCTCACGCTTATTGGTTCAATTGTTTTTTAACTTCGGGAAGCACGTTAGCCAACATTTTGGGGTGTGCTTCTTCACGTGGATGGATGCGGTCGTTTTGAAAGTTATTGATTGCATCGGGTACATCGGCAATGCCTTTGAGAAGGAAAGGCACCAACCCTGTTTTGTATTTCTTAGATAAATTGGCAAACATCACTGCAAATTTTGCACCATAGTCTGGGCCGTAATTGGGTGGTATTTGCATGCCTACCAAGACAACTTTTGCATTGACAGAGCGACACGCTTCAATCATGGCCTCCAAATTATTATTGGTGCTGTCTAAATCGAGGCCTCTTAGTGCGTCGTTGGCGCCCAATTCAATCACCACCATGACGGGACGCACTTGGTTTAACAGGGCAGGTAATCGAGAGCGACCTCCAGCTGTTGTGTCCCCACTGATACTGGCATTGACGACTTGCACATCACCGCGTTCTTTTTGTAATTGCGCTGCCATTAAGGCCACCCATCCTCTGCCGCGTTGTATGCCGTATTCCGCGCTGAGTGAGTCACCCAATACCAAAATAGCGGCAACAGGAACGCTTCCTGGTGCAGGTGCTGAACCAGGCGGAGGTACTTGGTTCATGGCGCTTTGTCCGCGTGGTGTGCGAGGCCGTGTCGTGGTGACTTCGCCTTCCAGACCAGCGCCGTTAGAGGAAATCACTTGCCTTTGCGCAATAGCCGATGCGTGAAATAGCCCAGCGACTGCCGTGCATATTCCACCCAAGGTAAAGTGACGCCTTAACATTTCCATGTCCTCTATGAACTTAATTTCTGTTTCGCATGTGTATAAATCGGTGACAGACGCCACCGGCACACTCGACATTCTCCGCGATATCGACTTCTCTGTTCCTGCTCAGCAGTCTTTGGCCATTGTTGGCGCTTCGGGTTCTGGCAAAAGCACTTTGTTGTCCATCATGGCGGGCTTAGACACACCGAGCCAAGGGACTGTTGTGCTTGCGGGGCAAGATATGTTCGCCCTTGATGAAGATGACCGTGCCGCCTTGCGGGCCAAACAAATCGGTTTTGTATTTCAAAGCTTTCAATTGCTAGGCAATATGACCGCATTAGAGAACGTGATGTTGCCTCTAGAGTTATCTGGAACGGGTAATGCCAGAGAGCTTGCAACGGAGATGTTGACGCGTGTGGGCTTGGCAACACGGCTAGGCCATTACCCCAAAGTTTTATCGGGTGGAGAGCAACAGCGCGTGGCCTTGGCGCGTGCGTTTGTTGTCAAGCCTCAAGTTTTATTTGCAGACGAACCCACTGGCAGTTTGGACCATGCGAGTGGTGAACGCATCATGAATTTGATGTTTGAATTGAACCAAGAACTAGGAACGACTTTGGTTTTGGTGACGCATGATCCGAAGTTGGCTGGGCGTTGCGATCTTTATATGACGATTGAGGCAGGGCAAAGGGTGTAAATGGCTAGCCGATAATCTAGCCATGTCATCTACCCCTAAAGTTCTCTTCGGTTTTCACGCGGTCGGAGTGCGTTTGAAAACCTCTCCCGCTTCTGTTATTGAAATTTATTACGAACCCACGCGCCGCGACGCGCGGATGCGCCAATTTTTAGAGCGTGTGAAAGAAGCCGGTGTGCGTTTGATAGAGGCAGATGCTTTGCGCATTGCCAAATTGGCAGGTAGTCATGGTCACCAAGGTGTGGCTGCCCGTGTCAATGAAATCAAGATGGTGCACTCACTAGATGATTTGCTTGACGCCTTAGAAGGCAAGGACGCCCCGCTTATTTTGGTTCTCGATGGCGTGACAGACCCCCACAACCTAGGCGCATGTTTGCGTGTAGCGGATGGAGCAGGGGCGCACGCTGTGATTGCTCCCAAAGACCATGCTGTAGGGGTGAACGCCACCGTCGCCAAAGTTGCCAGCGGCGCGGCAGAGACTGTGCCGTACTTCATGGTGACCAATTTAGCCCGCACGCTCAATGAATTGAAAGAACGCAATATTTGGATCATCGGAACCAGTGACGACGCCCCTAAAACATTGTTTGATGTCGATCTCAAGGGTCCCACTGCTTTGGTGTTGGGCGCAGAGGGTGACGGCATGCGTCAATTGACGCGTAAAACTTGTGACGAATTGGTCAGCATTCCTATGCAGGGTGCAGTCGAGAGTTTGAACGTGTCAGTTGCGAGTGGTGTGTGTTTGTATGAAGCACGTAGACAACGCATGCTGGTGAAGGTCTGACACCAGCTCAGTGGGTAGTCATCAAATAATTTTCAACATTCCAAGCACGGCGCCAAGACTAAGAAGCACCAGCAAATGTGTTTGGGTGCGCCAAACAATCACTGTTGTCACTGCAGCCAAAGCCCACATCGGCCAGTCTTTTAAATAGTTATCGTGGTCACCCGTTAGTAGCCAACCTGTTGCTACCAATAAACTCATCACCAAGGGCGCCATACCGGCTTTGAAAGCGCGAACACCTTTTAACTCTCGATTCTTATGCGCCCATTGGGTTGAGAAAAAAGTTAATGTTGCGGAGGGAACAATGATGCCCACCATAGTCACCAAAACACCTAAAAGTGCCAGCATGACTGCATACAACATAGTGGGTGTGGGCGACATGCCTGCTGCAGCATTCATTCCGACGTTCCAGCCCATCAAGGCAACAAACATCACATTCGGACCTGGCGCACCTTGAGCAATGGCTACAGACGATGTGAACTGGTAATGCGTTAGCCAATGTTGCTCATCGACTAAATAGCGGTGGATATCAGGTGCAGTTGTGATGGCCCCACCCACGGCCAAAAGTGACAGGGACACGAAGTGCATAAACAGAGACACCCAGTCTTGAAAGCCCATGGTGATACTCATACGATCTCTTCTTTACTAATGCAGCGCCAAGCCCAAAAGCTGGCTATGGGGCCAAGTGTTAACAATACCCAAGACAGGGGCAGTCGAAACACGGCGACTGCTAAAAATGTGACAACGGCTAAAACAACACAAGTCAGTAAGCCCATGGGGTTTGTTTTTAAAGCAGGCAGCATTTTGATGCCAGTGGCCATGATCAGCCCCGCCGAGACCGCACCCATGCCACGCAGTGCGCCTTGCATCGCTTGGGTATCACCCACACCCGCAATGGCGCTAGCGATGACAAGTACCAATACAGTGGGAACCAATAACAAACCGGCTAAGGCAGACAAGGCGCCACGCCAACCAAAATGTTTGCCACCAATCATGAGCGCAAGATTGATCACATTGGGGCCAGGCAGTATTTGCGCTATAGACCAGTCCTCGACAAATTCTGCTAGTGTGAGCCACTTCTTTTTTTCAACCAATTCGCGTTGTACTACGGCTAGAACACCGCCGAAGCCTTGAAGCGCAAGCCAGTTGAAAGATAAAAAAAGATCGGTATTGCTTGTGGGTACATTGCGCACCGCTGGCACCTCACTCATGAACGCCACTCATTGTCGGGTTTCAATTTCTTTAGCAATGGTTTTACCAAGCTCCACGCCCCATTGGTCGTATGCATGGATACCCCATATGGCTGCTTGGCAAAACACTTTGTGTTCATAAAGAGCAATCAGAGCACCGAGGGTTCTGGGCGTTAAAGCGTCCATCCAAACGGTGCTGCTTGGAATATTGCCAGGGTAGCTGCGATGCGGTGCCAAGCGGTGTGCTTCCTCAGAAGTCAAACCGCTTTGTAAAAGTACTTTAAGTGTTTCATCTTCAGTGCGTCCCATCGCCAGAGCTAGGGCTTGGGCTTGCATATTGAGCATTACGACGCGGTGGTGTTCAGCAGCCAAGGGCAGTGGTGTTTGTTCTTCGCGCGAACCGATAAAGTCAATCGGGACCAAGTGCGTCCCTTGGTGTATCAATTGAAAATAAGCGTGTTGTCCATCAATACCAAGGCTGCCCCACACCAAAGGTGCGGTTTTGATCGCTACTTTAGAACCATCGATATGCGTGCTTTTACCGTTGGATTCCATTTCCATTTGCTGCAAAAAGCTGGCAAATTTATTGAGCGCTGCAGCGTAGGGGGCAATTAGGTGCGTCGAAGCGCCTAAAAAATTGGTGTTCCACACGTCCATTAACGCCATCACCAGTGGCATATTTTTTTCAAGCGGAGCGTTTAAAAAGTGCTCGTCCATGGCACGGGCACCCGCAAGCAACTCTTGGAACCCAAAGGAGCCAATCGCAATGGCCAAAGGAAGGCCAATGGCCGACCAAATGGAATAGCGACCACCTACCCAGTCCCAAAACTCAAACATATGGTCTGGTTTGAAGCCATGCGCAGTCGCGATGTCTGGGCTAGCGGTGACTGCAATCAGATGTTGATGCAGTTGTTCCTCTGAACAGCCCCCATCAAGCAACCATCGCTTGGCAGAAGCAAGCAAGGTCATGGTTTCTTGTGTGGTGAATGTTTTACTTTGCACCACAAAGGCCGTGCGTGATGGGTCTAAGTTTTGTAAGGTGTTGAATAAACTCCAAGCATCCACATTCGATACATAGTGCACTTTGACTGGGTGACCGCCCTGTGGTTGTGTTTGGTTCACCAAAGCGCCCGTGGTCATGCGAGGCCCTAAATCGGATCCGCCGATACCTAAGTTCACAACGTCGGTAATCGGCGTTTGATGAAACCCGAGTAGGGCGCCTGAGCGAACTTTTTCAGCAAAAAGGCATACACGCAATAGTTCGCCTGCAACTTGTGAAGAAACAGTCTCGCCCCAAGGTGGATTGGCTACATGGCTACCACGCAATGCCACGTGTAAAACAGCACGTTTCTCAGTTTGGTTGATGGCCTCACCATGGAACATAGCAAGGGCTTGTTCTTTGACCTGTGACTCGTTCGCCAGTGCCAAGAGTTGCGCCATCACGTCTGCATTGGCTCTTTGGTGGGAGTAGTCCAGCGTGATGCCCGCAGCAGAAATTTGCATGGCAGCTTGCCGATGGGTATCAGCAAGCAGATCTCTTAAATGGTGCGATGTGGCGCCAGGCGATGCTGCAAGAGCCTTCCAAGCCTTGCGCTGTTGCGGGGGAATAAACGTTGGCATCTGGGTATTTTAGGCGGATGCCATCGCAAACAACAGTGCCTAGTTTTCTTCAAACCAGCAAAGATTTTCTCTTGCCATCAACGCAGATGAAGCGGCAGGTCCCCAGCTACCCGCTGGGTATTCGCGTGGCTTTTCGTCTAGTGTTTCCCAGCCATGCAAGATAGGTTCTACCCAAGTCCATGCGGCTTCTAGTTCGTCACGGCGCATGAAGTGTGTCAAGCGACCTTTGATGACGTCCATCAACAAACGCTCATATGCTTCCGCACGTCTTTTGTCGGAAGAGAGTTGCAAATCAAGTCCTAAGTTGACTGGGCTCATATTCATCCCTGAACCAGGCTCTTTCACCATCATTTGTAATTGAATCGATTCTTCGGGCTGCAGGCTAATGATGAGCCGATTAGGTTGTTGAGCTGCATTGCCAAATATTGAAAATGGTTGCTCTGAAAACTCAATGATGATTTCAGAGTGCCGTTTTTGTAACCGCTTGCCTGTCCGTAAAAAGAACGGTACGTTTGCCCAACGAGCGTTGTTGACATGCGCTTTTAATGCAACGAAAGTTTCGGTTCGGCTGTCGGGTGGCACATTGGCTTCTTCCCGGTAGCCTTTGGCAACCAGTCCTTCACTGTTGCCTGCTGTGTATTGGCCTCTGACCGTGTCGCGCTTGATATCTGCCAAATCCATCTTGCGCAATGAGCGCAAGACTTTGAGTTTTTCATCGCGAACGTCATCCGCGTCCATGGAGATAGGCGGCTCCATCGCCACTATGCATAGAAGTTGTAGCAAATGGTTTTGCACCATGTCACGCATGGCGCCCGCACCGTTGTAAAACCCGGCGCGACTGCCAACCCCCACAGTTTCAGAGACCGTGATTTGCACACTCTTGATGTATGGCGAACGCCAAAGTGGCTCAAAAATCGCGTTACCAAAGCGCAGCACCATCAGGTTTTGAACTGTTTCTTTTCCCAGATAGTGGTCGATCCGATAGATCTGTTGCTCTTGAAAATATTGCGAGACCTGTAAATTGATCGCTTGTGCAGATACGAGGTCTGTGCCTAAAGGTTTTTCTAGAACAACACGCGATTGCGCATCTACCAAACCGGCGCCCGATAAATTGGCGCAAATTTGGGTGAACAAACTCGGTGCGGTGGCTAAATAAAAAACCCGCATCCGCGGCTCAGCGCACACGGCTTTCAATTGTGCGTAGCTCTCCACATTGGTGAGGTCGAGTTGCACAAATTGCAGGCGATTTAAAAAACTCTGCCAATCGGCTTGCTTGAATGCGCTGGTTTCAATAAAAGGGGGGGACTGCTGATTGATAAAGTCCAAATACTGCTCTCGGCTCCAAGGCTGTCTGCCAATTCCGATGATGCGGGTATCACGGTCTAGTTTGTCGTGTGCATGCGCCATGTAGAGCGCAGGAAGCAGTTTGCGAAAGGATAAATCGCCAGCGCCACCAAAAATAACAATGTCATAGGCTGAAGAGGGAGGGTTTTGGTGTTGCATAGGTTTCATAGTAATTGCAAACAACTTGCGAATTAAAGATTTGAATCTAAATCAGTGACCAGATGATGAATCGGAGAAAATAAGAAGTTATGTCCTCACCTAGCCTTGCACCCATGCCTTTTGCAGATGCTATTGGCGTATTTGATTCAGGCGTAGGCGGTTTATCGGTAATGCGCGCAATACGAGCAGCACTTCCTGCAGAGAATTTGGTGTACGTAGCAGATTCAGGCCATGCCCCTTATGGCGATAAGTCTGAAGCGCACATTATCGAGCGAACTTTGACGGTTGGTAATTGGTTGGCAACTTCTGGTGTGAAGGCCATCACGGTAGCTTGCAATACCGCAACAGTGGTCGCAATTCGCCATTTGCGCGAGCAAACCCATATTCCTGTGGTTGCAATTGAACCGGCTATCAAACCCGCAGCAAACACCACACGATCTGGCGTGGTGGGAGTTCTCGCCACCACGCAAACTTTGCAGAGCGAAAGCGTTGCGCGTTTGTGTATAGAACATGGCGAGGGCAAGCGCATCTTGTTGCAAGCCTGTCCCGGTTGGGTAGAAGCCGTGGAGCAAGCGGACTTGCACAGTCCACAAACGGAAGCTCTATTGCGTCAATTTGTGGTGCCCTTGATGGATCAAGGGGTGGATACCCTGGTTTTGGGTTGCACGCATTACCCCTTTTTGCGCGACACCTTGCAACGCATTGTGGGTATCGACGTTGTACTTGTTGACCCTGCGGTTGCAGTCGCCGCTGAATTGACTAGACGATTGGGCAATGACCGCCGTATGGATGAGCAACACGTTGGAGCCACCCGTTTTTTTACAACGGGAGATGTGTCACATGTGCAACAAGTTGTCGCGCATTTGTGGGGTGATGGGGCGGAAGTCGAAGCTATGGGGCAGTAGTAAAAAAAGCATGTGTGTGTTTTACAGATACAGTGCCATTTTGAATATCTAATTTGGAGAGAACGTGCAACTAGGAATGATTGGTTTGGGCCGTATGGGCGGCAATATTGTGCGACGCTTGATGCAGCATGGGCACACTTCAGTGGTCTATGACGTGAATCTCGACAACGTCGCGCAGTTGGCAAAAGAAGGTGCAACTCCTAGTAAGAGTCTGTCGCACATGATCGAGCAAATGGCCAAGCCCCGAGCAGTTTGGGTGATGCTGCCAGCAGGTGAAATAACAGCACAAACCATCTCAGAACTAAGCGAACTTTTAGAAGCCGGTGACATACTGATTGATGGTGGCAATTCCAACTTTCAAGACGATGTGCGCCATGCGCAAATGTTGCAAGCCAAAGGCATTCGTTATTTAGATGTGGGCACCAGCGGTGGCGTGTGGGGCTTGGATCGTGGCTACTGCATGATGATTGGTGGCGATCAATCTGCGGCTACCCATTTAGACCCTATCTTTAAATCTTTAGCGCCAGGAATTGGAACAATTCCTCGCACACCGGGACGTGAAGGCAAAGTATCTACTGCCGAAGAAGGCTATCTCTACACTGGCCCTGCCGGTTCAGGACACTTTGTCAAGATGGTGCACAACGGTATTGAATATGGTTTGATGCAAGCCTATGCAGAAGGCATGGATGTACTCAAAGGTGTTGGACAAGAGAGTATTCCAGCTGAAAGACGCTACCAACTAGATTTAGCAGACGTCACCGAGTTATGGCGTAGGGGTAGCGTGGTGTCGTCGTGGTTGTTAGATTTGACCGCTATTTCTTTGGCAGAAGATCCTGAACTCGCCTCTTATTCGGGCCATGTGCAAGATTCTGGTGAAGGACGTTGGACCATCAACGCTGCGATTGAAGAGGCAGTTCCAGTGCCTGTGTTGTCGGCTGCGTTGTTCGCACGTTTTCGTTCGCGGCAGGTGAGTACCTTTGCCGACAAAATGCTTTCTGCGATGCGTAAACAGTTTGGCGGCCACCAAGAGCCCAAGAAATAAAGCCCTGCAAATACGCGTTTAAGGGCTAACCCGTACACTAGAGGGTTAATTACAAGTTCTTATGAACGCCTATACAGACGTCTCTTTTTTCCCGCGAAATGCCAAGCCGCTAAACAGTTACCGCAAGTACTGGGCGGCTCGCTTTGGCACGGCTCCTTTTTTACCGATGAGTCGTGACGAGATGCAACAACTCGGTTGGGATAGTTGCGACATCATCATTGTCACGGGCGATGCTTATGTAGACCACCCTAGTTTTGGCATGGCCGTGATTGGACGCATGCTAGAAAACCAAGGCTTTCGCGTTGGCATCATTGCCCAGCCAGATTGGCAGAGTGCAGACCCATTTAAAGCATTAGGCAAACCCAATTTATTTTTCGGTGTGACTGCTGGCAATATGGATTCGATGATCAACCGTTATACGGCAGATCGAAAAATCAGAAGTGATGATGCCTATACCGCAGGTGATATTGGCGGCAAGCGGCCAGACCGCGCAGCCTTGGTCTATAGCCAACGTTGCAAAGAGGCTTATAGCGATGTGCCCATTATTTTGGGTGGAATTGAAGGTTCCCTCAGACGCATTGCACATTACGACTATTGGTCTGACAAAGTGCGTCGTTCTATCGTGGTGGACAGCAAATGCGACTTGCTGTTGTATGGCAACGCAGAACGTGCCATTGTTGACATTGCGCACCGCTTAGCCAACAAAGAGCCCGTTCAAAACATCACCGATGTGCGCGGTACGGCCTTTGTAAGACGCCAAACGCCAGAGGGTTGGTTTGAAATTGACTCTTCGAATATTGATGAGCCGGGTAGGGTGGAGGCGCATGTCAATCCTTACCTGATGGTCAGTGAAGTGGCCAAACAACAAGGACAGAGTTGTGCCCGTGAAGACGAGGCGAATGCAGTTGCAGATGCTGCTAACCAACAACTGACATCGATGGGTAGACCACTCGATCAAAAGCCACAAGCCATTAAATTTTTCGATAACCCGAATCTGCCAGGGCTACAAGGCAAAGGCAAACTCAAAGTACCACCCAGAGACAAAAGCGTCATTCGTTTGCCAAGTTATGAGCAGGTGAAATCTGACCCGGTTACCTATGCCCATGCCAACCGTGTCTTGCATTTAGAGACTAATCCAGGCAATGCGCGTTGTTTGGTGCAAGCCCATGGTGAAGGTACGACTGCGCGCGATGTCTGGGTCAACCCACCGCCTATTCCATTGACGACCGCTGAAATGGATTTGGTATTTGATTTGCCCTACGCCAGAAGTCCGCATCCTGTGTATGCCGATGCAAACGGTGGCCACGACGGCGACACCAAAATTCCCGCGTGGGAAATGATTCGTTTCAGCGTCAACATCATGCGCGGTTGTTTTGGGGGTTGCACTTTTTGTTCCATCACAGAACATGAGGGGCGCATTATTCAAAGCAGAAGCGAAGACTCTGTCATCCGCGAGATTGAAGACATACGCGATAAGGTGCCAGGCTTCACAGGGGTCATTTCTGATTTAGGCGGCCCCACAGCCAATATGTATCGCATTGGTTGCAAAAGCCCAGAGATTGAATCTGCTTGCCGCAAACCGAGTTGTGTATACCCAGGAATTTGCCAAAACCTCAATACCGACCACAGCTCATTGATACATATGTACCGACGTGCTCGCGAGCTTAAAGGCGTTAAGAAAATTTTGATCGGTTCTGGATTGCGCTACGACTTAGCCGTTCAATCACCTGAATATGTCAAAGAGTTGGTGACCCACCACGTAGGTGGTTATTTAAAAATTGCCCCAGAACACACCGAAGGCGGGCCTTTGTCGATGATGATGAAGCCTGGTATCGGTAGCTACGACAAGTTCAAGCAAATGTTTGACAAATACAGCGCCGAGGCTGGCAAGAAACAGTTCTTGGTGCCTTATTTCATCGCCGCGCACCCTGGCACCAAAGACGAAGACATGATGAATCTCGCGCTATGGCTCAAAAGCAATGGCTTTCGTGCAGACCAAGTGCAAACGTTTTATCCCAGCCCCATGGCCACCGCGACGGCGATGTACCACTCGGGTAAAAACCCATTAGCGCGTGTGACGCGTCAGAGTCATGCGGTTGATATCGTGCGTGGCGAAAAACGCCGACGCTTGCACAAAGCCTTTTTGCGCTACCACGATGCCAATAACTGGCCCCTATTGCGTGAGGCGCTTAAATCTATGGGCCGTGCAGACCTCATTGGTAATGGCAAGCACCATTTGATTCCTACTTTTCAGCCCACTACAGATGGCAATTACACCAGTGCTAGGCGCAAAAACAGCACGGTTGTGCGTCCAGGACGTGTTTTGACGCAACACACGGGACTGCCCCCGCGCAAGAAAAAGTAATTTACCGACTTCGTGATTTCATAGCGCGTTCCACTTCGCGCTTGCCTTCGCGATCCTTGATGGTGTCGCGTTTATCGTGTTCGGCTTTGCCCTTGGCCAAAGCAATTTCACATTTGATCTTGCCGTTTTTCCAATGCAGATTGATAGGCACCAAGGTGTAGCCCTTTTGCTCGACCTTACCGATTAAGCGTTTGATGTCGTCTTTTTTCATCAACAGCTTCTTGGTGCGAACTGCGTCTGGGCTGATATGGCTGGAAGCAGTGTGCAAAGGGTTGATTTGGCAACCAATGACGAACAATTCGCCGTCGCGCACCACCACATACCCGTCTGTCAGTTGCACCTTGCCTTCACGGGCAGCTTTGACTTCCCAACCTTGCAGGACCATGCCTGCTTCAAACTTTTCTTCGAAAAAATAGTTGTAGGCGGCTTTTTTGTTGTCGGCAATGCGCGCTGGAAGCGCTGGTTTTTTAGTGGCCATGAAAGCTAGTTGGGGGCTGGATGTCTTCTTACAATGCAAACCATTCTATGAAAACAGTTCACAAGTCCGTTCTTATTTGGTTTAGCGCTGAGGAAATGTTTGCGCTGGTCACCGATGTCTCTTCTTATCCGGAATTTTTGCCTTGGTGCGACAAAACCCGTATTGTCTCGCAAGATGCGACAGGCATGGTCGCTGAAATTGGTATGGCCTTGGGTGGGTTCCATAAAAGCTTTACAACGCGCAATTTGCATACGCAAGGACGGCAGGTGAAGTTGTCTTTGATTGACGGTCCTTTTAAGCAGTTGGATGGCACCTGGGATTTCTATCCGCTAGCCCAAGAGGGTAGTTCAGAGATGCAACGGGCTTGCCGCGTAGAACTTACTTTGCACTACAGCTTTGAGAGCATGTTTGGCGCATTGGTGGGCCCTTTGTTTGACAAAATCGCCGCCACCTTGATTGATGCTTTTGTGCAACGTGCAGAAAAAGTCTACGTTTGATGTCTAAAGGCTCGGTGCATATTGTTGTGGTGTATTCAACCCAAGCGCGAGAGGTGAAGGAACACCTCTTGGAGCTACCACTTTTAAGTACGGTTTCAGATGCATTGGTAGCTTGCGAACTGTTTCCTTCTTTTCCAATCAATCTCTCAAGTCAATCAAACGAATGGGCTTTGGGCTTATGGGGACGCCCAGTGGCGATTGAAACAGTTTTACAAGATGGCGATCGTGTGGAGCTTTACAGATCTCTCAAAGTAGATCCCAAAGTAGCCAGGAGAGAGCGCTTCCAACAACAAGGTTCCAGGGCTGCCGGGTTATTTGCCACTCGGCGTAAGGGGGCAAAGCCCGGCTACTAAGTGCTTGTATACAGCGACTTACATGGCGGCCGATAGAATCTTCATTTTGGAGCTCTCCCATGCGCCTTCTCGGCAAAGCCCTCACCTTCGACGACGTGTTGCTGGTGCCCGCCTACTCCCAAGTCCTGCCTAAGGACACCTCCCTCGCCACCATTTTTTCTCGCAATATTGCACTCAACCTGCCCTTGGTCTCCGCGGCCATGGACACCGTCACCGAGTCGCGTTTAGCGATTGCGATTGCCCAAGAAGGGGGCATCGGTATCGTGCATAAAAATCTTACTGCTGCTGAGCAAGCGGCAGAAGTTGCCAAAGTGAAGCGTTACGAAAGCGGTGTGTTGCTTGACCCGGTGATCATCACGCCCAGCCATACAGTGCGTCAGGTATTGGCTTTGTCTCAAGAGCTAGGTATCTCTGGTTTCCCTGTGTGCGATGGTGGCAAAGTGGTTGGTATCGTGACAAACCGCGATTTACGTTTTGAGAGCCGATATGACGTGCAAGTCAAAGAAATCATGACGCCGCGCGAGCGTTTGGTCACCGTGCCTGAAGGCACTACTCCCGAACAAGCCAAAGCTTTGTTGAACAAACACAAACTCGAGCGTTTGCTGGTGATCAATGATGCGTTTGAACTCAAAGGGCTCATTACCGTTAAAGACATTACCAAGCAAACCAGTTTCCCCAATGCAGCGCGTGATGCTACTGGTCGTTTGCGTGTGGGCGCTGCAGTGGGTGTAGGCGAGGGCACTGAAGAGCGTGTCGAAGCCTTGGTCAAAGCTGGGGTCGACGCCATCGTGGTCGACACCGCGCATGGACACAGCCACGGCGTGATTGAACGCGTGAAGTGGGTCAAACAAAACTATCCGCATATTGATGTTGTGGGCGGAAACATTGCGACGGGTGCCGCTGCTTTGGCTTTGGTCAAAGCGGGGGCGGATGCAGTGAAAGTGGGGATTGGCCCTGGCTCTATTTGCACTACGCGTATCGTGGCTGGCGTTGGTGTTCCGCAAATCATGGCCATCGATAGCGTGGCCACAGCCTTACAAGGTACGGGCGTGCCGTTGATTGCAGATGGCGGTATTCGTTACAGCGGTGATATCGCCAAAGCACTGGCTGCAGGTGCGTCTAGCGTGATGATGGGTGGCATGTTCGCAGGCACGGAAGAAGCACCGGGTGAAGTCATCCTCTACCAAGGACGCAGTTACAAAAGTTACCGTGGCATGGGCTCGATTGGCGCGATGCAACAAGGCAGTGCAGATCGGTATTTCCAAGAGTCGAGCACGGGCAACCCCAATGCAGACAAACTCGTGCCCGAGGGTATTGAAGGACGTGTGCCCTTTAAGGGTTCGATGATCAGCATCGTTTATCAAATGGCGGGAGGCATTCGGGCCAGCATGGGCTATTGCGGTTGCGCCACCATCGATGACATGAAAAATAAGGCTGAATTTGTTGAAATCACCACGGCAGGCATACGCGAAAGCCATGTGCATGACGTGCAAATCACCAAAGAAGCGCCTAACTATCGCGCTGAATAGTTCTAAGTACTGCTTTCAATGCATAACAAACCGCCTCTTGGGGCGGTTTTGTTTTTTGAGACAATACGCCAAGGCCACTCAAGGCCCTTTTTTATTGATGCCACACCACAAAATTCTCATTCTGGACTTCGGTTCCCAAGTCACCCAACTCATTGCCCGCCGCGTGCGTGAGGCCCATGTTTACTGCGAAGTCCATCCCTGTGATGTCAGCGAAGAATGGGTGCGATCCTTTGCCGCAGATGGCCATTTAAAAGGCGTCATTCTGTCTGGCAGCCACGCCAGCGTGTACGAAGAAACCACCGACAACGCACCGGATATCGTCTTTCAGTTAGGTATTCCCGTGCTGGGCATTTGCTATGGCATGCAAACCATGGCCCAGCAATTGGGTGGAAAAGTAGAAAGCGGACAAACCCGTGAATTTGGTTACGCTGAAGTGCGCGCCCATGGACACACGGCGTTTCTCAAAGACATTGCAGACTTCACCACGGCCGAAGGCCACGGCATGCTCAAGGTATGGATGAGCCACGGTGATAAGGTGACCGAACTGCCATCCGGTTTCAAAGTGATGGCCAGTACGCCTAGTTGCCCCATCGCAGGCATGGCAGATGAAGCGCGTAAGTTCTACGCAGTGCAGTTTCACCCAGAGGTGACGCACACGGTGCAAGGCCAAGCCATGCTCAACCGATTTGTGCGTGATATTTGTGGCGCTAAACCCGATTGGGTGATGCGTGATCACGTTGCCGAAGCTGTTGAATTGATTCGCAAGCAAGTGGGTAATGAAGAAGTTATCTTAGGCTTATCGGGCGGAGTTGATTCATCGGTGGCAGCCGCTTTGATACACCGCGCCATTGGCGACCAATTGACGTGTGTGTTTGTTGACCACGGCCTGTTGCGTTTGAACGAAGGCGATTTGGTCATGGAGATGTTTGTTGGCAAGCTCCAAGCAAAAGTAATTCGCGTGGATGCCAGCGATCTATTTTTAGGAAAACTGGCTGGAGTGAGCGACCCAGAAGCCAAACGCAAAATCATTGGTGGTTTGTTTGTTGACGTGTTCAAAGAGCAGGCCGCCAAACTAAAAGCAGGTGATGGCGGCCACAAAGGTGCGACCTTCTTAGCCCAAGGCACGATTTATCCAGATGTGATTGAGTCGGGTGGCGCGAAAAGCAAAAAAGCAGTCACCATCAAAAGCCACCACAACGTGGGTGGATTGCCTGAGCAATTGGGTTTGAAGTTGCTCGAACCACTACGAGACCTATTTAAAGACGAGGTACGCGAATTAGGTGTGGCGCTTGGACTGCCGCATGAAATGGTTTACCGCCATCCGTTCCCTGGGCCTGGCTTGGGCGTCCGTATTCTTGGCGAAGTGAAAAAAGAATATGCTGATTTGCTACGTAGAGCCGATGCTATTTTTATCGAAGAGTTGCGTAACTTCCGCGATGAAGCAACTGGTAAATCTTGGTATGACCTCACCAGCCAAGCATTCACCGTTTTCTTGCCCGTGAAAAGTGTTGGGGTTATGGGTGACGGCAGAACTTATGAATATGTAGTGGCCTTGCGCGCGGTGCAGACCAGTGACTTTATGACAGCAGATTGGGCTGAATTGCCTTATGCGCTGTTGAAGAAAGTTTCGGGGCGTATTATTAATGAGGTGCGCGGAATTAATCGGGTGACTATGGATGTTTCTAGTAAGCCGCCGGCTACTATTGAGTGGGA
>JBBAOY010000049.1:0-15778 GCA_040401095.1 Limnohabitans sp.
AGCTGGGTGGGCAGGCTGGAGGCACTAGCGCAGGGCTGGAGTGGTTTAAAAAAACTAATTAATTTGAAATACTTGCAACTGTATTTTGCGCAACAGGCGTTTCATTTGTGATGACTTGATAGGGGCAACTTCGAATACAGGCTTTTCGAATTGGCTATTGACTACCTTTTGGAGAAACCGGATCGTTTCTTGATTGACAGTTTCTCGCTCGTTATCGATTGTGATCATGTGATAACTGTCACCCAGGTAAATAATCTCTTTATCCACAGATCTAATTTTTTTAAAAGCCCATTCGGCGTTACGAATATGCACTATCTCGTCATCAACAGAATGGACAATCAAAGTAGGGAATTCAATCAAATGTATGTTGTGCCGGGCTTCGCGTATCAACACTTGACCTTCTTTTATCAATGCATATCCCAATACATCAGCACCAGATTCGGCCACGTGCTTTGATTTCAATGCGGATTTGATTGCCGCTCGCATTTCTTCGTTTTTAACGCCGAAGGGTTCAGATTCTTTCATGTTGTAGCGAGAAGCAAATGGAAGCCATGCGGATATCTCTAGCAACCTGCGATACCAGGGCATGCTCCAGCCGTCGTAAGCCAAGGAAGCAGAAAGCAAAACCAAACCAGCGATCGGTGTTGGCTGGCGTTGCGCTAAAACCATAGCCAGAATAGCTCCCATAGATAAGCCCACTACCGAGACACTGGAGTAGGTTTTTTCTAATTCCCGGTATTGCGATTGGACTTGCTCCACCCAAGACTTCCAGGGTTGCACGGTAGTATCAAATGAGTATCCTTCGATGCGGGGAACAACAACAGAAAATCCAGCGGCATGTAATTCTTTGCTCATACGGATAAATTCCAACTCATTTGCGCCTAGTCCGTGTAACATCACGACGCAATGCATCCCACCCTCGAGGTGCAACAAGTGTTTTGGATGGTGAGATTGGTTCATGCTTATTAAAAATTCAAAATCTTGGGTTTCTTACTCATTGAGTGAATCAATAGCTTCCGCATCACTTATATTATTGATTGCCTTTTTAATTCGTTTGGCTTTACATCAAACTATAGAGCCTGATGCTCCATTTCATTGCTTCATCGTAGCTTGTATCCTTATCGCGTTGTTTTACGGCTATAAACTCGCACTAGTTAGCATTTTTGTAAGTACACTTTTGGGCGGATATTTTTTTATAAAACCGTACAACACTTTTGGAACTCCGGAGTCTACTGACTGGCTTCAGTTTTTAAATTTTTCGAGCGTGACTATTTTCGCGGTCCTAGTCATTGAAAAGTTACAACGCTCTTTGTATTCGCAAAAACTCTTAATTAAAGTTTTGCAATCTCGCTATCGGATTGCGATTCTTAAAGAAAACGATAGCCAATATTTAATTCAAAAAATCAGCAAAACTTAAAAAAGACCCACTAACTAACGTAACTCATCTTTGCTTGGTTCAAAAACAAATGAAAACACAGACATCAAGCAATGCACCCAACGGTTGCGATGTCTGAAATAAACTTTCGTCTCGCCTAGCACACAACCCAACGCCGTCTTGAATTCGTAGTGAGTTTCGCCTACCTCTATTTCTTCGCATTCCAGTTCAATAGCAAGATCTACAACGCGAATTACCAGTGCAAAATAAACACCATGCAAACGATTGCAAGAATCGTCAATTCCAATATATTGCGCGACCATGCGTTTATTTTTTTGTATGGTTTGTACAAAACCTACAACTTGCTCCTCCAAATAAGCCACAACAAATTGACTTATCGAAGCAGTTGATACAAAGTAGTTAGGGTCTAGGCGCTCAAACTGAATACTAGACTTGTCACGCACCTTCAGGTAAAGGTTATAAATTGCCTGCAGTTGTGATTCGGTTAAGCCTTTCAAAATCTCAAAGCGTAATGCAGATGCTTTTTTTCGCTTACGTTTAATATTTCGGCGCCGTGCACTCGACATCGTTTGCCAAAAATTTTCACGCAAGGTCAACACTGCTACAGGCAGGCCTTTGACTTGGACAAAGCCGACGGCAGGCATATTTGGTTTAAAACCTTTTAGCGATACGACAGGGGCCAACACCTGCAATACCGAAAAGACCTGCGACATCAACTCCTCACTGACAAGCCCATCGATATTTCCATATGCTGCACAAGGATGCCCCACACAAGCCATCCGAAACCCCGAGTTTCCCAACAATCTTTTTAACCACCCGTCTTCCAACATCGTGTTGATTTTGAAATCCATCAAAAAATAAGGCACGGTGGCGACCGTTTCGCCCGCCCTAGTCGCGACTAAATAGCCAAACTTAAAGCCTGGTATTTCGCGTTCTTTGGTGGCCGCATAAAAGGCCTCCCCCAAAACTTCTTGCGATAAAAAACCTGGTGGTGTTTCTGAGGTGTGATGCAGTACCAGTGGTTCGACCACACTAAGCTGGATCGAACTAGCCAACGTCATTGCAAGCTGGCTTGGAACACACCCCATACAAAGCCATGGAATGGTTGATCAAGCGAAACCCGTGTTGCTTGGCAATGAGTTCTTGCCGGCTTTCAATGGCTTCGTCGTTGAATTCAATCACGGAGCCGCAGCTCAAACACACCAAATGGTCGTGGTGCCCGCCCTCATTCAATTCAAAGGTGGTCTTGCCCGTTTCAAAATTGGTGGCAGCCAGCAGGCCCACTTCGGAGAGTTGGGTCAACACACGGTACACCGTAGCCAGCCCCAAATCGCCATCTTTGGACAAGGCTTCCTTATAAACGTCTTCCGCGCTCAAATGACGGTCTTTGCTTTTTTGAAAAATCTCCAACACGGCCAAGCGCGGGGAGGTGATTTTTAATCCCTTTTTCTTCAAAAGCGCTGCATTCGCTTCAGTGTCCATGCCTACAACCTCTTGTTATTTGATTCATCGCAAACTTTGTCTTTTTGCACATGGCTGGATCATGCCAGATAGGGTAGAATTTTAGACGAATGCAAATCATTCCTATTAGCGTTCTATAAAGTTCATGCCCTACGCTCCACTTCCAACCGACAAAGCCGCCATCTTACGGACCTTAGAGGGACTGCACGTTGGTGAAACTGCGCGCATCTCCGCACTCCATGTTGAAGCCGATCTGCATAAGAGGTTTGCTGCCCTAGGGCTTCGCCCGGGCAACTGGGTGCGCGTCTTACGCAGCGCCAGTTTGGGCGGCCCTATGCATTTGCGTGTTGGCACAACCGAATTGATTTTGCGCCGTCACGAAGCACGCAGTATTGCCCTCGCGCCATGAAACGTGTCGCCTTGCTGGGTATGCCTAACACCGGCAAGTCCACGTTGTTCAACCGATTAACAGGCGCGCACGCCAAAGTAGGCAATTGGCCCGGACTCACCGTTGAACTCTTAAGCGCCAAACTTTTGGTCGGCGACCAAATGGTCCAACTCGTCGATCTACCAGGCATCTATGACATGCATGGTTTCTCAGACGATGAGAAAGTTGTGACTACTTTCCTTGCAACGCAAACGACTGACTTGCTGGTAGTTTTGCTCAACACCTCGCAACTCGATAGACAAATCAACTTTGTGCAACAAATGATGCGGCAAGACATCCCTGTGTTGCTGGTGATGAATATGGTCGATGAAGCTCAGAAGCTTGGCATCCATGTGGATGCAAAAAGCCTGTCAGCGCAACTGGGTGTGCCGGTGTGTTTGTTGTCTGCCAAATACGGACAAGGCATGGAGCAACTTTTGCCAGCCATGCGTCAAGAGCTCACTGCAACGTCCACAACTCCTTCGTTGACTGTTGACGCCAGCCATGTGGAGAGAGCTTTTGAGCAATGCATCAGCGTGCCCTCACAAGCGTCTCATGCGTTGACTGAGTCGCTGGACCGTGTTTTGTTGCATCCGTGGTTTGGCTTACCGATTTTCTTTGCAGTGATGTTATTGGTATTCCAGGGCGTGTTTGCTATTGGCAAACCTTTGCAAGATGCAACGGCTTGGGTATTGACCGAAGGACGCACGCTGTTACTCGAACCGCTGATGGCGACTTGGCCCACAGTTGTGCAAGGCCTTTTGTTAGATGGCCTCTACAACGGATTAAGCACAGTAGCGAGTTTTGTGCCGCTGATTGTGTTGTTCTTTGTTTTTATGGGTATCGTAGAAGACACTGGCTATTTGTCGCGCGCCGCATATTTAATGGACGCTCTGATGTCACGCTTTGGTCTAGATGGCCGTAGTTTTGTCATGCTGCTGATGGGCTTTGGCTGCAATGTGCCGGCGCTCATGGGCACGCGTGTGATTCGCTCCAAGGGCTTGCGTTATTTAACGATGCTGGTCATTCCGTTTTCTTTGTGCTCGGCCCGCATGCAAGTATTTGTGTTTTTTATTGCGGCACTGTTCACCGCGACCCAAGCACCATGGGTCCTGCTTTCTTTATATGTGATGAGTCTTGTGATGGCAATGGCAACATCAGTGTTGTTCAAGAACCGCTATGTCAATAACGACGCTTTCATTTTAGAAATGCCGCCCTACCGCTTTCCAACACTGCGCCAAATCGTGTTGCGGGGTTGGCAAGAAGTACGACACTTCTTACACCGTGCTTCGCGCTTTATCGTGATTGGCGTGCTCTTGGTATGGGTGTTGACTAACTTTCCAATAGGTGTGGGTGCTGGCAGTATTGATTCATGGGCAGGGCAAATGGGGCAATTCATGGCGCCCGTATTGAGCCCATTAGGTATCAGCGCTGAATTAACGATTGCTTTGATTTTTGGTTTTGTTGCCAAAGAAATTGTGATTGGTTCGCTGGCTGTGATTTACGGACAAGAAGGACAGATGTTGGTTGACACTATTACCAGCCATATCAATTGGATTGAGGCCTATAGCTTTATGCTGTTTGTGCTGATCTACACGCCGTGTGTCTCTACCATTGCCACGATTCGCAATGAGACCAAAAGCGTTTGGTTCACCACCTTGTCTGTTGTCTGGCCTCTTTGCGTGGCATGGTGTGTCAGCTTTATTTTTTACGAAACGGCGACCTATTTTGTTAGAGCTTGATCACCTTTTTATCTTGTCAGCCATTGGCGCGTTGTTGATTGGCCTGTCTAAAGGTGGTCTGCCAACGATTGGCATGTTGTCGGTGCCTATTTTGTCGTTGGCTATGTCACCTGTAAGAGCGGCAGTTTTGCTCTTACCCATTTATGTGATTTCAGACATTTTTGGCGTGTGGCTGTATCGTAAAAATTTCAGTGCGCGCAACTTAAAAATATTAATTCCGGCATCGTTGATCGGCGTATTCATTGGATGGTTGACCGCCTCTGTGACATCGGATGTTGCGATCAAGTTCGCGATTGGCTTTATCGGCATTGGCTTTTGCCTCAACATGTGGTTTCGTAAATCGGCCGACGCCCCGCCACAACATGCATCGCTCAAAAAAGGAATTTTTTGGGGTGCCTTGTCAGGCTTTACAAGTTTTATCTCGCATGCCGGTGGGCCACCGTTTCAAATTTACGTGTTGCCGCAAAAACTACCTAAGGCGCAATTTGCTGGAACAGCCACCATACTATTTGCGATCATCAATTTCGCCAAAATTGTTCCCTATCAAAACCTTAGGCCATACACCTACGAAGACCTTCTTGCTGCAGCCTATCTCATACCGTTTTCAGTTATCGGCGCTATCGCCGGCGCATATCTCACTAACAAGATAGCCGATGTCTTGTTTTTTAGACTGATACAAATCGGCTTGTTTATCGTTTCGTGCAAATTGGTGGTCGATGCAACAAAGTCTCTGCTGTAATTTAGACCTGCAAACTCAACTGAGCAGCCAACATAAACCCAACGCCCATCGCAGTGCCAAATACCAAATGGCTAGATAAAGAGACCAAGCAAGCCTTTTTTGGATTAGGTGTGAGTTTTCCCATCACTCCCTTGCCCATACATGGCATGAAATAAAACCAAGGCACCACCACACTAACTGCACCAAATAGGATGCCATCGGCTAGTGTTGGCTCAATCACCCGATCGATCATTAACACCAAATAAATAACTGCATACATCATGCTGACGCAGTAATGCACGATCCAACCAAGTAGCAATTCGTATGCAGCTGCAGGTTCGTTATCAATAGTCGGGTGATACATGGTTCCTCTTCTTAAAGTAAGAACAAACCAACGCCCCACCATCCCCCAATTGGTGGCAGGAATACCCGTCAAGCGCTTTAATATTTGTTGCCAAGCATCCATGGCCAAACACGCCAGAACGCCAGCAGTAAGAATAGCGAGAACATTTTGATTCATAGCAAACCTTCAAAGAGGGTGACTAGATATTAAACGCCGCCAGATGTTTGGGATCTAGTCATTTCCCCTGCCCCACCGCCCACACCATAGGCGTATTGCTGAGGTATTTACGTAAAACTTCGGTGGCTTGGTTGGCCGTGACTTGCGCTATCGCTCTATCAAACTGCTCTCGTGCCATAAAGTCATAGCCGTCTGATAAGGCATCTGCCATAGTGGACGCAAAATTACTTTCCTTGCCTAAATAGGCTTTGCGACGTTCTGCCCAGGTTTTTTTGGCGCGATCTACATCAGCGTCACTCAATCCGTCATGTAATACGCGTTGCAGAACAGCTTTAAGTTTTTCCATTGCTTTGTCTGCCTGTGCACTGGCAGAGGTGGCGTACAGCATGATGGTTGTTCTGTCGTCCAACATCGATCCATTGAGAGTCATACCGGTCGAATACGCCAGACCATCTTTTTCTCTTAACTCCTTCCATATCAAACTACTGGCATTACCGCCGACCACCTCAACAGCTATTTGTAAAGCAGGAAAGTCTTTGGCTTTTCGGTTTAATGCGACTACCACGCTGCCTGTCACTCTGGCATTTGTGGTGTCAGGCATTTCAATGCGTATCGGTGTGGTGTCCACTACTGAAGGGGCAGTTGGATCGGGCACGCGCTGGTAGGCAATGGCAGAGGCCTTAGAAGTAGATGTTTTCTGCCACAAAGCACGTACATCTTCTTCCTGCAAATTACCCACCACACCCACTCGCACATGAGAAATTTTGGCAAAGTCACTGGCACAGCGTTTCACCTCTTCATAACTAAGCGACTTGATATCGGCGATTTGCATCTCCAAGGTTTGTGGCTTGCTCCAATGTCCCGATGGAAAATTATCAAAGCGCAAACGACTGGTGTTGGCCGCTACGGCAACCGAGTTTTTAAGTTGTGATTCATACGAAGCGATCAATCCTGCTTTGTAACTGTTGAACTCATCGACCGGCAGCAAGGGAGCAGCCCACACCGCAAACAGCATCTCAAATGCGTTTTGTAGATTTTTACGGGGTACCTCTAAGGCGATGCCTGACAAGCCGATATTCCAGTTGGCTTTCAGCTCTTCCATACGACGATTCAATTCGTCACGCGTCAAACCATTGCCACCAAACTTCATCAGCGCGCTAGCTGCGCTGCACGCAGCTCTTTTATCTTTCAAGGTATCTGCTGATCCAAAATCGTTTTCAAACACCAACCAGACCTTGTCGCCTTGCGTTTTGCGCGAGATAAGGCTCGCCTGCGCTTTGTCTGCGTCTAATTGAAAGGTTCGCGTAGCTTGCGCTAAATCAAATAGTGACTTAGGCGCTGGATCCGCCTCAGAAAAAATGCTGGGCCATGTTTTGCCATCTGTTCTCGTGGCAGCTGGTGCAGGTGGCGCAATGACTACGGGCGCCGGCTTATCGGCATGTCTCAGCAGGACATCACCACGGTTTGTCGAGACAACCCATTTTTTAAGTGCGGCATTCGCCTCTTCAAGCTGCACGGATTTCACAAGATCTCTGACCCAAAACATCAATCGCCAATCCCCTGCGACTTCATATTCCGAGGCTATTTGTGCAATGGATTCATGGGTATCGAGCGCGCGCTCGAAATCGTTTATTTCAGACAACCTTGCTCGCTCTAATTGCTCCTGCGTCACTCCTTTGCCAGCAGCTTCTTGAATATGTTGAACCAATTGCTTGGATAAGGCTTCTGCGTCCGCTTCTTGCCCAGCCTTAGCAATAGCCACAAAGCGTCCGTAATCTGCATCCGCAGATGTGTAGCAATTGGCAGACACAGCTAAGCCACGGTTAGTTACCAATTCTTTTCTCAAGCTGCCCCAATCAGCATTACATATTGCTGCAGCAGCCAAATCTAGGGCATGGGCATCACGCTCAGTGACACCAGGCAGTTTCCAAGCACTTGCCACCAAGGTTGTTCCCACTGACGCATACAACTCACTACGCTGAGTCAAGGATTGTGGGCTATCAAACGTCCAGTTTTCTTGCTTGGAAGTTGATGGGTTTTTAGCTTCTGCAAATAGTTTGCTTGCAAGCTTGAGAATACGCTGCCTATCAAAATTACCAGACACAATCAACGCAGCGTTATCGGGCCGGTAATGCTTGCGATGGAAAGCCCGCAGAGCCTCGTAACTGGTGTTTTCAATGTCAGACCTTGCCCCAATAGTTGAGCGAGAGTAACCATGCCAAACAAAGCTATTGCGCCCTAAGGCGTCAAACACCAGGCGTGATGGGCTTCGCTCCGAATTTTCAAGCTCATTACGCACCACTGTCATTTCGCTATCTAAGTCTGCTTTGGTAAATTTCGAGCGAATAAATCTGTCAGCTTCGAGTCGAATCACTTCGTCTAATTTTTGCGGGTCTGACGAAAGTATCTCAAAGTAATTGGTTCTGTCTGCTGTTGTTGTGCCGTTCCAATTAGCACCCATTGCAGTTAAGTCATCTTTGATATTTTTACGATTCCCTGCGCCCTTAAAAAGCATATGCTCCAGCAAATGGGCCATGCCAGTCTCGCCGTAACCTTCCAACTTGCTACCCGTCTTCACTAATAACTCCACACGCACATTACTAGCCGTTGGAAATGGAATCAAAATAATTTTGAAACCATTTGAAAGTGTGTAACTAGATATGCCTCCAGCAGAGGCTTCAGCGATCAGGCTTTTTTTTGTATCTGCTTGCGCCCATACTTGCATGCTGTTTAAAAGCAATGTGCTAGCTGCTGCACACATCAAAAGCCGACTAAGAATTTTTTTCATTCCACATTTTCTCACTCACAAAATTTGTACGCGTCAATCGACCCAAGACACCCTTGCCCGATTTATCTTTTGTTTGTCCACAGAAAAAAGGAGGTCCCAATGGGTAGACTTTTAAGAGATAACCATCTAAAATCTGACTATTCTGGTCAGAACGCCATTCTGACTCTATTTTGTCTAGAGAGGTGTCCTATGAAAGCTTGGCAAATGCAAGAAGCGAAAGCAAGACTATCCGAGGTTGTCAAATGCGCTGATAGCGATGGGCCTCAAAACATCACGCTCCACGGACAGTCGGTAGCCGTTGTGATTTCACGCCCCATGTTTGATCGGCTTACTGCCAACAACAAAACCTTAGTCGAGTTTATGCAAAGCTCGCCATTATTTGGCGCAAACGACATTCACTTCGATCGCGACAACACCCCTGTGCGCGAGGTATCCCTTTGAGCTATTTGCTAGATACCAATGTACTGTCTGAGTTAAAACGCAAAAATCCTAATGCGGGAGTGGTGGAATGGTTTACACGTAGACCCGCCTCCACTCTCTTTTTAAGCGTTTTAACTTTAGGAGAACTAAGAAAAGGAATTAATAAAATCCACGACCCAATTCGTAGTGCAACCCTCAACGATTGGCTAGAGACAGATTTACCTAGCTTTTTCACAGGCCGCATTCTGACTATTGACGCAGATGTAGCAAACATATGGGGACGACTCATTGCAAATCATGCGCGCCCTCTGCCCGCCATCGACAGTCTATTGGGAGCAACCGCAGCAAAACATGGTCTTAGCATGGTCACGCGCAATGCGCGCGATTTTGAAGGCCTCGGTATAGAAGTCATCAATCCTTGGACCATCCAAGATGGGGCGCCCATTGCATAATTCTTTTCCCCGCTATTAGTGGGGCAATGTTTAGATACCTGCCGCGCATAGCCATCATGACTCCCCAACTACAACATCCCCCCGTTTACTTAACGGCGGCTTTTTACCTGTTTGTCGATCTACCAAATTATGTGGAACGCAGGGCTACTCTATTGGCTTTTTGTGAGGCACACAACGTCAAAGGCTCCATTCTTTTAGCCAGCGAGGGCATCAATGGAACTATTGCCGGTGCCGCGCCTGATGTCCATGCTGTACTTGGCTACTTACGTCAAGATTCAAAATTTTCTAGTCTTGAACACAAAGAATCCTTTGCTAACACCCCACCCTTTCATCGCATGAAAGTGCGCTTGAAAAAAGAAATCGTCACCATGGGGGTCGATGGCATCAGTCCTACGCGCATGGCTGGCACCTATGTCAAGCCAGAAGATTGGAATGCTTTAATTTCCCAACCCGACGTGGTCGTTATCGACACACGCAACCACTATGAAGTAGATATCGGAACTTTCAAAGGCGCCATCGATCCAAAACTTCAAAGCTTCTCGCAGTTACCAGATTGGGTAAATGAGGCCAAAGTATTGGAAGCTAAAAACGGCAAGAAGCCCCGTGTAGCTATGTTTTGTACCGGTGGCATTCGATGTGAGAAATCTACTGCTTTGATGCGCACCCAAGGGTTTGATGATGTCTACCACCTCCAAGGTGGGATTTTGAAATACCTTGAAGTTGTACCTCCAGAAAAAAGCTTGTGGGAGGGCGAATGCTTTGTGTTCGATGAGCGCGTGTCTGTCACCCACGGGTTGCACCAAGGCAACCAAGAACTGTGCAGATGCTGTCGCGAGCCATTACCCGCAAACGCCAAAACGTCTCCTTTATTTGAATTAGGCGTAAGCTGCCCTCGCTGTCATTCACACACAACCGACATACAAAAAAATAGTGCGCGAGAAAGACAAAAACAATGGGAAATTGCTAAATCACGACACAGTGATCACATTGGCATTCCACAAAGGCAGCAAAAAATAAAAGCACTACTACCGCAAGACGCGCCTGTTCTTTATTCTTTCAGGCGTTGTCCCTACGCCATGCGAGCGCGCCTTGCTTTACTTGTGAGCGGTATTCGTTGTGAGATGCGTGAAATCACACTCGCCCATAAACCGCACAACATGCTTGAAGCTTCCCCGAAAGGCACTGTGCCAGTACTCGTGCTGAAAGATCGCGTGCTTGATCAGAGCTTGGACATCATGCATTGGGCTTTGGGGCAAAACGACCCAGAGGGCTGGTCAACCGCTGGGCAAGAAGCCTTAGATGAAGAAGCACGCGCACTTGTCCGTATGTGCGACGATGCATTCAAAACCCATTTAGATCGTTACAAATATCCAAATCGCTACGACTTGCCTAATGGATTAGCCGACCGTGAAGCAGGTTCTGTTTATTTAGTGCAACTCAATTCCAAGTTAATGCAGTCCACATTCCTCATGGGTGCCAAATGGTCTTGGGTAGATGCGGCTATTGCCCCGTTTGTTAGACAGTTTGCACGCACCGATCGCGCATGGTTCGATACGCAAGCTTGGACTGCCCTTCAAACTTGGCTAACCCACTTTGAGCAATCCGACAACTTCGGCACTGTGATGCACCGTTACAAGATTTGGTATGAGGGGGCCAAGCCAGTCACTTTTCCGCCTCCAAATTTGAATTAACTTATCTGCGCAAAGATAAATTACTTCGTAAATTCGCCACTATCGACAATCACATTCTCAACAATGCCACCGCCGTTTCTTCGATTAGAAGCGGCAGCTTTGTATTCTTCTGATTGAAAGCAATTCACGGCTGACTCAAACGTTGGGAACTCAAGCACTACGAAACGCTTGAAATCTTCGGGGCCTTCCATGATTTGGTATTTACCGCCACGGGCCAGTACTTTTGCACCATATTTGGCAATGATGGCGGGCACTTGGTCGGTGTATTTTTTATAACTGACGGGGTCGTTGATGATGCAACGAGATAACCAATAGGCGGGCATTTTTATTCCTTATTTTTGAATTAACTGACAACACCAATATTCCAAGGTACAAACTCGTGGTCACCGAGCCCCAACTCTTCACTCTTAGAAGGTTTACCCGAAGCAACATCGCATATCAAATCAAAAATGCCTTGCGCAACCTCTGGCATGGTGGAAGTGCCGTCCAATAAAACACCGCAGTTGAAGTCCATGTCTTCTGTCAGTCGGTTATACATGGGTGTATTGGTGGCAAGTTTGATAGAAGGAACAGGTTTGGCACCAAACATAGAACCCCTACCAGTAGTGAACAAAATCATATTGGCTCCACCTGCAATTTGACCCGTAGCCGAGCATGGGTCAAAACCTGGTGTGTCCATGAATACAAAACCTTTGGCGTTGACAGGCTCTGCGTAGCGATAGACCTCCATCAAACCTGTGGTTCCCCCCTTCATAGAAGAGCCCAAAGATTTTTCAAAGATGTTGGCAAGGCCACCTACTTGATTACCAGGACTCACCGCCCCGTTAATCTGGACATCACGTCCGGGTGAGTACTCTTCTTTCCACCAACGAATACGGTCGATGAGTTTTTCACCTACCTCTTTGCTACGCGCACGACGTGTGAGCGTGTGTTCCACGCCATAAATTTCAGGCGTCTCCGACAAAATAGCGGTGCCACCGTGGCGCACCAAGATATCCATCGCAGCACCCAATGCAGGATTTGCTGTGATGGAAGAAAACCCATCGGAACCGCCACATTGCAAACCGATTTTTAAATGGCTGACAGAAACCTTGGATCGACGCGCCTCATTGGCCTCGGGCAACATCGCCTCCACTGCAGCAACCGCTGCCTCCACCGTCTTGCGGGTACCGCCTTGTTCTTGCATTACGAAGGTATACAGCTTAGGCCCTTGACTCAAGCCTTCTTGCTCCATCAATCCTTGCATCTGGTTACGCTCGCAACCTAGCCCAATGATCAGCACAGCAGCAAAGTTAGGGTTGCGCGCAAAACCACCAATGGTTCGACGCAACAGTTGCATGGGCTCGCCACTCATCTCCATGCCACAACCAAGGCCGTGACTGAGTCCGACCACACCATCTATATGCGGATAGTTCGCTAAGCGATCACCTTTAAAGGCCTCAGCAACTTTATGCACCACCGTTGCAGAACAATTCACCGTCGACAAGATGCCAATAAAGTTACGAGTCCCCACATCGCCGTTGGCACGCACGTAGCCTTCAAAAGTGGCTTGTTCGCTGAGTGGAAGAAATTCGGTTGGCACATAGTCTTTGCCGTAGGCATAGTCACGGTCAAACTCTTTGAATGTGACGTTGTGTGAGTGCACATAAGTTCCCGCCGAGATATTGACCGTAGCAAAACCAATACACACGTTATATTTAAGAATGGCTTCACCTGCCTCAATATTGCGCGCGGCAATTTTGTGGCCTGACGGCACTTGGCTGCGACTGGTAATGCCTTCTGAAGGAATTTCCATTCCCATTCCGACATCGATACGCGCAACAACTACGTTATCGCTGGGGTGTAGACGGATCACTGGACCCGTCATTTTTTTCATATTTAAATCAATCATGCCCATACATCATTCCTCAAAAGTTATTGCATCTTTAAAACATCAAAAGCAGCTTTTAGCCTTTGGTCGTAATTTTGTCTTGCCAGTTCTGCTTGTTCTTTAGGCCATTCAGCAAATCCTGCCCCAGCTTTCATGCCAGTTTTACCTTCCGCTATTTTGTCTGCAACACAACGCGCAAGGACATGGGTATTGGACAAGCTTGGATATATTTCCTCTGAAGCCCGCGCCATACTGTCCCAACCAGAAATTTCTTTTTGCAGCACAGGGCCAGCCGATGCGTAGCGGAAACCAAAACTAAAACGCACAGCGGTATCGACATCTTCTGCCGAGGCAATACCGCGGTCAATCAAATCAAGTGCCTCACGCATCAGTGCATGTTGAATACGATTGGCCAGCAAGCCCGGAATATCTTGTCGCACCAATACGGGTTTTTTGCCTGCACGGCGATAGAGTTCGCAAACTGCTTCACCCATTTGCGGATCTGAATCTGCCCCTAAAGCCACCTCCACCAAAGGCACCAAATGCGCTGGCATGAAGTAATGCGCATTGAACATACGTGAGCGGGTGAGCAAACCGTCTGACAGGCGAGAAATAGGGAACCCAGAACTATTGGTGCCGATGGGAATATGCGCTGGCACACGGCGGTCTAGGTCTTTGAATAAGGCGCGCTTGATGTCAAAGTCTTCCGTGACTGTTTCAATGACCCAAGCCACAGAAGTCCAGTTATTCCAATCGTTGATCAAGCCAGCCTCTTGGGGAACTTCACTTGGCGCTTTAGCACCTAAAGTCTGGGCCAGTTTACGAGCTTGTTCTAAAGTTGCTTGGGCCTTTTCTATTGATAGGCCTAAGACAACCAAAGGCATACCCACTTCTAAAAATCCAGCTGCGATTCCCGCAGCCATAGTGCCGGTGCCAAGAACCACAACAGTTTGTGAAAGATTATTTGAATTCATTTTTAATCAAACTTGATCCCAGACTCTTTGATAACTTGTGCCCATCTGGTTTTTTCAGCGCGCAAGAAATTAAGCAAAGCATCCGGTGAACTACTACGAACTTCTGTGCCTTGGGCAGCCAAACGATCTTTCATATCTTGTGTTGCCATGATTCGTGCAATCTCAGCATTGAGCTTTGCTACCACTTCGCTAGGGGTCCCAGCAGGGGCCACGATTCCTTGATAGGAGCCTGTTTCAAAGCCGGGCAAGACCTCCGCGATAGTTGCTAATTCCGGCGCCGAACTCACTTTATGCAGACTTGAGACTGCCAAGCCTTTGATCCTGCCAGACTTAATGGTGGGATAGGTAGCCAACATGCCGTTCATGATCACATTGGACTGTCCTGAGGCCACATCGGCAACGGCTTGAGAGCCCCCTTTGTAAGGAATGTAGGCCCAGTTAATACCTGTACGTTGTGCGAATGCAATACCCGCTAAATGCGGAGCGCCGCCAGTGCCAGATATCGCAAAATTAAGTTTGCCCGGATTTGCTCTGGCATAGTCGATCAATTCTTTAACGCTATTGACAGGAACTGAAGGATGCACACCAAGTGCATGCGGTGAGTAAGCCACCATGATGATTGGCGAAAAATCTTTGATCCCGTCATATGGCATGTTGGCAAATACGCTTTGATTGATCGATAGAACGCTCAAGTCAGTCAACAGTAATGTGTAGCCATCGGCAGGGGCTTTAGCGACAAAATCTGCGCCCACATTACCCGTTGCACCCGCTTTGTTTTCAACTAGTACAGGTTGCCCCCAAGCCTCTGTGAGCTTGGATCCAAGGGCACGCGCCAAGATATCGGACGTACCACCAGGGGCGAAAGGCACCACGATTCGAATTGCCTTGGTTGGGTAGGCCTGGGCAAGGGCAAGAGATGTAATCCCAAAATTCAGCAATAGCCCTAATAAAGAAGCAAAAAGTAAAGGTGTTCTTGTGTTGATGAATCGAAGCATATTGAACCTTTTGTATTTATTGAAAAAACGTTTACAACAAAGAGCGCTTAATCATCCTCAGAAGCGCGAATGCCTGGAAATAGCACTTCCGTATAGCCAAACTTTGTAAAGTCCCGCACGCGCATCGGATAGAGCTTACCGATCAGATGGTCACACTCATGTTGCACCACCCGTGCATGAAAACCATCGACTGTGCGGTCAATAGTTTGCCCAAACTCATCAAAACCCGTGTAGCGGATACGCGCCCATCGTGGCACCTCACCACGTAGGCCAGGAACTGATAAGCATCCCTCCCAATCTAATTCTTCCGCATCACCAATAGGT
>JBBAOY010000050.1:0-1096 GCA_040401095.1 Limnohabitans sp.
TCCACCTTCCCAATCCTCTGCACCAACTTAGCCATATCTTTTGCGTCCCCAATTACATAGCGTTCAAACTCAGGCGAGTCTTGAAACATAAAAGAGGTGCCAGCTGCTGCCAATGCTTGATTAGCGCGCGCATCTTGCGCTGCAAACTTAGCGGCTTGGCGGAGTTTTTCTACTACTGGAGCAGGTGTATTGGATGGAACAAATAAACCAGACCATTGCGCGTATGCAATCGGTACACCCAGCTCTTTCAAGCTGGGGACATCAGGCAAGCTGCTCAAGCGCCCATCGCCCCAATGTGCCAACGCGCGCAATTTGCCCGCTTTGATTTGCTGCACCACGCTGGCAGGGCCTGTAGATAGGGCTTCAATTTGCCCCGCTAACAAACCCATCACTGCGGGTGCAGCGCCGGTGTAAGGGACATGCAGCATGAAGGTGGATGTTGCCGCTTTGAGTTGCTCCATCGGTACGTGCATGGTGCCGTAGTTGCCAGAAGAGCCAAATGAAACTTTCGCTGGATTGGCTTTGACATAAGCTACAAATTCAGCATAGGTTTTCCAAGGGCTATCCGCGCGAACGACAAGCACAGTGGGGTCTGCAGTAAACCGGGCAATGGGTTTGAGTTGATCCAACTGAAACATCGGGTTGCGTTGCAACACTTTGTCTGCTTCGGGGAGAACAACAATAGAAGACAGGGCCATCAAAACGCTATAGCCATCTGCTTTGGACTTGGCGACCTGAGCCATACCTATGCCACCGCCTGCGCCACCTTTGTTTTCGATGATGACGGTTTGCTTGAGGTATCGGCCCATGGCTTCTGCAACAGGACGCCCCACAACATCCGCTACTCCACCCGGCGGGAATGGAACCACCATGGTGATGGTTTTGTTGGGATAGTCTTCTTGTGCAAAGCTTGGCGTCATGAGCAACAAGCTTGCAGCCAAAAGAACAACAAACCGCAAGCTTTGATCAACAGCTGGGAAATTTGGAAGAAAAGTTCTTTGTAAAGAAGTTGAGTGCGCCATGGTTGTCTCCTGATTTTTCAAATAATGTTAGGCAAGTTAATTGTGCTCGCGATGAGCACGAACACGTCTATCTG
>JBBAOY010000050.1:1196-7836 GCA_040401095.1 Limnohabitans sp.
AAATAATGTTAGGCAAGTTAATTGTGCTCGCGATGAGCACGAACACGTCTATCTGTATAAGTTGTTTAGACAAACTTGTTTTCAATATGCCCGATGCCATCAATCTCCACCCGAACGACGTCACCTGTTTTTAAATAGCGAGGTGGCTTCAAGCCCATACCTACGCCCGCTGGGGTTCCGGTGGCAATGATGTCGCCAGGAAAAAGCGTGATGCCGCAAGAAATAGTTTCTATCAAAGTAGGAATATCAAAAATCATATTTTCGGTAGGTCCGTCTTGACGCTGTTCACCATTGACGACGCAACGCACACGCGTGTGCGTACCGTCAAGCTCATCTGCAGTGACCATCCAAGGGCCCATGGGGCAGAAGGTGTCGAAAGATTTACCCATATCCCATTGTTGGTGACGCATCTGCACATCGCGTGCAGTCACATCGTTGACGATGGTGTAGCCGAAAACATGTTGCATGGCGTCTGCGGCCGTGATGTTTTTGCCGCCTTTGCCAATGATGACGGCAAGTTCGGCTTCATAGTCAATTTGTTCAGACACTTGCGCGCCAGGTAAATGCACGGCGTCGAACGGGCCGACAACACACTCTGGCACTTTGGTGAAAACAATAGGCCAAGCTTGTGTGTTGGTGTTGCTGTCCTTGAATACCGAGGTAGATAACTCTTTGGCATGCTCGTGGTAATTGCGACCCACGCACCAGATGTTGCGTCTAGGCACAGGCATAGGTGCCTCAAGGTGTACGTCGCTGACTGCAACTTGTTGGCTAGAGACGGCAGGCCATTGGCCACCCGCCACTACAGTTTCAAGCAAGCGTAATGCGCCATGATGTGCAATATCTGCACTGACCTCAAAGGCTTGAACATGCAATCCGTCCGATGAAACGCGGCCGACGTGGCGGGTGTTGTTATGGCGATAAGTAGCGATACGCAAGGTGAACTCCTAAAAAAACTAGAAAATTTAAAAATGAAATTAAGAAAAAATTGTCAAGGCAATCAATGCGCTTGCTTGTTCATTAAGTGGCGGCACCTTCTAAGGTGAGCAAAGCCAATTTACGATCAAGCCCGCCTGCATAGCCTGTTAACGTGCCATTACTACCAATCACGCGGTGACACGGGACCATGATGCTCAAAGGATTGCGTCCAACAGCACCGGCAACGGCACGCACGGACGTGGGTGCGCCAATAAACTGACTGATCTCGCTATAGGTAACAGTTCTACCGTATGGGATTTTTAACAAAGCCAGCCACACTTGTTGTTGAAACGCAGTGCCAGCGTGTAAATCTAGTGATATTTCAAAACGCTTAGTTTGTTTGTCGAAATAGGCGTGCAGTGAATCTTGTGCTTTTAACAAATAAGAATTATTCGAGGAAGCTTGCCAATCATTGAAGGGCGGCAAATGTTTTTGTCCACCAAACCAAATACCAGATAGCCCCAAATCCGTTGCCGACAAGATGACTGTGCCTAGAGGACTGGTCATTTTTGTATAGACAGTAGAGGTAGCAAAGTTCATGGCGAAGAGTGTTTAAATCTGAGAAGTAGATCAACTAAAGATGGCTCTTGATGCGCTGCATCATAGAGAGTATCAAGACATGCGTGCCTGCATTTAGGGTCGCTTCTGTGTCAGCTAAATGCCACCTAAAATTAGAGGATGCAAGTTAATCCTTCTATATTCAAAGCTTACGACATACGTGGCGTCGTTCCTTCTACGCTAACTGAAGAAGTTGCCTATCACCTAGGCCACGCATTTGGCACGCATGCTGCGGCCCATGGCGAAACAGTGGTGGCGGTTGGGCGAGATGGGCGACTTAGCGGTCCTGCTTTGTCGCAAGCCTTAATTCGCGGATTGATGGATGTGGGCGTGCAAGTCATTGATATTGGCGCAGTCACAACCCCCATGTTGTACTTTGCTGCAAGCACCTTGTGCGCCAGTGGCATCCAAGTTACAGGAAGCCATAACCCCAAAGACTACAACGGTTTCAAAATGGTATTGGGTGGTCGTGCGATTTACGGCGATGAAATCCAAACCTTGCGCACCATCATGCAAAACGATACCTGGGTGTTGAAATCTGGCGGAAGCGTCAAGCAAGTCGATGTGACTTCAAATTACCAAGGGCGTATCGTCAGCGATATCAAGCTGCAACGCCCCATGAAAATCGTTGTCGATTGCGGCAACGGCATTGCTGGTGCTACCGCCCCATCCATATTTCGTGCAATTGGGTGTGAGGTGATCGAGTTATTCAGTGAAGTGGATGGCAATTTCCCCAACCACCATCCAGACCCCAGCAAGCTTGATAACTTGAAAGACCTATTACATGCTTTAAAAAATAGCGACGCTGAAATAGGTCTGGCATTCGACGGCGATGGCGACCGTTTGGGTATTGTGACCAAAGACGGCAACATTATTTTTCCGGATCGCCAAATGGCATTGTTCGCGCAAGATGTGCTGTCGCGTGTGCCAGGTGGAACGATTGTGTTTGATGTGAAATGCTCGCAACGCTTAGGCCCTGCCATTAAAGAGGCTGGTGGCGAACCCCTGATGTTCAAAACAGGCCATTCTTTGATCAAAGCCAAGATGAAAGAAATCAACTCGCCTTTGGGCGGGGAGATGAGCGGTCATATCTTTTTCAAAGAGCGTTGGTTTGGTTTTGACGACGGCACCTATGCGGGTTGCCGTTTGTTAGAGATCGTCAGTAAAAGCGCTGATGCGAGTGTTGTGCTGAATGCCTTGCCGACTAGTTTTTCAACACCTGAGCTAAACGTCGCATGTGCTGAAGGCGAACCTCACCGCGTGAGTGCTGCGCTGCTCGACTTGGTTGCGACTGGCAATTTGCCATCGCTCGCCTTCAAGCCTTTGGTCTGCGCGATTGACGGTTTGCGTATTGACTGGGTGGACGGCTTTGGTTTGATCCGTGCTTCGAACACCACGCCTGTTTTGGTATTGCGATTTGAAGGCCACACGCCAGAAGCCTTGTCACGTATTGAGAAAGACATGTTGGTCTTATTGCGCACGGTCAAGCCCGATGCGCAATTTCAAGAGGCTGCGCATTGAAGCTTGAACCTGTCACTGCACCCCTTCGGGTTTTGGTGGTGAAGCTTTCGTCCTTGGGCGATGTGGTGCATACCTTGCCAGCTGCCATGGATATTCAGGCTAAATTCCCAAATGCGCAAATTGATTGGGTCGTTGAGCCTAGTTTTGCACCTATTGTTAAAGCGTGTTCAGCTGTCCATCGTGTGATTGCATGTGATCTACGCTATTGGCGAAAAAATATATGGGCTCCAGAAACGCGTATTCAGTGGCGAGCCTTCTTAACTGAATTACAACAACAGCGCTACGACGCCATCATCGATTTACAAGGCTTAACCAAATCTGCATTGGTGTCTTGGTTAGCGCGTACTTCAGATAAAGGTAAACGTTACGCCATGGCCAATCCAACCGATGGTTCGGCGTATGAGCGTCCTACGCGCTGGGCGGCAAACGTTGCCATTGAATTAGAACTGCATATCCATGCTATGACGCGTGGCCGCTTACTCTGCGCTAAGGCTCTTAAATATGAAGTGCCAGCGATATTGCAATACGGTTTGAGTCCCTCAAAAAATACACATGCAATCGATAAACTTGAAGCATCGCAGGACGCCGTAGTTAAACACCAACAGACCGTGCATAGCGATAAAAATCTGGTGGTGTTTGTCCATGGCACCTCCCGTACTGATAAAGAGTGGCCTTTAGCAAACTGGCATGAACTCGGTTTGCGTTTGTCAAATGCTGGCTACCAAATCGTTTTACCGCACGGCAACGAAGAAGAGCGTTTGCGCAGCGTCGCCATGGCAGAAATGATTCCAGGCGCACAAGTGTGGCCACGCGTGTCCCTCGATAACTTGATGCAAGACATGGCCCCTGCAGCAGGCGTGATAGGGGTCGATAGTGGCTTAAGCCATATTGCTGTCGCCTTGAATTTGCCGCATGTGCAAATTTATAACTTCGACACTGCATGGCGCACAGGGCCTATTGGTAACGCTAATGAAAAAATGCGCCAACGCAGTGTGGTGGATTTCCCAACACCTTCGGTTGATGCAGTGTGGTCGCTCTGGCAGGAGTGCATAGCGTGATACACGATTTGTACTCTGGGTTGATGTGGATGATTCAGCCGCTGTTACGTAGCAAGTTGCTTAGGCGTGGATTAAAAGAGCCGGGTTATCTAGAACATATAGAAGAGCGATTTGGGGTTTACGCAGATGCATTAAATACGCCAACCCACCAAGATAAACCTGCTAAGACTTGCATTTGGGTGCATGCAGTTTCTTTAGGTGAAACGCGTGCAGCAGAAGTTTTGCTACATGCCTTGCGTGCTGAATATCCCAATATACGCATTGTCTTAACCCATGGCACTGCCACGGGTCGCGCCTTAGGCGCAACTCTTTTGAAAGAAGACGACGTACAAGTTTGGCAACCATGGGATACCCCAACCATCGTGCAGAAATTTCTCCAACACTTTCAACCACGTTTGGCTGTGGTGCTAGAAACAGAGGTGTGGCCCAACTGGGTGGCGCAATGCAAACTTGCCAATATTCCCATGGTGTTAGTCAATGCCCGCATGAGTGAAAAAAGTATGCTGAGTGCGCAACGACTCGCATGGTTATCGGCTCCCGCATACGCAGGACTCAACGGAGTATGGGCACAAACTCCCGATGATGCCAGGCGCTTAGAACTTTTAGGTGCGCCGGTGATGGAGGTAGTGGGCAATGTGAAATTCGACGCCCAACCGAATTCTGTTTTGTTGGCGCAAGCCTTGTTATGGAGCAGAAACTTTACCCGTCCGGTAGTTTTGTTAGCTAGCTCGCGTGAGGGCGAAGAAGACTTGTGGCTAGACGCATTACAAGCATTGAAAGAAAACCCAATCGATGGTCAAGAGCATGTGCATGCAGTCCATTGGTTGGTGGTGCCAAGACATCCACAACGATTTGATGCCGTAGCGCAAGCGATTGTGAGCAGAGGTTGGAAAATTTCGCGTCGAAGCGAATGGGTAGATGGCCCTGAACAAATGGACGAAGCGAATGTGGATACCCTTTGGCTGGGCGACTCCATGGGCGAGATGTCACTCTATTTCGGTTTAGCAGATGTAGCGCTATTGGGCGGAAGTTTTATGCCGCTTGGGGGACAAAATTTAATAGAGGCAACTGCTTGTGGTTGTCCCGTCATCATGGGGCCACATACTTTTAATTTTGCAGAAGCAGCTGAGTTGGCGCTAGAGGCCGATGCCGCTATTCGAGTGGAAGACCTGGCGCAAGCCGTGACATCGGCATTGCAATTAGTCTGCTCCGGGCCTGATGAAAACAGTTACGTATCGGCGTGTTTAGCATTTACACAAAAGAACAAAGGTGCTACCCAGCGCACCGTCCAAGCATTGAAGCCTTATTTAAAAGACCAACTAAGGCGCGAGTAATTGGTTGATTTCTTGTAAGTCTTGCGGCGTCAAAGTACCCGCTGCTTGACGCAATTTCAAGTTACCCACCAAAACGTCATAACGCGCCTTGGCTAAATCACGCTTGGTTTGGTAGAGCTGACTTTGTGAGTTCAATACATCAATATTGATGTTCACACCCACCGAGTAACCCAACTTGTTGGCGTCCAAAGCACTTTGGGTTGAAGCCTCTGCAGCTTCGTAGGCTTTAACTTGGCTCAAGCCAGCAATCAAGCCTAAATAAGCTGTGCGGGTGGTTTGGGCCACGGTACGTTTGGCATTGTCTAAGTCGGACACTGCTTTGTTTTCTAAGGCTTTGGTTTCACGAATTTTGTATTGCGTTGTGAGACCGGCAAAAAGGGGAACGCTCAGTGTCAGGCTGGCAGATGGGTTTAAAACATGGTTGCTAACGCCACTGGTAGGACTGGCAGCTGAACCAGATAAGTTGCGCACACCCCCGTAGACAATTTGTCCATCCAAAGTAGGTAGGTGACCTGCAAAGGCTTTATCAACTTCTAATTTTGCAACATCAAGCGCTAATTGCGCTTGCCTAACAGTTGGACTCATCGCTTCTGATTGCGACACCCAGGTATCCATAGGATCCTTGGGCGGATCAATCAATTTAGAGTTATCGCGTAATGGCTTCGCTTTGATGTCTGATCTGCCAATGGCCAAGCCAAGTGATAAAGTTTTGATACGTAAATCGTTTTCAGCCACAATTTCTTGGGCGTAGGTCAGGTCAAAGCGAGCCTGTGCGTCACGCACGCCAGTGATAGTTGCAGTGCCCACTTCAAAATTGCGTTTGGCAGATGCGAGTTGTTCTGCCACAGCTTTTTTCTGGGCTTTGACAAATTCAAGGCTGTCTTGGCTGGAGAGCACATCAAAATATGTTTGCGTGACGCGAACTAACAGTTCTTGTTCGGCAGCTTCATATTGCGCGGTGGCTTGCAATAGTTGACGTCCACCTTGTTTATAAGTAGCCCAAACCGCAGGGCGGTATATGGGCTGGGTCATAGTGACATTGGCTGTGTAATTGCCGTATATATTTTGACCATTCAAGTATGGGCTAACTGGTTTGTCATAAGTCAAGTCAGCATTGGTTCGCGTGGCAGTTGATGCTAACGAGATATTCGGCAATATCCCCCCCAAGGTCTGATTCGCCTTAGCTAAATT
>JBBAOY010000050.1:7936-15705 GCA_040401095.1 Limnohabitans sp.
CTAACGAGATATTCGGCAATATCCCCCCCAAGGTCTGATTCGCCTTAGCTAAATTCGCCTCATATTGCGCCTTGGCGGAAATAAAAGATGCGTCGTATCCGCGCGCTATCTCGTACAAATCAACCAAGCTTTGCGCTTGCACGTTCGACGAAAACGACAACACAACCGCTAGTGCGATGGGAAGCGGGCGAAAAAAGTTGCGAGACATCTTCATGTGATTCTTTCAAAAATCAATACATTGGTACAGAGGGGTCAACTTCCGATGACCATGCATGGATACCGCCAGCAATATTGGCTAAGTGTGTAAAACCTTGGCCCGACAGATAGGCTGCAACTTGCATGCTTCGACTGCCATGGTGACACAGGCATGCAATCGGGCGGTCTTTGTCTAGCTCGGATAACTTTTCAACAATCGATCCCATAGGTAAAGTGACAAGCTCAAATCCCTTGGCGCTTATGCATGCAGTTTGCACTTCATAGGGTTCACGCACATCCAGAACAACGGTTGTGCCGTGCTCAGCTTTACTGCTGATCCAGTCGGGCAACTGAGAGGGTTGAATTTGGTCAATCATGCGTCTGTCTGATTTAGAAGTGGAAGCGGCTGGGTTCAGTAAAGCCCAACAAACGCGGGGCAGAGGTGTCCCATAGTGCGCGATGGTCCCAAACGCCTTGGCTGGTGCGGGTATACAAAGTGGCTTGCATCACGGGCTCTTCGCCAACTATGGCAATCAAACGACCGCCCACCTTTAGTTGTTGCAACAACGCTTGCGGCACTTCATGCACCGACCCACCCAACACAATGGCATCAAAGGGGCCAGCATCTGCAGCCCCTGTACTTCCGTCAGCTAGGCGTAAATCAACATGGGCGATGCCAGCACGTTGCAAGTTCTCGCGCGCAATGGCATGCAATTGTGGGTTCATCTCCAAACTCACCACATGCCGAGACCGGTCAGCAAGCAATGCAGTGAGATAGCCACTTCCGCTGCCAATCTCTAGAACTTTGTCGGTCGGCTTGAGGTTCACGTCATGCAATAGACGTGCATCTATGCGAGGCGCCACCATGGATTGCCCATGACCAAGTGGAATTTCAGTATCTGTATAGGCCAGCGCTTGGTAGGCGGTAGGAACAAATAGTTCACGCGCCATATGTTGTAGCGTGTGCAAAACAGCAGGGTCTAAAACTTGCCAGGGGCGAATTTGTTGCTCGACCATATTAAAACGGGCTTGTTCTAAAGCGTTCATCGCATGACTCCGGACTATGGTGGGTGTATTCATAAAATTTTAAGGGCACTGCTCAACCCGCTTTTGGGGTATTCCATTTTTGGCGAATCCAATCGGCAAAGTCATCTAAGTAGCAATACACCACAGGCACGACCACTAAGGTCAGCACAGAAGAGGTAATCACCCCGCCAATCACGGCTTGGCCCATAGGCGCACGCTGCTCTGACCCCTCTGTCATGGCAAAAGCCAAGGGGATCATGCCAAAAATCATTGCCAAGGTGGTCATCAAAATGGGTCTTAAGCGCACTTTGGCTGCAAGTAAAAGCGCTTCTTCACGCTCTAAACCTCGTTGCTGACTGCCGTCACTAAGAATCTTGTCTTCGCGTGCACGAATGGCAAAGTCCACTAACAAAATCGCATTTTTGGTAACCAAGCCCATCAACATCACCATGCCAATGACAGAGAACATAGACAAGGCAGATCCAAACATCAGCAAGGCTAAGACCACGCCAATGAGCGTTAGGGGTAAGGCGGTCATGAGCGCCAGAGGTTGCAAAAAGCTTTTGAATTGACTGGCCAAGATCATGTAGATGAACACAATCGCCAACACCAAAGCAGAGACGGCATAGTCAAAAGACTCTTTCATGCTTTTGGTGGAACCGCTAAATTGGTATCGGTAACCGGGTGGCAACACCATCTCTTCCATAATTTTCTTGATATCGCCCGAAACTTCACCAGTAGAGCGGTTAAAGACATTGGCGTTGATGGCAACTTCGCGCATTAAATTACGACGGTTGATTTGGTTGGGTCCTGTGCCTTCAACAACATGGGCAAACTGGTTCAAGCGTGCCACACGTGGAGTTCCGTCGGTGGCGGTTCCCACGATAAATGGAAGACGTTCAATGTCTTGGATGTTGTCACGTGCGTTTGGTGCCAAGCGCACTTTCACGTTGTAAGTTTGGTCATCAGGCGCTAGCCAATTGGTGACAGTTTTTCCTTCTACCAAGATACGTAATTGGTTACCAATATTGCCGAGCGTGAGGCCTAGATCGCTGGCAGCTTCTCGTTGCAAAACAACTTGGACGGTGGGTTTGTTAGGTTTGACGCTGGAGTCGAGATCGACCAATCCTGGGGTGGGTCGCACTTTGACCATGACTTGTTGGGCGAGACGTTCTAGTTCGCGTAAATCAGGTCCTAGTAATGAAAACTCAATTTGCTTGGTGCCGCCCACACTATCTAGCAAGCCAGCATGGGTCACGGTGATACCCGAAACACGCTGTAAGCGGTTGCGCAAAAGGGACGTCATTTCATCCACATTGCGTTGGCGTTGTTTGCGGTCAATCAAGCGTATGTAAATACTCGCATAGATCTTTCCGTTGGCGTTGCCTGTATTGATGGTGGCCAGGGTGTATCGCACTTCAGGAAACTCCCGAATGATTTGTTCTACCTGCTGCGCTTTGGCCTCAGTGGCCTCCAACGAAGAACCGACTGGGGTATAAAAATTCACCGAGGTTTCAGAAAAATCGGCTTTGGGTACAAACTCTGTACCCAACAGGGGAACCATAAAAATACTGGTGACAAATATGGCTACAGCCAAACCGAGTGTGGCGCGCTTGTGCTTGAGAGACCATCGCAAAGAGGTTTGGTAAAGCGTCTCTAGGCGTTGCGTGCTTCGGTCAAACCACGCGGTGATTGGCGTGATGGTGCGGTCATACCAATGGGCCTTGCGGCTTTGACCAGCCGGCGCTTTTCCTGGAATGTCAATGGAGGGGTCATGCCATATTGATGAAAGCATGGGATCCAACGTGAAACTCACAAACATGGAGATCAAGACCGCTGCCACGATGGTCAAACCAAATTCGTGGAAAAACTTACCGATGATGCCGCCCATAAAACCGATGGGTAGAAACACAGCGACGATAGAAAAGGTGGTCGCCAACACGGCTAAACCAATTTCTTGAGTGCCGTCCATCGCGGCTTCATAGGGGGTTTTGCCCATTTGCACGTGGCGCACGATGTTCTCGCGCACCACGATGGCGTCATCAATCAGCAAGCCAACGCAAAGCGACAACGCCATCAAGGTCACCATATTGATGGTGAAGCCAAACATGTACATGAACAAAAATGTGCCGATGATGGCGATGGGCAAGGTCAGTCCTGTGATCACCGTGGATCGCCAAGAGTTCAAAAATAAAAACACGATCAAGACGGTCAGTAGCGCGCCTTCTACCAAAGTCTGCCGAACGTTTTCAACACCCACGCGAATGGGACGAGAGCCGTCTTGCACAGTCTCTAGAACAACCCCTTTGGGTAATTCAGCTTTCAAAGCTGCTACGGCTTTGTTGAGGTTATCCACCACCTCGATGGTGTTTTCGTCCAAGGCTTTTTGGATCGATATCAATAGCGTGCGTTGGCCGTTATAAAGCGCTAAGTTCTCAACTTCTTGAGCACCGTCTCGGATGGTTGCCACTTGGCTGAGTCGAATCGGGGTGGTGGCGCGTCTGGCCACAATGATCTGTCCAAACATTTCTGGTCGCAGCATGCGACCTTCGACCTGGATCACTCTGTCTTGTTGCAGAGAGCGCAAAGAACCCACGGGCATGTCATTTGCTTCGGTGGCTACCGCATTGGAGATTTGCTCAGCAGACACGCCCAACGATTCCATGGCTTGCGGATTGAGATAAATATTGATCTCGCGCAAGGTGCCACCCACCACATTCACCGCACCTACGCCGGATACGTTTTGCAGGCGTTTTTTTAGAACTTGGTCGGTCCAGTTGGTGAGTTCTACGGCAGACATGGATGAAGTGCCCGGTAAAACTGCCAAAGACCAAATTGCACGACTAGCAGGATCAAAACGCAAGATGCGCGGGTCTTTCACGTCATCGCGCAAAGTAGGCCGCATCAGCGCGACTTTCTCGCGCACATCATCTGCGCCTTTGCGTCCATCAATAGTGAGTTCAAACTCAACCACTACTACCGACATTCCCTCATAGCTGCGCGAGGTGAGCGCATTGATGCCTGCAATGGAATTGACGGCTTCTTCTACTTTTTTGGTGACTTCACTTTCGACAATTTCAGGTGAAGCACCCGGATATTCAGTGCTAATGACCACCACAGGTAAATCAATGTTGGGAAATTGGTCAATCTTCAGCCGTTGGTACGAGAACAAACCCAGCACCACAAATGCAAGCATCACCATCGTCGCAAAGACTGGATTTTTTAGGCTAACTTTGGTGAACCACATGGTGCGTACCTAACTGATTTAGCGCGAAGCTGAAGCAGAAGCTGAAGCTAAAGGTGCAGCGACCGCGGTCGCGGGGGTTGATGGTGAAGGGTTCGCTGTTGTCGTGAACCGAACCACCATGCCTTCACGCATAGCGCCCACTTGTCCTTTCAAAACAACGCTGCCTATAGCAAGGCCTTTTACTTCTACCCAATCTTGTGGGTCTTTGCGCGATGCATCATTTCCTCGGATACCCATCTCTACGGTTTGATGCCGCACTTGCATTGCTTCGCCAACTTTTTCAACCACCTGCACATAAGGGCTAGGGTGATCGGTACGCACCGATGTCAGGGGTACTGCCAACACTTGTGAATTCACCAGGCCCAAAGTGCCTTTGGCAAATAAACCGTGTCGCAATCCGGCAGGTTTATCTATGGTGAGATAGACCAAAACACTGCGACTGCCCGCTTGAGCACTGGGACTCATACGGGTCACATGCGCTGTGACTAGATCAGCACGGTCTTCTATTTGAAGTCGTGCTGTTTGTCCCATCTTGACGTCCAATGAATCGCTAGGACTCAGTGGTGCTTCTACTTCGAGTTGGCGCAAATCAACTAACTCTAAAACTTTGGCGTCAATTCCCACACGTTCACCAAGTTGTGCTGCACGCACAGCAATCACGCCGGAGAAAGGCGCACGCAAAACTGAATCGTCTAAGGATTTACGCGCAACGTCGGCGCCTGCAATAGCCGCCTTGTGGCTAGCCACCGCGCCTTGGAAAGAAGCCAACGAGTTGTCTAGTGCGGTTTTCGAAATAAAGCCTTGGTCGACCAAAGCCTTATTGGTGTCCCATTGGCGTTGGGCGATTTCCATTTGCGACTTGGCTGCGCTGGCTTGTTCTTGCGCTTGTTCAAAGCGGCGTTGGTACTCTAAAGGATCGATACGGGCCAATACTTGCCCTGCTGTGACAGAGTCGCCTTCACGTACTTTGATTTCTTTTACTTCGCCAGCAACACGCGCTTTGATGACCGCGTAGTTCAAAGCCTTGACCGTGCCAGAGACCGCTAAGCCTTGGGTTATTTCTCTCACCTCGGCGGTAAAGACATCGTTCTGTGAGAACTCGATTTGTCCTTGTATTTGCGCCGCATCAGAAGCAGCAAGTTGCTGGGTCTTTTTGGCAGACAGTGCACGCCAGATACCTCCGGCTAATGCAATCACAACGAGTGCTATGACGATGCGTTTGGGGGTCAATTTGATGAAGCTGGTTGGCATATCACTGCTTTACATAGTCATGCCGTGGAGCAAAACGTCCACTTGCATATCGATAAAACGTTCGGGGTGGATGGGGGTGCCTGCAGTGCAGAGCCCCATGGAGTTTTTCCACATCATTAAGAAAATCATCGGTGCATACACCGTGTGCACGGCCTGATCAAGGTCGATCTTGCGAAACTCCCCGCAGTCAATGCCGCGTTGCAAGATGCGACGGATCAGCCCGATACCAGGCTCAATGACCTCAGCGTGGTAGAAGTTGGCAATCTCAGGAAAGTTTTGTGCTTCGCCCATGACCAATTTGGGAATACCACTCGCAGGCGTATTGCCAATACGCTCCCACCAAGAACGCATGGCATAGCGCAACATCTCGCTGCTGCTGCCCTTGAAAGTATTGAACTCTTCGTTCCAAGCTGGGAACAAATTGGCGATGTTTTCGCGGATAACGGCTTTGAGCAGGTCTTCTTTGGTTTCGAAATACAAAAACAAAGTGCCCTTAGACACGCCAGCCAATGCGGCCACTTCTTCTACGCGGGTAGCGGCAAAGCCTTTTTCCACAAACAAAGACAGCGCGGCTTGCAATAACTCGCCAGGGCGGGCTTGCTTGCGGCGCTCACGTTTGTGGTGGGGATCGATAACGAGCGATGGAGATGCGGAAGACACTGATATAAATTAATGACTGACTGGTTAGTAATATAGCCGATTGCCCTGTTCCCCTGATGTTTTGGGGCATAGCAAGTCACCAGTGTCAGCCGATGTGGTGAAAAGCCTAAAATCAATCTTTATGTCTGAAAAACACCCCTCAACCGAGAATTTAAGCGCCTACCCAGTTGTAACTTTGGGTGGTGGATGCTTTTGGTGCACTGAGGCTGTGTTTGTTCGAGTTCAAGGTGTTGTAGACGTGGAATCAGGCTATTGCAACGGCCATGCACAAAACCCCACCTACGAACAGGTTTGCGATGGCAATACAGGCCATGTGGAAGTGGTGCAATTGCGCTACGACCCCCATGTAACTACCTTGCGTGAATTGCTAGAGATTTTTTTCGTCATCCACGACCCCACCACCTTGAACCGCCAAGGCAATGACGTAGGCACCCAGTACCGCAGTGGCATTTACCTAAGCGTCGCCGATGACCGTGAAGTAGCCCAAAGCGTCATAGAGCAAGTCAACAAAGCGATGCATGGCAAAGTAGTGACTGAGATCGAGATGCTGGACAACTACAGTGCCGCAGAGGATTACCACCAAGACTATTTCGAAAACCATCCCAACCAAGGCTACTGCGCGTTTGTGGTGGCACCGAAGGTGAAGAAGTTTTTGCAGACTTTTTCAAACAAAGTGCGCGCATGATGCTGCATTCAAGCGGACTGCGTCGTTGGTTGATATGCGTGCTGCTTGCATTGGTCAGTCTGCAAACTTTGACAGTTGTGCACCGTATCGTCCACCAGGAAAGTGTGGCGCAAGGCGTTACACAGCAACAGTTAGATCAAAACGGTGTATTTCATACCCAATCGAATTCTTTGAAACATTCGTCTGGAATAGCTAAATTTTTTGCTGGCTTATGGGGCGAGCATAAAAGTTTGACGGACTGCGAGTTGTTTGACCAAGCTTGTCCTGATGTCTTGCAGCACGCTTTGTTCATAGATAGTTATATTTCCCCGCCCGCAATATGGTTGGGCGCTGTATTGCTCGAGCGCTTTGCGCTGGTCGAGCGGTTTTACGCGGCACGAGGCCCGCCTGTTTTTGCACTGATTTGACTTTTAGTTTGCGTTGAGGGCCTGGCCCCCTAGCGCTGTCATTTCTTTGTGAAGAGGATGGTTTTATGAAGTTTCAAGATTTTCATCGCGGGCTTGCCTATGCGGTTTGCTTTTTATGTGCATCCCATCTTTCTGCGATAGCGCAAAGTGTCGACGATCCACACACCACGCGTTTAGACGACATCACTATCACTGCCCGATCAATAGAAAATTCCGCATTGTTGGTGCCCGCCCAACAACTCTCGGGCGCAGCACTTGCGCAACGCCAAGGTTCAACATTAGGTGAAACCTTAGACAA
>JBBAOY010000051.1:0-2932 GCA_040401095.1 Limnohabitans sp.
GGTGCTGCATAGGCCACAGGCCAAATTTTTTCTCCACACGTGGCAGGAAAACTCCCTGCAAAGCGAATGCGCAATGGGTCACCCCAATCTGCGCGCAAACTGCTGCGGTAGTCGCTGCAATCTGCATTCGACAGTGGAACAGTCGTTGGAAATTGCACACCAGCTAATGGCGGTTCCACTTGGATACGCGCCACATTGGCAGCACGATCCGGTACAAATTGAAAGACTAGCGATTTGAAGTTCACGAGCATTGCATCTGGCGCTACGTTGTAGGGGCGCAAAGGTTCTCCATCAAAACTCGCAGGGTTGCGTTCAGGCAAATCAAATGCGCTTCTATCGAGCACGATATCGCCTTGAATTTTTTGAATACCTAAACCTTGCAAGCGACGCATCAAAAGCCAGACACGCTCCACTACCAAGCGCGGATCACCACTACCGCGCACATAAACATTGCCTTGTAATACACCCTCGCGAACCGTGCCATCAATATAGACAGGCGTACGCCAGACAAATGTGGGGCCGAGTAAATCCAGTGCTGCGACGGTGGTCGAGAGTTTGCTCAAGGACGCAGGATTGATGGAAGTCGTCGCTTCATGGCTCAAAAGGGGCGAAGTTTTTAGTGACCCATTGGCCTCCATGACGACGACATGCAAAGCCTCTACAGGCACTTTGGCACGTTGCAACGCGGCTATCACAGGAGCAGGCAGTGCCACATTCTGTGCAAACACATTCAGCCAGCTACTTAGCAGCCAAATGAAAACAACAGTGATGAAGCGCAGACGCATAACCAAATTATCACAGCCGTAATAATCTAGGCTTATGCACACCTACAAATGGCTGGCGATCGAGACCAGTACCGACATGCTCTCCCTGGCTATCGCCTCGACACATGGCGATAAGTCTCAGGTGTGGGCGCACACGTCGCAAGGTGGCGCCAAGTCTTCGCAACTGGTTTTGCCAGAGATTGTGCGATTGATGGAAGAAGCGCAAATACGCTTTACAGATCTCACCGCGGTGGTGTTTGGTAAGGGCCCAGGCTCATTTACTGGTTTACGCACAGCGTGTTCTGTGGCGCAAGGGTTGGCATTCGGTGCTGGTGTGCCCGTTTTGCCTATCGATACCTTGTTGGCGGTCGCAGAGGATGCTCGGTATCAAAGCTTGCATCAACAGCAGCAACAAAAACAGCATCAAACGCAACATCAACAACATCAAGAACTAGAACAACTAGAACAACTTCCAGAAGAAGCACAAAGATTTTTTGTGGCCATGGATGCGCGAATGGATCAGGTCTACACCGCAGCCTACGAATGGCGATCCGAGTGGCAATGCGTGCAAGCGCCTTCGGTGCTATCGCCCGAAGACATCTGCGTACCGACGGAATGGAAAGATCTCGACTTCACAACAGCTGGAAATGCGTGGGACGCATTCGCAGCACGATGGCCGACAACACTCTCAGTTAAACACATGCACGCCATGCCAACAGCGCAAGCCTTGTTGCGTCTGGCGCCAATTGCATTCGAACAAGGTCTAGCTGTGCCGCCAGAACAAGCATTGCCCATCTACATACGAGACAAAGTAGCGCAAACCACCCAAGAGCGCGAGCAACTCAAACTTATCTCGACAATTTCTACATGAGTGCCGTTTTGAAACCAGAAGTACGTCTAGAGCCGCTTGATCTTGCGCGACTCGACGCCGTCGTGCATATCGAACAACGCGCATACAGCCACCCTTGGACACGCGGTAATTTTTTAGATTCACACAAGGCGGGTTACCAAGTTATCACCCTTTTGGGTGAAGACAGTTTGTTGGGTTACTTCGTCGCCATGCCTGGCGTGCAAGAAGTGCATTTACTGAACATCACAGTTGACCCCGACTATCAGCGACAAGGCTGGGGCGTAATGATGTTGGATGCGCTCTGTATTTGGTCGCGCGGGCAAGACGCCAAATGGTTGTGGTTAGAGGTGCGTGCCAGTAACCAGCGCGCGATCCATGTCTATGAGCGTTATGGTTTTAAACGCGTGGGTGAGCGCAAGAACTACTACCCTTTGCACGTAGGTCAACGCGAGCATGCGGTGGTGATGTCTTTGCAGCTCTGAGCCCAGCGCTTGTCACAATACGCCTTATGCCAGACACCTTGCAACTAGACAAACGCCAACGCGCCATGCTCGCGGAAATGGGTGTGCGGGTGTGGACGCCCATCGAACAAGCTGCTACCAAAGTTACTGCACCGGTCACAGTTAAACCAACAGTCGTTGAAGTAAACACACAAACCGCAAGCAACCTAGACTGGCCTAACCTTCGCGAGGCAGTCGCCAATTGCCAAGCGTGTGGCTTATGCACATCCAGACGCAATACCGTTTTTGGCACTGGTTCGTATGCATCCAACTCAGACGCCAACAACAAAATTCAACCCGTTGATTGGCTCATCGTCGGCGAAGCCCCCGGTGAGAATGAGGACGCAGAGGGCGAACCTTTTGTAGGACAAGCAGGCCGGCTTCTAGACAATATGTTGCGCGCGATGCAACTCTCACGCACTGGTGAACTCTCAAATATAACCAAGCCAGCGCAAAGCATCTTCATCACCAATGTGTTGAAGTGCCGCCCGCCTGGTAACCGCAACCCTGCACCAGAGGAAGTCGCGCAATGCATGCCGTATTTAGAGCGCCAAATCGCTTTATTGCAGCCCAAAATTATTTTGGCAATGGGACGTTTTGCCGCGCAAGCCTTGTTGCGTGACAGTATTGACAAGATAGATACCATCCCGCTTGGTAAATTGCGCGGCCAAGTTCATCGCTTGGGTAACACACCTGTGGTGGTCACCTACCACCCTGCTTACGTGTTGCGTAACTTGCCTGAAAAAGCCAAGTTGTGGGCAGATGCATGTTTGGCAATAGCGACCTTGAACCAACACTAAGCTACGCAAAAACTACGC
>JBBAOY010000051.1:3032-14869 GCA_040401095.1 Limnohabitans sp.
CTACGCAAAAACTACGCTTAAAAACTACGCGTCGATATTAAGTAGTCGCCTAGGCTTCCACCACTTGCCGCTCGGGCCACAAGACCGAAGCAATCGCCACCACCATCAAGGCGACGGCGGCCCAGTCTTGCCAATGCAAAACTTCCCCCAACCAGATCGCGCCCGTAAAAACACCCAACACAGGAATAAACATGACGCTCAAAGTCGACGCTACAGGTGGCAGTCCGCGGGCCAGCGTCAGCCAGGCCGATTGCGCGAATGCAAACACACCCACTGCGTTGTAAGCGATCGACCATAGAGTCTGTTCAGGCGGCATACGCCATTGGCTTTGTTCAAAAATAGTCGCCATGGTGGTCATCAACACGGTGGTGAGTCCCGTCATCCAAAACGCAATCGTGAGTGTCGGCACAGGGATCGACGTGTTGCGCAAGCGTTGCGTTCCGTAAGCCCATGCAGCCGCAGAAACCAGCACCATGCCTACGGCTAGCGGTTGTCCAGCAAAGTGGGTGAGCTCATTCCAAAGCAACAGCAAAACTCCCAGGGACGCCGCCGCAATGCCAGCCCACATGCGCAAACGCAAGGGCGCCTGAAACCACAGCACGCCCCAAACCGCAGAAAAAATCGGCATGGTGTAGCCCAAAATCGCAGCCCGTCCACTTGAGAGCATAGGAACTGCTAGCACCACCAAGACGTGCCACACAAACATATTGAAAAGTGAAAGAACAAAGAGTTCACGCCAATACATGCGCGGAATGCGAAACGGAACTTTTAAAAAGTACAACGCAAGTCCCAGCAGCGGAAGCCCAGCCCACATAGACAAACTACGAAAGGTGAGGGGTGGATAGCCTGTCACGCCCATCTTCATGATGGGCCAGTTGCATCCCCATACCAAAGTCAACGTGATCAGGGTCCAAAGTTGTCGCCTGGTGAGGCTGGGGAGTACGAGCATGGTGGCCATGTTAAGTCCTTGTGCATTAGGCCTCCTAAAATCACGCCATGAACTTTCTCACCATGCTGCGCACAGCCCAGCAACAAAACGCCAGTTTGCTGTGTGTAGGCTTGGACCCAGAGCCCTCGCGTTTCCCTGATCACATCCACGGCGACGCCAACAAAATCTACGATTTTTGTGCCGCCATCGTGGACGCTACTGCCGATTTGGCGATTGCATTCAAACCCCAAATCGCCTACTTTGCTGCGCATCGCGCAGAAGGGCAGTTAGAGCGTTTGATGGAACACATCCGACGCGTAGCGCCACAAGTACCGATCATCTTGGACGCTAAGCGTGGTGATATCGGATCCACAGCTGAGCAATATGCCATCGAAGCTTTCGAGCGCTATGGCGCAGATGCTGTCACGCTCTCGCCCTTCATGGGTTTTGATTCGGTGCAACCGTATTTGAAGCACCACGACAAAGGCGCTTTTTTGTTGTGCCGCACTTCCAACCCTGGTGGTGACGATTTACAAAACCAGCGTTTGGCTTCAGTGGCTGGTCAACCCAAGATGTACGAACACATTGCGGGTTTGGCGCAAGGCCCTTGGAATTTCAATGGCCAACTAGGCTTGGTGGTCGGTGCAACCTACCCGGAAGAAATTGAGCGCGTGCGAGAACTCGCGCCCACCTTGCCTTTGTTGATTCCTGGTGTCGGAGCACAAGGCGGTGACGCGGTCGCTACAGTAAAAGCAGGACTGCGTCAAAAAATGACGGCGACTGGTCGTGAGACTACCGGCCCCATCATCGTCAGTTCGTCGCGTGCGATTTTGTATGCGTCAAAGGGGCAAGACTTTGCTGCTGCCGCCAGAAAAGTAGCGATGCAAACGCGAGAGACATTGCAATTGGCGAAGGCTCAATAGTTGAGGCGAGCCCTAGGGGCTTTGTTAAAAGCTTCACGATGCGCTACTTTGATGCGCGCTAACCTGCTGACAACCCCATTAGAAATCCAATGCGGGTTTCGCCATTAGCCTTCTTAAGCCAGCAAACGTTTCAAGTAACGCCCCGTAAAACTCGCTGGGTTCTCTGCCAGTTGCTCAGGCGTTCCAACACCCACCACCTGCCCGCCACCCGAGCCACCCTCTGGCCCCATGTCGATCACCCAATCCGCAGTTTTGATGACGTCGAGGTTGTGTTCAATGATGACAATGGTGTTGCCCGCATCGCGCAGGTGCTGCAAGACTTTGAGCAGCAAAGCGATGTCAGCAAAATGCAGACCTGTTGTGGGCTCATCCAAGATATAGAGGGTGCGGCCTGTGTCGCGTTTGCTCAACTCCAAAGCCAACTTCACGCGTTGTGCCTCACCGCCAGACAAGGTGGTGGCAGCTTGACCTAATTGCAAATACGAGAGACCCACATCCATCAAAGTTTGGAGCTTACGGGCGATATTGGGAACAGCGTTAAAAAACGTCAACGCCGCTTCCACTGTGAGATCAAGAATCTGTGCAATGTTCTTGCCTTTGTAGAGCACACCCAATGTCTCGTGGTTGTAGCGCAGTCCATGGCAGACATCACACGCCACATAGACATCGGGCAAGAAGTGCATTTCTACTTTGACCATGCCATCGCCTTGACAAGCCTCGCAGCGGCCACCGCCTGAATTGGCGGGTACGTTGAAACTAAAACGTCCAGGGCCATAACCTCGCTCACGCGCTGTCAGTACATCGGCCATTAATTCGCGAATAGGTGTGAACAAGCCGGTGTAAGTGGCCGGATTGCTGCGCGGGGTGCGGCCAATCGGTGACTGGTCGACATTGATGACTTTGTCGAAGTAATCGAGGCCAGAAATCTCGTCGTGCGCAGCAGGCTCGTCGTGCGCCCGGTGGATGGTGTGCGCAGCGGCTTTGTAGAGGGTGTCGTTGACCAAGGTCGATTTGCCCGAACCCGATACACCAGTGACGCATGTGAGTAATCCGACTGGAAAGTCCGCCGTTACGCTTTGCAAGTTGTTGCCGCGCGCACCTTGGATACGAATCACTTGATGCGCAGGTGCTTGTTTGTTGAGCAGGCGTTGTGCCGCAAGTTCCTCGGCAGGCACTTGCCAAAACCCGTTGCGCTTACGCGGCACTTCAATGCGCAGAGTTTGTGCAAGATAGCGCCCCGTCAGCGATTGCGGATTGGCCTCAATTTCAGCGGGTGTACCTTGCGCCATGACCCGTCCGCCATGCACGCCAGCACCTGGTCCCATGTCAACACAAAAATCTGCCGCGCGGATCATGTCTTCGTCATGCTCGACCACCAGCACGCTGTTACCGATGTCGCGCAAATGTTTGAGGGTGTCGATCAAGCGGTCGTTGTCGCGCTGGTGCAGTCCGATGCTGGGCTCATCCAACACATACATCACGCCAGTCAGGCCAGAGCCAATTTGCGATGCCAAGCGGATCCGCTGTGCCTCTCCGCCAGACAAGGTGTCTGCGCTGCGGTCAAGGCTCAAGTAGGTCAGGCCCACATCGTTTAAGAACTTCAAGCGCGAGGCGATTTCGCGCACTACTTTGTCGGCGATTTCTGCTTTGGCGCCTTGCAATTGCAATGAATTGAAATAGGTAAAGCAATCGCCTAAGGTGGTGTGGCTGATCTCAAAAATGCCACGCATCTGCGCGCCTTCGCCGATACGCACATGGCGTGCTTCGCGGCGCAACCTCGTGCCTTCACAACTAAGACAAGCGCGCGAGCCACGAAAGCGGGCGAGGTCTTCGCGCACCACGGATGAATCGGTCTCGATATAACGCCGCTCCATATTCACCAAAATGCCTTCGAAGGGGTGTTTTTTATTGAGCTTTTTACCGTTGGCTTGCAGGTTGTAATTGAACTTGATCTCTTCTTCGCCAGAGCCATAGAGCAAGACTTTTTGAACCTCGGGCGTCAATGACTCGTAGGGCGCATCCAGATCAAAACCGTAATGCTTCGCAAGGCTCTCCAACACACCGAAATACTGCGGATTGCGGCGGTCCCAGCCTTTGATTGCACCGCTACCCAAACTCAAAGTTGGGAACGCCACAACGCGGGAGGGGTCAAAGAAATCTTGGTGTCCCAAACCATCGCACGCAGGGCACGCGCCGACGGGCGAGTTGAATGAGAACAAACGGGGTTCTAGTTCGCTGATGGTGTAGCTGCATTGCGGGCAAGCGAACTTGGCGTTGAAGCTGTGCTCTACGCCTGTGTCCATTTCGAGCGCAATCGCACGCCCTTCGGCTAAGCGCAATGCGGCTTCGAAGCTCTCAGCCAAACGCTGGCGAAGTCCAATGGGTGGCAGAGAGACTGCCACGTTGCCAATGCTCGGTTCTATCGCACTGGCTTTGCTGCTAGCGATTGACGTAGCTTCGTCCGACTTCTCTTCGTGCCGAATCTTGACGCGATCGACCACGACATCGATATCGTGCTTCTCGGTTTTTTTGAGTTGCGGCAAATCGTCATACTCGAACACCTTGCCGCCAATGCGAAACCTGACAAAACCTTGGGCTTGTAATTGGTTGAAGGTTTCGCTGTATTCGCCTTTGCGATCGCGCGCAATGGGCGCGAGCAGCATGAGTTTGGTGTCTTCGGGTAACGCCATGACGGCATCGACCATTTGCGTCACGCTTTGCGCTTGCAGGGCTTGGCCGTGGTCAGGGCAATAGGGCGTGCCAGCGCGGGCAAACAAAAGGCGCAGGTAGTCGTGGATCTCAGTTACCGTGCCCACGGTGGAGCGCGGGTTATGGCTAGTGGCTTTTTGCTCGATGCTGATGGCGGGAGACAAACCTTCGATCAAATCGACATCGGGTTTGTCGAGCCGGCCTAAAAACTGGCGCGCGTAGGCGGACAAGCTTTCTACATAGCGACGTTGGCCTTCTGCATACAAGGTGTCAAACGCCAAACTCGATTTGCCAGAACCCGACAAACCGGTGATCACCACCAACTGGTTGCGCGGGATATCGAGGTCGATATTTTTCAGGTTATGCGTGCGGGCACCACGGATGCTGATATTGCGCATCGCTGAAGGGTGGTGGAGGGCTTGGCCTAAATACGGGCCGTCATGGGGTGCGTTCACGGGTCAATCAAATCATGGGCAACCTGACATGATAGTGCGCTACGGCGTCGGTGTCATGTATGCGGGACAATGGCTGGCTGTGAATCTGTCTGCCGCTTCCCCCTCTGCCCCCGAAGACCCTGCGAATATGAACGCTTTGGAGCGGCGCGCCAGCGCCAGCTTGTCGTCTATTTTTGCGTTACGAATGCTCGGTTTGTTCCTGGTGCTGCCCGTGTTCGCGCTAGAGGCACGTAAATATCCTGGCGGAGATGATCCAGCGATGATTGGTCTTGCTATGGGTATTTATGGGCTGACCCAAGGCATTTTGCAAATTCCGTTTGGCATCGCTTCTGACAAATTTGGGCGCAAACCCGTCATTATTTTGGGATTGTTGGTATTTGCCATCGGTAGCGTTTGGGCCGGTTGTGCGGACAGCCTTCAAAGCTTGTTGGTAGGTCGGGCACTCCAAGGTGCTGGCGCTGTGTCTGCGGCCGTCACGGCCATGCTGGCAGATTTAACCCGCGACGTCGTTCGGACCAAGGCCATGGCGTTGGTGGGAGCCAGCATTAGTTTGATGTTTGCGCTGTCGTTGGTGCTTTCACCCTGGCTGGCCGGCTGGATTGGCTTGTCCGGCTTATTTTTTCTCACCGCTGTCTTGGCTTTGGGTGGCATGGCTGTGGTGCGATGGACTGTGCCAGACGAGCCCCACAACCTCGGCCCTTCAGATCGCTCCGGTTTAGCGGAAGTGGTTCGCGACAGTGGCCTGATGCGGCTGAACCTTGGTGTTTTCATTTTGCATGCGGTGCAACTGGCGATGTGGGTGGCGATTCCGGCCATGTTGGTGCAAGCCGGATTGGCCAAACTTGACCATTGGCAGATTTACTTGCCTGCTGTAGTAGCTTCTTTTGTGGTGATGGGCGCGGTTTTTGCCATGGAGCGGCGTGGGTTTTTGCGCGCCGCGTTCTTGGCGGCGGTTGCCATGATCGCGGTGGTGCAACTCGCCCTGCTGTGGGTGGCTTCTATCACCCCGTCATTGCAGGCCTTGGCGGCGCTGCTGTTTCTTTTCTTTTGTGGTTTTAACGCACTGGAAGCGACGATGCCGAGTTTGACGTCACGGGTGGCACCACAGGCCTCGCGGGGCGCCGCGATGGGCCTCTACAACACCTTGCAGTCGCTGGGCTTCTTTGCGGGTGGTTGGCTCGGTGGATTGGGCGCGAAGTTGTATGGCACACAAGGAATCTTTGTAAGTTGCACTTTACTGATGGTGCTTTGGTTGGTGGTAGCGTGGCCCATGGTGGTTCCACAACCGAAAAACGCATAATTAACCTATCTCTGGAGGAAAAATCCCATGGCATCTGTGAACAAAGTCATCTTGGTCGGCAACTGCGGACGCGACCCCGAAGTCCGCTACTTACCCAGCGGCCAAGCCGTGGCCAACGTCAGCGTGGCCACATCTAGCAAACGCAAAGACCGCAACAGCGGCGAGATGATCGAAGACACCCAGTGGCATCGGATCACGTTTTATGACCGCTTGGCTGAAATCGCCGGCGAGTTCGTCAAAAAAGGCCGTCCTATTTACGTGGAAGGCCGCCTGAAATACGGTACCTATACCGACAAAACCACTGGCTTAGAAAAAAACACCGTCGACATCATTGCTACCGAGTTGCAACTCTTGGGCGGACGTGAAGGTATGGGTGCTCCAAGTGGCGGTGGCGAAGAGGGTGGCTACACCCGCGCGCCTGCGGCTAAGCCAACAGCAGCGTCAGTAGCGCCCGCTTCAGCGGGCGCTAAAGTGCCTGCCAAGGGTGGCTTTGATGATATGGATGACGATATCCCGTTTTAGAGCTAAGCCCGCTATACTTGTATAGCAAAACAGGAGCCGCCATGCTTGCCATTCGATTGCCAGAAAACATTGAAGCGCGTCTTGGTCTTCTTGCCCAAGAAACGGGCTTGACCAAAACTGCTTTGGCCAGAGAGGCCATATTGGAGCATTTAGACGATCTCGAAGACCTCTACCTATCCCAAGCACGCGCGCGTAAAAACCGTAAAACCATATCGCTTGAGGAAGTGGAGCGCGAGCTTGGTTTGGCAAATTGAATTTGACCCTGATGCACTCAAAGATCTGCGCAAGCTAGACAAACAAATCCAAACACGTTTGGTGGGGTTTTTGCGTGTGCGGGTGGGTCAACTTGAAAACCCGCGCGATATTGGCGAAGCCTTGTCAGGGCAGCGCTTGGGTAGCTATTGGAAATACCGAGTGGGCGATTGGCGCATCATCTGCGACATCCAAGACCAACGCATCGTGGTTCGGGTTCTACGAATTGGAAATAGGCGAGAGGTCTATAGATAGGCCTTCGTTTCAAAGCTTGGCCACAATCCCCTTACTGTTGTAAATATTTACAGCGGGGGCGGTTTCTACTTTGACATTTTCCTTGGCAGGCGGAGGTAGCGGTACCTCCTTCGCCTTCATTGGCCGCTCTTGTTGCTTGGCTTTTTCTGCCATTTTGGCCATTTGCATGTCCATAGCAACACGGGGCGCGGCGGCTTCAATTCGGCTCATTGTGCTTTCTCCTGTTGATTTTTTGCATGCACCCTACTCAAAGGGCATTACGCTTCAATTTATCCAAGGGCTTGATTAAACACAGAAGTCTCGGCGCTGGCAATGATGCCACCCCCTAGACACACCTCCCCGTCATACAAAACCGCCGACTGGCCGGGGGTGACAGCCCATTGCGGATCTGTAAATGACAGTTGCATCATGTTTGCGGTTGTCGCAAAAGTACAACCCGCATCGGCCTGTCGGTAACGCGTTTTCGCGCCATAGTGGCCTTCGCTCGGCGCTGAGCCAGCGCACCAACTCAAGTTGTCGGCAGTCAATTGGCTGGAAAGCAACCAAGGGTGGTCATGGCCCTGCACAACGTACAAAGTGTTGGTTGCGAGGTCTTTGCGAGCGACAAACCAAGGCGTGTGTTCGCCACCGCCACGCACTTGGCCTTTGGCTTTCAGCCCGCCAATGCCGAGCCCTTGGCGCTGCCCCAGTGTGTAAAAGCTCAAACCCACGTGCTCACCAATGCGTTGGCCAAGTTCGTTTTTGATGGGGCCGGGCGCGTTGGCGATATAGCGATTCAAAAACTCGCGAAACGGGCGCTCGCCAATAAAACAAATACCTGTCGAATCTTTTTTCTTAGCGTTGGGCAAACCGATGGCGTCTGCAATGCGGCGCACCTCGGTTTTTTCTAACTCGCCAACTGGAAACAAAGTTTTGGCTAATTGCGCTTGGTTCAATCGGTGCAAAAAATAGCTTTGGTCTTTGCTGGCGTCTAAGCCTTTGAGCAATTGGAATTGCCCGTCAACCTCACGCACCCTTGCATAGTGGCCTGTGGCGATTTTTTCTGCGCCAAGCCGCATGGCGTGGTCCAAGAAAGCCTTGAACTTGATTTCTGCGTTGCACAAAATGTCCGGGTTTGGCGTTCTGCCGCCTTGGTATTCGCGTAAAAACTCAGCAAAAACACGGTCTTTGTATTCCGCGGCGAAGTTGACGTGCTCGATTTCTATGCCCAGCACATCGGCGACAGAGGCGGCGTCAAGGAAGTCGATATTGGACGAGCAGTATTCGCTGTCATCATCGTCTTCCCAGTTTTTCATAAAAACGCCGATCACTTCGAAGCCCTGCTCCTTGAGCAAGTAGGCGCTGACCGCAGAGTCCACTCCCCCGCTTAAGCCCACTACAACGCGTGGTTTGTGTGTCATGGGGCCATGGTCAATAGGTGCATAGCAGGATTATCTTTCGTACTCGGCCGCTAAGGAGCCGACCTATTCTGGGGTAACCTTATGCTTTTGTGATTTAGACAACCCCCATCTAGAGGAGATCCCCATGCTGATTGGCGTGCCAGCCGAGACAACGGCCGGAGAAACCCGTGTGGCTATTACGCCCGAAACGGCCAAAAAACTCATCGCACAAGGCCACAGCATCCGTGTCCAAAGTGGCGCAGGCGTCGCAGCCAGCGTGACAGATGAAGCCTATACAGCTGTTGGCGTGCAAGTCACCAATGCAGCCAGCGCATGGGCCAGCGACTTGGTGTTAAAGGTTCGTGGCCCGCAAGCCAACGAAGCGTCTTCTGTCAAGAGCGGCAGTGCAGTGGTCGGCATGTTGGAGCCCTTCAATGCCGAAGGTTTGCAACGCTTAGCCAGTGCTGGCGCTACCAGCTTTGCTCTGGAAGCCGCCCCCCGTACTACCCGCGCGCAAAGCATGGACGTGTTGTCTTCACAAGCCAACATTGCAGGCTACAAAGCTGTGATGCTGGCCGCAGACAAATACCAACGCTTTGTGCCCATGTTGATGACCGCCGCCGGTACAGTGAAAGCCGCCCGCGTCGTTATCTTGGGCGTTGGCGTCGCAGGCTTGCAAGCCATCGCGACGGCCAAGCGTTTAGGCGCGGTGATTGAAGCCACCGACGTGCGCCCCAGCGTGAAAGAACAAGTCGAGTCACTCGGTGCCAAATTCATCGACGTGCCTTTCGAGACCGCCGAAGAAAAAGAAGCCGCTGAAGGTGTGGGTGGTTACGCCCGCCCCATGCCCGCGAGTTGGCTAGACCGCCAAAAAGTCGAAGTCGCCAAGCGTGTTGCGCAGGCCGACTTGGTCATCACTACCGCCTTGATTCCCGGACGTGCAGCCCCTGAGTTGGTGAGCGAAGACATGGTCAAAGCCATGAAACCTGGCTCGGTCATCATCGACATCGCCGCTGGCAAAGGCCCTGATGGCGTAGGCGGTAACTGCCCGCTGACAGAGGCTGGCAAAACCGTGATCAAACATGGCGTCACCTTGGTGGGAGAAACCAATTTGCCTGCTTTGGTTGCCGCAGACTCCAGCGCCTTGTATGCCCGCAACGTGTTGGACTTTTTAAAGCTCATCATCAACAAAGAAGGTGCGCTACATATCGATATGGAAGACGACATCGTCGCCGCTTGTTTGATGACCCGCGATGGCGCGGTCGTCAAGAAATGAATTTGAGGAACTACACACCATGGACGCCGTCTCTCCTACCCTTGTGAATTTGATTATTTTTGTGTTGGCCATCTACGTGGGTTACCACGTGGTCTGGACTGTGACACCTGCCTTGCACACGCCTTTGATGGCGGTGACCAATGCCATCTCCGCCATCGTGATCGTTGGTGCCATGTTGGCCGCCGCGATGACCACCACCACCTTGGGTAAAACCATGGGCGTGTTGGCGGTGGCCTTGGCCGCGGTGAATGTGTTTGGTGGCTTCATGGTCACGCGTCGCATGCTCGAGATGTTCAGGAAAAAAGACAAGCCTGCTAAAGCTCCCCAAGGAGACAAGGCATGAATATGGACTTTGTGACCATGAATTTGGTGACGCTGCTGTATTTGGTAGCGAGCATTTGTTTTATCCAAGCCTTGAAAGGTTTGAGCCACCCCACCACGTCGATTCGCGGCAATATGTTTGGTATGTTGGGCATGACCATCGCGGTGATTACCACGGCGGCGCTTATCTTGAAGCTCTCTGGCTCTGCCTTGGGCATGGGCTGGGTCTTGGGCGGGTTGGTGATTGGTGGTAGCGCGGGCACGATCATGGCGCAACGCGTCGAGATGACCAAGATGCCAGAGTTGGTCGCCTTTATGCACAGCATGATTGGTTTGGCTGCCGTGTTCATCGGTGTAGCGGCAGTCGCCGAGCCATGGGCCTTTGGCATCACACCACCCCCTGAGGAAATTGCCTCTGGCATACAAACCGCATCAGGCATGGTTATTACTGAGATGATGCGTCGCTTCCCTATTCCAACCGGCAACCGTTTGGAGCTGTTCTTAGGTGCTGCGATTGGCGCGATCACTTTCAGCGGCTCGGTGATTGCGTTTGGCAAGCTCTCAGGCAAATACAAATTCCGCTTGTTCCAAGGCGCGCCGGTGAGTTTCTCGGGCCAGCACATGCTGAACTTGGTGTTGGGCTTGGCAACCATCGGTTTGGGCCTGATGTTTGTCATAACCGAAGACTGGACAGCCTTTTTGGCCATGTTGTTCTTGTCCTTTGTGATGGGTGTGTTGATCATCATCCCGATTGGTGGCGCGGACATGCCTGTGGTCGTATCGATGCTCAACAGCTACTCTGGCTGGGCTGCTGCGGGCATTGGCTTTTCGTTAAACAACAGCATGTTGATCATTGCCGGATCATTGGTGGGCAGCTCGGGCGCGATTCTGAGCTACATCATGTGTAAGGCGATGAACCGCTCGTTCTTCAGCGTGATCTTGGGCGGCTTTGGTGCCGAGACGGGGACTGCGGTCACCGGATCGCAAGAGCAACGCCCTGTCAAAAGCGGTAGCGCGGATGACGCGGCTTACATCTTGGCCAATGCGGAGAGCGTAGTGATCGTCCCCGGTTACGGCTTGGCTGTGGCGCGCGCCCAGCATGCGGTCAACGAATTAGCACAGAAGCTGATGCACAAAGGCATCAGCGTGAAATATGCGATCCATCCTGTGGCGGGACGCATGCCCGGCCACATGAACGTGCTGCTGGCGGAGGCCGAAGTGCCTTACGACCAAGTGTTTGAGATGGAAGACATCAACGGCGAATTCGGACAAGTCGACGTGGCCATCATCTTGGGCGCCAACGACGTGGTCAACCCCGCCGCGATGATCAAAGGCTCGGCCATCTACGGCATGCCGATTTTGGAAGCCTACAAAGCCAAAACCATCATCGTTAACAAGCGTTCGATGGCAGCGGGTTACGCTGGCTTGGACAACGAACTCTTTTATATGGATAAGACCATGATGGTGTTTGGGGATGCTAAGAAGGTGGTTGAGGATATGGTCAAGGCGGTGGAGTA
>JBBAOY010000052.1:0-7376 GCA_040401095.1 Limnohabitans sp.
AAGCTATAACCCGCTTCCATTTCGCGGCGAATTTTGTAGGCGTGCGTGGTGGTGTCCATGGCCACATCGTCCCAACTGAGGCTTTGACCTTTGGCAACAGGACGCACCACTTTGACGCCATGGGCTAAGCCTAAAGGCAAGCCGCCCATTTTTTTAGAAGTAGCCGCGGGTAGTAATTTGCCCCACACGGTGTAACCGCCTTCGCCATCGAGCAACTCGCCCGGTTTCAGATCGCGTTTAGCAGTGGCTACTACATCGGCGTTCCAGTGTGTTGCAACGCCTGTTGGTTCGTTGCGTAAAGCAACACTGGCCACGCTAACGCCGACTTCTAAACCAATCAAATGCCAACGTTTGTAAAGCGTGAAATAGCGACCTGATGGATCTGTATGTGCGTTGTATTCTTCAAAACAGTTTTTGATGTAGTCGGTTTCGGCTTCCACGGTGACCCACACACCCATACGGATGTCGTAAGGAATTTGTCGGCCATCTGCTTCTAATGAGGAGATGACTTCCACCATGCCTTTGCGTTCCAACACGCCGCCTTCAGAAATAGGGCGCGTGACGTAGGGAATATCTTCGACGCTTGCGGGCGGATACAACAAACCGTTACTGGGCACACCCAAGCCTGTGGCGTTGGAAACAGCCGTGCTTTCAATCGATGGCTTGGAACCATCTAAAAAGCTGTTGAACATTTTGGGGTTCAAACCACCACGCGCGGCTTGCTCTGGTGTTAAGCCGTAATAGCCCCAGACAGTCTCTGGTGTGGATTCACAAAAATGTGGCAACCATTTGTGACCGCGCCCAGCTGCCACCACGGGAAAGCCACAAGTGCGGGCCCAATCGACCAAATCGCAAATCAAAGCGGGTTGGTCGCCAAATGCGAGTGAATACACCACGCCTGCAGCTTGCGCGCGTTTGGCTAAAAGAGGGCCACAAAATGCATCGGCTTCCACCGTCACGTTGACCACGTGTTTGCCATGTGCAAAGGCTTCCAAAATGTGGTCAACAGCATGGTGTGGTGAGCCAGTGCACTCCACCACGATGTCAATAGCAGGGTGACGCACCAAACTTTGCCAATCCTCAGAAATGCAGGTGCTGCCTTCTTTGATGGCTTGGTCCAAGGATGTGGCTTTTATTTTGTCTGGGTTCCAGCCCACGCGCGCTAGGTTGGTGCGTGCGGCGTCAGGTGATAAATCCGCAATCCCCACCAAATGCACGCCGGGCGTTCTGGGAATTTGCGCCAAATACATGGACCCAAATTTGCCAGCGCCAATCAAGCCAATGCGAATAGGCCGGTTCTCTGCTTGGCGTTGTAAGAGCTTGGCATGCAAATTCATGCGGCAACCTGCATTTCTTCCAAAGAAGTTTCCATGGCGCTGGCTGGCATGCCGTTAGCCCATGGCAAATCGACAGGGTAGTCTTTGATCAAACAATCATCGGGTAAACAATCGATGGGCGTGAAATCTCTGTGCGCGATGTATTCGGGGCGCTTGTGTCTGCGGATGTGGTTCGACACAGCACACAAGCTTAGGTAAACGCTGACCCTGTTCCAGGGCGAGAGGTTGCTGGTAGACGCATGGACCAAGCAGCTGTGGAACAAGATCATCGAGCCAGCAGGTCCAGTGGGGCTGACGATGCCGCCTTTTTTGTCACCCGCGCGCTGCACCAATTGGGTGATGAGTGCGTTGTCTACCGTCCAAAGGGGATAGCTGGTGGTGGTGAGGTCATGCTTGGCATCGACCACGCCTTTTTTGTGGCTGCCGGGGATGAACATCAAGGGGCCGTTGAATGCGTTGACATCGTCTAAAAAGATAGCCACGTTCATCGCGCGCTCGGTGGGCATCATGTCGTCATTGAGCCACGTGCCGTAATCTTGGTGCCATTGCCACACATCCCCTTCAAACGCCATCTTGCCGTTGATTTTGAATTGGTGCATGTAGAGTTTTTCGCCAAACAAGTCTTCGACTGGGTCCACCATCCGAGGGTGACGCGCCAATTTGGCGAAGGGTTTGCTGTACATGTGGGCTGCAAAGTTGGTGCGCACCGCTTGGCTGCCTTTTTCGCGCACGTTGTAGGCTTCTTGCCGGCTGTACAACTCGGGCACGGCATCCACTAAATTTTGTGTTTCTTGCGGGCTAAAAAGGCTTGGGAAAAACAAATAACCGTGTTCGTCAAAGTGTTGACGTTGTTCTGGGGTAAGTTGCATGGTGTGTCTCCTTCAATTTAGTCAGAAGCATCCTACAATAGCCGATTCAGGTAATTTACGGATAAAAGACTATACAAATGGCAAAAGAAGAAATGATCGAGATGAAGGGTGTCGTCAACGAGGTGTTGCCCGACTCGCGTTATCGCATCACCCTTGAGAACGGTCACTCCCTGATTGCATACACCGCCGGAAAAATGCGCCTGCACCGTATCCGCATTATTGAAGGCGACAAAGTCACCGTAGAACTCTCTCCGTACGACATGAACAAAGCCCGTGTGACATTCCGCCACATCGAAGGCAAGGCACCCAATACAGGGCCTGCCGCTAAGCGTAAGTTTTAAGTGGCCTAGCGGTCCACCTACCGCATGTCTGAGCAAGATGCGCACTTCATGCAACTTGCATTGGTGCAAGCCAAAAAGGCTTTTTTAGCTGGCGAGGTTCCTGTCGGTGCCGTGGTGGTCAAAGATGGCCAAGTCATCGCTTCTGCCCATAACGCGCCTTTAGGTCAAAACGACCCCACCGCCCACGCCGAAATCAATGTCCTGCGTCTTGCTGCCCAAAACATTGGCAATTACAGGCTAGAAGACTGCACCCTCTACGTCACCTTAGAGCCGTGCGCCATGTGCAGCGGCGCTGCCATGCATGCACGCCTTGCGCGTGTGGTCTACGGCGCCACCGAACCTAAGACCGGCGCTGCGGGTTCGGTACTGAATCTATTTGACAACCCACAACTTAACCACCAAACGCAAGTTACCGGCGGGGTGATGGCAGAGGAATGCGTGCAGGTGTTACAAAGCTTTTTTGAAATGCGCCGAGCGCAGAAGAAGACGGAAAAGTCTCCCAACAACATCTAACCTTTTTGAAACCCTATCTGTCCTATGGCACATATTTACATTTACTCACCCAGCGGCGCAGTGCGCGATAAGCAGTCTTTTAAACGTGGCCTCAGTCGTTTAAAAAAACTGGGACACGCCGTTGAGGTAGATGCAGACGCGCTCAGCACCAGCACGCGTTTTGCGGGCGACGACGCTACCCGATTAGCGGCCATCCATCGGGCGGCTAGTAGCGGTGCCGATGTGGCGTTGATTAGCCGCGGCGGATATGGTTTCACTAGGATCTTGCCGGGTATCGATTACAAGAAGGTAGCCAAAGCGGTTCAAAAAGGTATGCGTTTTGTAGGTTTGAGCGATTTCACCGCTTTTCAAAATGCTTTGTTGGCCAAAACAGGTGCCCAATCCTGGTCTGGTCCCGCCTTGGGAGAAGATTTTGGCCAAGAGCAACCCGACGACATCATGGAGGCGTGCTTTGACGACATGCTGAGCGGGCAGGGCGAAGGGGCAGGATGGCGATTGACTGCTGCTTGTGCAAAGGCTTTATCAAACAAACGAGAGGGCGTTTGGGCGCAAGACGCAGTTTTATGGGGGGGCAATTTGTCGGTGCTGGTGAGTTTGCTGGGTACGCCTTATTTTCCGCAAGTTAAGGGCGGCGTTTTGTTTTTAGAAGACATCAGCGAACAGCCATACCGTATCGAGCGCATGCTCACCCAGTTGTTGCATTCTGGCGTTTTGGCTCTGCAAAAGGCGGTGGTTTTGGGTCAGTTCACCCATTACAAACTAACTCCACATGACAAAGGTTTTAAGCTGCAAAGCGTTGTAGATTGGTTGCGTAGTCAAATTAAAACGCCTGTGTTGACTGATTTACCTTTTGGCCATGTGCAAACCAAGGTGTGTTTGCCAGTTGGTAAAAAAGTGAGCTTGGTGGTTGAGGATCGTGAAGCTTTGATTTTGTGGGCGCATCATGCGCATTCTTAAAAATAGATTCGGCGCTTTTTAACTGCTATCTCCAGTTAAGGCTTGATACGCCAACTTTAATTTAATTTCATACGATGTATATTATGTAAAGTTAAATCGTAGTGTCTGTAAAGTACTTTCAAGCCCAAGCCTACTGGTTCTCTCTTAGTTCCAAGGCCTCTATAAAAGCCCTGATGTATTTGACGCTTAGAAGTTTGTCTTTAGACACGGCCATAGCTAATGCGGTTTGTCCATCTTGGTTTTGCAAGGTTGGATCGGCACCTTCTTCCAGCATGAGTTTGACGGCGTTAGGCGTTGCGTAATAAGCGGCCATCATCAATGGCGTGGTTCCATTGGGACTCTCAGCGTCAATATAGGCGTCGTTTTCTATCAGTAAGCGCATCATGGCTGTATGGCCTTTGCTGGCGGCGTAATGCAACGGCGTCCAGTTAGGTCGGTTCACTGAAGCACCCGCTTCAATCAGCAAATTAGCCGATACGAGGTCATTGGCGTTGGCCGCCAACATTAAGGCAGTCTCATCTGCTGCGTTGGTAGCGTCAATCTGAATTCCAGGTTGCTTCAGTAGATAGGCAACTGTCTTTGGGGCGCCAGATCGGATGGCAAAAACTAAGGCAGGTTCGCCCTTTTCTGTGGGTGTATTGGGGTCCATTCCGCGCTTAATGAGGCTACCGACAACAGGCACTTGGTCAAAAACAATAGCCTTGAAAAAATCGTCAAAAGCACCCGCCTTGGAGATTGAAAATCCAATTAAAACATATAGATATATAAGTATCTTAAAGTTAATTCTCAATTTAAAACACCGCTAAATAACTGTTCAAAATTGTGACTGGTGGCCTCAGCCACGGCCTCTACCGACACGCCTTTGATCTCCGCAATTTGCTTAGCCACAAAAGGGACATAAGACGGATTATTGGTTTTGCCCCGATGGGGCGCTGGGGCCAAATAGGGGCTGTCGGTCTCAATCAAGATGCGGTCCATGGGAACAAACTTGGCGACGTCTCGCAAATCTTGGGCATTTTTGAAGGTCAAAATTCCTGAAAACGAGATGTAAAAGCCCAAATCAAGCCCCGCGCGCGCTACTTCTGCTGTTTCTGTGAAGCAATGAAAAACCCCTCCCGCACTATTTGCGGATCCGTCTTCGCCCTCTTCTTTCAAGATTGCGAGGGTGTCAGCGGATGAACTGCGGGTGTGGATGACCAGCGGCAAACGGACTTGTTGCGCAGCCTGAATATGGTTGCGAAAACGCTGGCGTTGCCATTCCATGTCAGCGATGGAACGCCCTTCTAGCCTGTAATAGTCCAAACCTGTTTCACCAATGCCGACCACTCTGGGAAGCTGGGAGAGTTTGACGAGTTCTTCGACCGAGGGCTCTTGCACCCCTTCGCTATCAGGATGCACACCTACTGTCGCCCAGAAATTGTCGAATTGCATAGCCAAACCATGCACCTCTGGGAACTTCTCGATTTGGGTGCTGATGACCAAAGCCCTATCGACCTGCGCCCCGGCCATAGAAGCACGAATGGCATCCATGTTTTGGGCCAATTCGGGGAAATTCAGATGGCAATGGGAATCGGTGAACATTTTTATCGCAAAGCCTGTTGCGCTTGGGCCATCAAAGCCTCCAGCATCAAGCCAGGGTTGTACGTGTGCTGGGCGGTGCGTGCGGATTCCATCAAGTCTTTGGCCCATTGCGTCAAGGAATACATGGCACCAGGAGAGGCAGTGTTACTAGGTCCCTTAGCAACCGAAGCTGAAGCACTTGAACCACTTGAACCACTTTTAGCATTACCCAACACGGCTTGCAAATCCGCCACCTCAAAAAACCTAGGCGTCGCGCCCGCATGCATAGCAAGCATGTCGTGGCAGAGTTTTTGTAAGCGATCAATCGCTTGAGCAGGGGTTAAGTCTGCGAGCGCTGCAACTTGGCCGCGGCTCACCATCAAAGGAAAACTTGACCATTGCGTGGCCTTGAGACCTGCGTTGGCAAGGTCCAAAGCGTCTTCAGGCCGCCCACCCGCAGCGCGCAACGTGGCTTTCGCGTCTGCTGCCACTAGCCCTTGAAATACCAACCATTCCAAGGCTTGTTGTTCCTCGGGCCAAACCATGGTGTGCGTCTGACAACGGCTACGAATCGTGGGAAGCAGAATATGCGCGGCTTCGCTGGCCAAGACAAAACGGCATTCACCAGGCGGCTCTTCCAAGGTTTTCAAAATCGCGTTGGCCGTGACGTGGTTCATACGCTCTGCAGGATAGATCAGCACCACCTTGGTATGCCCGCCTGAACGGGTATGTTGGGTGAAATTAATCATCTCGCGCACCGCGTCTACGCGAATTTCCTTGCTGGGTTTTCTCTTCTTATCGTCAATCTCTTTTTGCGATTTTTCGTCCAGTGGCCAGTCCAATTCGAGCGCCACTGTCTCTGGCATGAGCACGCATAAATCTGGATGCGTGCGCACATCCACCGAATGGCAACTGGCACATTGATAACAGGCACCTGCCGTGGTGGTGTTTTCACACAACCAAGCGCGGGCAAGTTCTAGCGCCAAGTTGTATTGGCCAAGCCCAGAGGGCCCTTGCAAAAGCCAAGCATGCCCACGGCGTGAAAGCAAAGTCGAGAGTTGCTGATGTAACCAAGGCGAAAGCTGGGAGCCAGACTTCGGAGAAAGCTGTGTATCCGCCATGCTTTATTCCAACCCAGACGGTGTGGCCACCATGATGGACAACCAGCCTTTTTGCACCAAAGCACGGGTAATTTGCTGCCAAACCGCATGTTTGGTTTTAGACGCATCGACGCGGGCAAATCGTGCAGGATCTGCATCCGCGCGTTTGGCATAGCCCAAGTGCACTTGCTCAAAAAAAGCTACTGGTTGCGACTCAAATCTGTCTGGTACACGGGCACCAGCCAAACGCTCGGCCGCAATGACGGGGTCTAACTCGAACCATATCGTCAAATCTGGCTGGCGAAGACCTTCTGCAGAGCCCTGCACCCATTGTTCTAACTGGCTAAGCACCGACAAATCAAAGCCACGTCCGCCGCCTTGGTAGGCGAAGGTGGCGTCGGTAAAGCGGTCGCACAGCACCACATCGCCACGCGCTAAAGCGGGCTCGATGACCTGTTGCAAGTGGTCGCGACGCGCTGCGAATATCAACAAGGCTTCACTCAAAGGATCCATCGGTTGGTGCAATACCAACTCACGCAGGGTTTCTGCCAAAGGTGTGCCACCCGGCTCCCGTGTCAAGGTGACTTGACGGCCCTGGTCTTTGAAAGCTGCGGCCAAGCCCTCGATGTGGGTCGATTTGCCCGCCCCATCGATGCCTTCGAAACTAATGAATAGCCCAGTTTTTGTCATGCCAATTTC
>JBBAOY010000052.1:7476-14504 GCA_040401095.1 Limnohabitans sp.
GCCAATTTCAGTAAAACACCTATTTTGCCTGTGCGCCATTGCTGGTCTGGCTAGCGCCACCGCGTTGGTAACGATTGACAGCGGCATTGTGTGCTTCCAGCGTTTCGCTAAATGCGCTACTTCCATCCCCGCGCGCTACGAAATACAGCGCATTGCTGGTATTGGGGTGCAGGGTGGCGCGCAGCGCATTGCGCCCAGGCATTGCGATAGGGGTGGGTGGCAGTCCTTTGCGGGTGTAGGTGTTCCAAGCGTGGTCTGATTTCAAATCAGCGCGCCGTAAATTGCCATCAAATGCATCGCCCATGCCGTAAATCACCGTGGGGTCGGTTTGCAATGGCATGTTGATACGAAGGCGGTTGTGAAACACGCTGCTGATCATCCCGCGGTCGCTTTCTTTGCCCGTTTCTTTCTCGACAATGCTGGCCAATACCAGCGCTTCATCCGGCGTTTTCAAGATGATGGACGTGTCACGTTGCGCCCAAGCGGCAGCCAGTTGCTTGTTCATGGCATTGAGCGCGCGTTGCATCACCCGTAATTCAGAAGCGCCTTTGCCATAGGTGTAGGTATCTGGAAAAAAACGCCCTTCCGGTGCGACGCCCGGTTTGCCCAAGCGCGCCATGAGTTCTGCGTCGCTTAGACCTTGGCTGTCGTGGTTGAGGTTGGGTGCTTTGGCCAAGGCCGCTCTAAATTGCTTGAAAGTCCAGCCGTCTATCAATCCCACCGCTTTCAGGCTTTCTTCGCCGCGGCTGATTTTGCGCAAAAGGTCTAGAACGGATTCGCCTTGGCTGATTTCATAACTTCCAGCGCGTAGTTTGCGCGATTGGCCACTCATTCGAAAAAACCCATATAAAAAAACGGGCTCAACATTTACCCCTGAATCGGTGACCACTTGCGCAATGCCGCGCACCGTGGTTTGGGGCTCAATGGAGATATCGACGGTCGGGTTGGTCAAAGTCAAAGGTCGCATGACCCACCATGTCGTGACGGCACCTAGTAATACGAGCACCACCAACAAAGAGCCAAACAGCTGGCCGATCCGTTTCATTTAAACCTTAAAAATTCGCTTAACAATGACGGGCATGATAATTCACACATGTCTGGACCTACCCAATTTCCCGCCCTAGATGGCGTGGCCCCCCTGCCCCATTTGGGGGTGATTCGCGCAGTTGGTGAAGACGCCGCCAACTTTCTGCACAACCAACTCACCCAAGACGTCTTGCTGATGAAGGCAGACCAGTGCCATTTGGGCGCTTTTTGCAATGCTAAAGGGCGCATGCAAGCGAGCTTTGTGTATTGCAAGCCCAGCCCCGACGAAATGCTGTTAGTTTGCCGGCGCGATTTGATCGCCCAAACTGTAAAACGCTTGTCGATGTTTGTCCTGCGTGCCAAGGTCAAGTTGACGGATGCGACGGCAGATTTCCATTTGATGGGCTTGGCTGGAAATTCTTTAGCGTCTCTTGTGGCAAAGATTTCGCAAGAAGCTGGAACCCACACTAGCTCCCAAGAACTTTCGACAACACAACAAGCTTGGCGTTGTATCCCTTGGGATTATGCCAAAGCGCATGTGTTGACGCTTTACCCTGCAATGGGCCAACCCCGCGCGCTCATGATGGCTTCTAGCGCCCCCGACTTGTCGCAATACCCTGCCCTAGACCCTGCGCATTGGCAGTTAGGCGAAGTCATGAGTGGTATTGCATGGGTGGAACTTGCCACCTTTGAAGCCTTTGTGCCGCAAATGCTCAATTACGAGTCGGTCGATGGCGTGAATTTCAAAAAGGGTTGCTATCCCGGACAAGAAGTGGTTGCCCGAAGCCAGTTCAGGGGCACCTTAAAGCGGCGAGCTTATGTGGTGGAAAGCGCTGGAGCTATCTCAGCCGGACAAGAAATTTTTACCAGCGACGCCACGGACCAACCCTGTGGCTTGGTAGCGCAAGTCGCCACCGTGAATGACCAGACCTACGCCATTGTGGAACTTCAAACTACCGTGGTGGATGAACACAAGGCGCTTCATGTAGGCTCAAATTCGGGACCGCAACTACATGCCTTACCTTTGCCTTATGTTTTGAAAGACGATATTTAAGCTTCTAAGCTTCTAAGCTAATTTGCGACAGGGCAGTAAATACAGCTCTTAACTAGCGTTATCTAGAAGCCAGCACTTTACGCATTTCAATATGCGCTATTGCAACCTCATCAAACGGTTCGCCTACAGGCATAAACCCCTCCCGCGCATAGAAAGCTTGGGCGCTGCATTGGGCGTGTAAGTGCACCTCTTTGTCCCCACGCGCTTTGGCAATATCCACCAAGGCGTTTAACAACTGCCCACCAAGCCCCGACCCGCGCATCACGCGCACCACAGCCATGCGCCCGATCTGGGCAACCCCTGGGGACTTCTTCAACAAACGTGCTGTCCCCAAAGGATGTCCAAAACGGTTGGTGATCACTGCGTGCACAGCATCCGCGTCAGCTGAGTCCCATTCTTCTTTGGTATCGATGCCTTGTTCTTGTACAAACACTTGGGTACGCACGGGCTGGGCTTTCTCTTTCAAAGTACTCCATTGACCTGTTTCCAAGGTGGTGACTGTTTGCCCTTCTTCGAAGCCCAGCATGGTTTCACGCAACACCTGTGGCACGGGCATGGAGGTTTTGGTGTTGGGATTGGCGTACACGTAAAGTAATTCACCGGTGATCAACAATTGATCACCACAAAATATCCCGCCGACAAACTGGATAGACGAATTACCGATGCGCTCACAACGCAAGCCCACATCCAACCTATCGTCGTACTGGGCAGACGCGTGGTATTCCAAACTGGCTTTTTTGACGTACAAATCACCGCCCAGCTGGTGCATAGTCTCTTCATAGGGAATGGCCAATGCGCGCCAGTAGTCCGCCATGGCGGTGTCGAAGTACATCAGGTAGTGGCCGTTGAATACAATTTTTTGTATGTCCACCTCAACCCAGCGCACCCGAAGACGGTGCAGCAATCGAAAATCGTTGCGCGTCATACGAACTCCCTAGATTGAAAGGCAGTTCTCAAGGCCTTTGCTGCATCAGCATGGGCAGTCAAGGCCTCAGGAATCATCCGTCCCATCTGGATAAAACTATGCACCACGCCTTTGTAAATCTCTAAATCGACAGGAACGCCTGCCATGCGCAAATGGTCGCCATAGGCAATGCCTTCATCCACCAATGGGTCGCACTCGGCCAGCCCGATCCATGCTGGCGCAACATCAGACACATTGGCTTCTACCAATGGCGAGAACAAGGGATCTTGGCGGTGGCTGGGGTGTTCTAAATAGTGGCCGTAGAAGTAGTCGATGCTGTCCTTCTCTAGCAAGAAGCCTTCTGCAAATGTGTCGGCAGACGCCATGTGGTCAGCCGCGCATCCTGGATAAAACATGAGTTGCAAGCGCAACGCGATACCCGCGTCGCGCGCACCTATGGCCGTAGCAGCTGTGAGCGTGCCGCCGGCGCTATCACCACCAACGGCAATGCGTTGCGCGTCCAAGCCCAGCGCTTGGGCGTGCTGTGCTAACCACTTCAAAGCATCGATGGCATCGCGGTGCGCGGTTGGAAATTTATATTCAGGGGCTAAACGGTAATCCAATGACACCACTGCACATTGCGCCAAATGGGCCAATTGTTTGCAGACGCCCTCATGCGTTTCTGGGCTGCCGACCGTAAAGCCACCGCCGTGAAAGTACAGCAAAACAGGTAAGGCGGGGCTAGCTTCAGGAGACACAGGTGACCACAACTTGGCACGCAGTTGCGTGCCATCGCGCACCGAGATTTGCAGAGTTTCATCCCTGGCCATAGTGGGCATCGGTGCTTCCAAAATCCCAGCACCCAAAGCGTAAGCCTCTTTGGCTTGGTGCGCAGTTAGGGTGGCGATGGGAGGACGTCCAGCTTTGGCAATGGCTTGCAGGACTTCTTGGGTGCGAGGCGTGAGTTGCGTATAAGGGTTACTTGGGTGACTCATAGTGATGAAAATTAGGCTGAAGGCTTTTATAGTGTGCCATGTCTCAAATTCTCTACATCACCAATATCCAGATTGACTTCGGCGTGCTTAGCACCTTAAAGGCCGAATGCGAAAAATCATCAATCCACCGCCCCTTGATCGTCACAGACCAAGGCGTCAAAGCGGTCGGCATATTGCAAAAGGCACTCGATGCCTTGGGTGGCATGACGGTCGCTGTGTTTGACCAAACGCCCTCTAACCCTACCGAAGCCTCTGTCAGAGCCGCGGTAGCGTTTTATCACGCGAATAAATGCGATGGTCTGATCGCAGTGGGTGGTGGCTCCTCCATCGATTGCGCCAAGGGTGTCGCTATTGCCGCAACCCACGAAGGTGCTTTAAAAACTTATGCGACCATCGAAGGTGGTTCTCCCAAAATCACCCCTGCCGTTTGCCCTTTGATTGCTGTCCCTACGACTGCTGGCACTGGAAGCGAAGTCGCGCGCGGTGCGATCGTTATCGTGGACGATGGCCGTAAATTGGGTTTTCATTCTTGGCATTTGGTCCCCAAAGTTGCGCTGCTGGACCCAGAACTCACGCTGGGCCTACCACCTTCGTTGACAGCTGCTACAGGCATGGATGCGATTGCGCATTGCATGGAAACTTTTATGGCGGCGCCATTTAATCCACCAGCAGACGGCATCGCCTTAGATGGTCTAACCCGTGGATGGGCCTATATCGAGCGTGCTACCAACAACGGCCAAGACCGCGATGCCCGCTTGAACATGATGAGTGCTTCTATGCAAGGCGCTATGGCATTTCAAAAGGGGTTGGGATGTGTGCATAGCCTGAGCCACAGCTTGGGCGGTGTCAATCCAAAACTCCACCACGGTACGCTCAATGCCATGTTTCTACCTGCCGTTGTGCGTTTCAATGCGCACGCCGAATCGGTGCAACGTGACAAACGCATGCAGCGCATGGCCTATGCCATGGGTTTGGGCGATGTAGGCGGTGCGGATGCATCGGCTAAGTCTTCTATGGAGGCTGCCGAAGCAGTTGCGCAAGCCATTACTGCGATGAACGCCAGACTCGGTTTGCCTAAAGGGCTTGCTGAGATGGGCGTTGACCGCGCTTGGTTCGACAAAGTCATTGAAGGCGCTATGGCAGACCATTGTCATAAAACCAATCCGCGTATTGCGACGGCTCAGGAATACCGCGAGATGCTGGAATCGTCTATGTAACTTGGGGCAAAAGTTACTGGATTTAGAACAGTTAGATTCAGAGCAATTGTATTTAGAGCTGTTGGATTTAGAGTTTTTCTACCAAAGCGATATCAGGCTGCTCTAACCACTGCGCAAACTCATCGGCAAGTTGTTGGCTGGCGCTGACCGCATCGCTCCAAACTTTCACACGCGCAGACAAATCGTGTCCGTAGGTCACAAAGTCGCTGCGATCGGGAAGTTTGCCGTTGGGTAACGATTCCACCCACTCAGGGTTCGGCGCTAACAACACCATATTGTCTAAAAACGGCGTGGCTGCATGTCGCCACTTCAAGGCTTTATCCAGCCAACCAGGCACTACCGCTTTTTGAAAATGGGGATACAAAACAATGGGGCTGGTGCTGGTCGTTTGGTAATTCAAATGCAAGTGGTAGTCGGTAATACCGCCGTCCCAGTATGCGCCAGTGGGTGCGTTTGGAATGTCATGCACCGCTTGCAACACGAAAGGAATCGAGCAACTTGCTTGTATGGCTGGCATGAAGTTGCTTGTAGTTAAAGCTAAGTGTTGGGTTTTGAAGTCTTGCGTGCTAAATGGCAGTTTTGCATGCGATGCAGAAAACACGATACGTTCTAGCCACTCTGCCATCGCAGGCCGACTGACCAGGTTGGTGAGATACGCCACTGTATATCCCAGAGGTGTCCAAACGCGATGCTCTCGGTTTAATAGATGTTTGCCGTGGGATGTCACGACATGCAATCTGTACCTGGGGTGGTTTAGCACTTCCTCCATGCGACCACCATAAAAACTCTGCAAACTGGCACCAAATGCATCGCTTACTTGCTTGGCGCTAGGGCGCTTCTGACCTGGTTGCACGTCATAGTGCTGGTGTATGTAATCGTGCTCCAGTTTTTTCAGACTGTGCACCGAATCGTTCAAACAAGCAGTCGCCATGCGCCAAGCACCAATGGACGCGCCAACTAAATCTAAGGGTTGATCGCTTTGCGGTAACCATTCCCCAAAAATAAATCGGTCTAATGGGCCGAGTATCAGACCCTTAGGCCCACCCGCAGCGCCTGGGATCACACCGATATGTTTGGCGCGCAAACCATTGCGTTGTATATGTTCGAACGCCTTGGGTCCCGCAAATAATTTGAGTGCTTTCATGGACTGAAACAGTTCTGAAGATTTACTTTTTTAGACCTTGTAATTTTGCGAATGCTGAGGCCATAGCTGAACCTTCCTTAGCCTGCGAAGTGTGCGTAGGACCCCGCTGTGCATGGTTTGGCGTAAAACTACCGCCACTGATTTGCCGATTGTCCTTGCCCGCAAATTCAAAGCGGTTGTCTTTCGCGCCATCTTTTCTGACGGGTGCTGCATCGAGTTTCATCGTCAAGCTAATGCGTTTGCGCGGCACATCGACTTCAAGCACTTTGACTTTGACGATATCACCTGTTTTCACAACCTCACGAGCATCGGTGATGAACTTATTGCTCAATTGGCTGACATGGATGAGCCCATCTTGGTGAACGCCCAAATCAACGAATGCACCAAATGCCGCGACGTTACTGACCGTGCCTTCGAGCACCATGTCTACTTTTAAATCTTGGATGTCTTCTACGCCATCTTGCAGCTTGGCCACTTTGAAATCGGGTCGTGGATCGCGGCCTGGTTTTTCTAACTCGCTCAATATATCTTTGACGGTGATGACACCCACCGAATCGTTGGCAAAGAGTTCAGGCTTGAGCGTTTTGAGCATGTCCGCACGCCCCATCAACTCTGCGACTGGTTTGCCCGTGTGCGAGATGATGCGCTCCACCGTGGCATAGGTTTCAGGATGGACGCCTGTCATATC